>CBCPMX010000083.1:0-19005 GCA_965120355.1 uncultured Oscillospiraceae bacterium
CTATGGACTTTCTTGTTAGGTGTTCAACTTGATTTTACAATCAACCTATATTTTATTTTGTCTTGCCGTTTTCTGCGGGATTGTGTACCTTTTCATCCTGATTGTAAACCTCCTGATTGTAAAAGCATTAAAAAAGTACATTCGTTCCAAAGAGGTTCGGGAAGAAAAGAAGAAAGTTAAAAAATCCCTGGGAGAAGCCCTGAAGGAAAACCGTATGCGCTGTCAAATGACACAGGAATTTGTTGCGGAGGCGCTGGGCGTCAGCCGCCAGTCCGTTTCCAAATGGGAAAACGGCTCCAGCGATCCGAATACCTCCAATCTGATTGCTCTCGCAAAACTCTACAAAATTTCCCCGGAGGATTTACTGAGATGTGTCGAAAATGTGCCGGAGGAGGACAAACAGGAAACAAAAAAGTGACTTCTGCGGTTCCGTTCATCTAATGTGAGCAAATGGAATCCCCTCGGCGTTGGTGCAGCGAAATTTACGGATTTGCAGTTAAAATGATGACTGCGCATACAATCTGTACCCCTAAAATCACCGGAAGTCCAATATAAAATTTCGCATGCTTTGTCTTGTGCCGGAACAGCAGCATACCGGCAATGCCGCCGATGGAGCCGCCCAGGACGGCGGTCAACAGCAAGGTGCGTTCCGGAATGCGCCACCGATGGCGTTTTGCCCGATGCTTGTCCACGCCCATAAGCATCAGTGCCAAAAGATTTATGAAAAGTAGATAGTACACAAGGTATCGCAGCATATACGGCCTCCCTCAGGACAGATAGAACAGGGATTCGCCGCCGGACAATCTGCGCTGCACCTGCCCGGTGCTCTCCAGAAACTCCAGATGGGCGATGGCTTCGCCGACGGCAAACCACTTCTGAGCTACAGGAAAATCACTCCAGTCGTGACAGCGTATGCGCCAGGTCATCTGGGAAGCGACGGCGTAGGCATGTTGGTCCGGCTTTTTTGCGAGAATATCCAGAATCTCTTGGCAGCGCCGCTGATGGTGGTCCAGCAGCTCCTGAACGCGGGCAGAAAACGTGGTGTGGACTGCCCGGTGGGCCGGCAGGGGAAGGGTAACAGGGAAGGACTTGATTTTGTGCAGGCTTTCCAGATATGCCCCCAGGGCGTTGGGAAAGTTCATCCAGGCAGTAATATTTGGGGTGATGTCAAACAACACATGATCGCCCAGGAACAAAATGCCGCTTTTTCGGTCATACAGGCACATATGCCCTGGCGTGTGCCCTGGTGTGGCGACAGCTTCCAGGTCATAGCCGCCGTAGGAGTAGACGTTGCCTTCTTCCACCAGAATGTAGTCGTCATAGGGCAGCGGCATAAATTCTCGGGCAGGATTTTTCGTGGCGACCTCTTTCAATTCCGCGGCGGGGAAGCCGTGGCTGAGGAAGAAGGCGTCGTTTTTGTCCCACTGCAGCTCGCACAGCTTGCCGGGCAGGCGGGTACGGTCATAGCCGGACAGGAAGATTTTCGTGGATGCTGACGCAAGCTCCGGTGCGAGACCGGAATGATCCGAATGCAGGTGGGTCAGAAAAATATCTGTATTCTCCATGGATACGGACAAGCTGTCCAGCGCTTCCAGCATGGCATTGCGGCACTGAGGCTGACGAAAGCCTGTATCAATGAGCAGATTCCGAGCGCCCTTGATCAGATAGGCATTGAGACTTTTCAGGGGATTGCCCGGCAGGGGAATGAGGATACTGTAAATATGGGGTGCAACTTGTTCGATCATAATAGACTCCTCGCATAGATGTTCTGAACTTGATTATACACGGTCTGTTTGCTATAATCAAACATAAATCATTTGTATTTGAGCGCTGCGGTACACGCGGCCCTGCGGCTTATGTAGCCATTTAGAAAGGAATACTTCTGACGTTTTCCATACAGGAACTGTTGATTTGTCCCAAGTGCCGCTGCGCCCTGCCGGAGACATGGAGTATTTCTGTGTGGTGGAAGCCAGAAAATAACGCACAGCGAGGCTACTGCCATTGGGGGAAGGAGAAGATATGAATCAGAGACTGCGCGGGATTGTGTGCCTTTTGGCCGTGCTGTGCGTTCTGCTAACGGGGTGTCAGGGCGTGGCGGTCCGCGAGGGCGCGGCGGAGATTGTCAGCTTGGACGCTCTGCCGGCCTATGCCGGGGAGCCCTATGTGGTACTGGAGGACAATGAACCGGACTTTTCACAGGAAGATCTGACCACAGAAGCCTTTGAACGCTACAGTCCTCTGGACAGCCTTGGCCGCTGCGGCGTAGCATATGCGAATATTTGCATAGAACTGATGCCAACGGAGGAGCGGGGGTCCATTGGGCAGGTGCGGCCATCCGGCTGGCAGACTGTGAAGTACGACTGTGTGGACGGGAAGTACCTGTACAACCGCTGTCATCTCATTGGCTATCAATTGGCGGGGGAGAATGCCAACGAACAGAATTTGATAACCGGCACCCGATATCTCAACGTCGAGGGAATGCTGCCTTTTGAGAACCTGGTGGCCGACTATGTGGCAGAAACAGAGAACCATGTACTCTATCGGGTAACGCCTGTGTTCGAAGGGGCCAATCTGGTGGCCAGTGGTGTGGAGTTAGAAGCACTGAGTGTGGAGGACGGCGGGGAGGGCGTCTGCTTTCATGTCTATATCTACAATGTGCAGCCCGGCGTTGTCATCGACTATGCCACTGGCCAGAGCCATCTGGCAGAAAGCGAGTCCGCCGGATCGCCGCAGACGGCGCAGACAGACACTGTGGATGTGACAGAATCTGCAAAGCCCGAACTTGATTCCGGCGATGCCGGCGAACAGGACGCTGCCCAGGAATATGTCCTCAATACGCGCTCTATGAAATTCCATTTTCCGGATTGTTCCGGCGCTGCGGCCATGAGCGAAAGCAACCGGCAGGACTACACCGGCAGCAGAGAGGAGTTGATCGCCCAGGGCTATGCGCCCTGTGGGATCTGTCAGCCGTAAAGCGGCAAAGGAGAGAATGATGGCAGCATTGACACTGGAGAAGCATGTCCGGGACGATCCCCAGCTGCGCGAAAGCTTTTTTACATTGGCGAGGGAGACGTTCGGCCTGGATTTTTCGCAATGGTATTGCAGCGGATTCTGGACGGACAGGTACCAACCCTATGCACTGGTTTGCGATGGCCGCGTCGTGGCCAATGTGTCTGTCAACCGCATCCCGGTCCGATGGGATGGGAGACAGAGGCGCTGTATCCAACTGGGAACCGTGATGACCCATCCCGGCTTTCGGGGACAGGGGCTGGCCAGCCGGCTGATGCGGGAAGTCCTGACGGATTGGCGGGACAATTGTGATGTCATGTATTTGTATGCCAACGACTCTGTGCTGGAATTCTACCCGAAATTCGGGTTCGCGCCGGAAAAAGAGTATCAATATGCGCTGAATCTGACGCCCGCAGCGAGGGACTTTTGCCGCTTGGATCCGCACACGCCCCAGGGGCAGGCGTGTCTGTTGCGGTGCTATGAAGCCTCCAATCCCTATTCCCGGCTGGCCATGGAGGACAATTCGGGACTGTTGATGTTTTACTGCGCCGGCCCCCTGGCATCGTGCGTTTGGTATTCTCCGTCCCGGGACGTCGTGGTGGTGGGGGCGCAGGAAGGGGCACAGTTTTTCTGTTACGACATTTTTGGTGCATCGCAGGCGCCCATGGAGACGATTCTCAGGGAGGCTGCCGGTCCGGGCACCCGCCGTGTGGTGCTGGGATTTGTACCGGTGAATGCGGACCGCTGCGATTGCATAGAGCTGCGGGAGGAAGACACCACCCTGTTTCTGCTTCGGGGGAAGGACGCCCTGCTTGCAGGGCAGAAGCTGCGCTTTCCGGCGCTGTCCCACGCATGAGGTAAGTTTTGCGTCCAAGGGCTGCGGAGCCTGCCGGTTGGAGAAGCCGAATTGCTTTTTTTGCGGCCATGTGCTACACTACAAGCAGAGCCGCGCCCTGGCCCCAAAGCCGGAGCCAGGACGGCAGTTCGCAGCAAACACGCAGCAGAGGGACTTGATTGATCATGGTTTTCAAATGGAATGTAACGCTTCCGGCGCTGACGGGAGACGCACCGCGCCGTGCCTATGTTTACGTGCCTGATTGGGCGGAATATGACCCGGAGGCTCGGTTCCCGGTTCTGTACATGTTCGATGGGCACAATGTCTTTTTTGACGAAGACGCCACCTATGGGAAGAGCTGGGGGATGAAAGACTATCTGGACAATACCGGCACACCGCTGATTGTGGCCGCTGTGGAGTGCAATCACAGCCCGGACGGCGGACGCCTGTCGGAGTATTCGCCGTTCAGCTTTCAGGATCCGGCACTGGGCGCCATTTGCGGCCGCGGCCGGCAGACGATGGAATGGTTTGTGGATGAGTTTAAGCCCCTTGTAGACCGGGAGTTCCCCACACTGCCGGACCGGGCGCATACGTTTATTGCCGGCAGTTCCATGGGCGGCCTCATGAGCCTGTATGCGGTGCTGGCCTATAACCGGGTCTTTTCCAGGGCGGCCGCGTTGTCGCCGTCCATCTGGTTTGCCACAGATCAGCTCGAAGCGCTCATCAGCCGTGCGCGAGTTGCGCAAGATACCGTGGTCTATATGGACTACGGCTCCAGAGAGATGGGGTTCCATGCAAACATGTTGCAGGAGTTCAGCAAGGTCACGGCCCAGCTTTTGCGCAAAAAGATTTTGCTCAGCTGCCGGATCGTCCCCGGCGGCAATCACAATGAGGCCAGCTGGGAACGGCAGATTCCGTTTTTCCTGCATACTCTCCTCTACAATGTGGACGGCTCGAACGAATAAGAGGTAATATACACAAGAAGGTGCCGCCGATGCATACAGAATATTTCAAAGATTACAGTCCCAATATGGGCCAGGATATGGAGTGCAAGCTCTATGGCCATGCCGGGAGGCCGGTTCTGTTTATTCCATGCCAGGACGGCCGGTTTTATGATTTCGAAAACTTTTCCATGACCGATGCCTGGGCGCCGTGGATTGACGCCGGGCAGGTTATGGTGTTTTCCATTGACACGGTGGATCGGGAAACCTGGTCCAACAAATGCGCCGACCCCTATTGGCGCATCCGGCGTTACGAGGACTGGATTCGCTACATCACCGACGAAATGGTCCCGTTTATGCGGGGAATTGCCAATGAACGCAACGGATGGGAGGGGTATCCCGGCGTCATGGTATTTGGATGCAGCCTTGGCGCGACCCATGCAGCCAATTTGTATTTCCGCCGGCCGGATCTGTTTGACCGGCTGTTGGCCCTCAGCGGCATTTATACGGCGGAGTATGGGTTTGACAGCTATATGGACGAGGTGGTGTACCAAAATTCTCCGATTCATTACCTGGCCAATATGCCCGCCGATCACCCATATATTGACCTGTACAACCGGAAAAAGGCTGTGATCTGTGTAGGGCAGGGCCCTTGGGAGCTGCCGGAGACCACCCGGTGGCTGGATGCCATCTGCCGGGACAAAGGCATTCATGTGTGGGTGGACTATTGGGGCTATGACTGCGCCCACGACTGGGACTGGTGGTATAAGCAGGTGGCCTATTTTGTGCCGTTCCTGCTGCCGTAGTGTCCGTTGCAGCCTGCGGCGCAATCAGATGGGGAGTATCCGGCGAAAGGCCGAATTTTGAGAAAGAAAGCAGTGGAAATTATGAAGAATTTTATATTCATCTCTCCCAATTTTCCGACAAATTATTGGCAGTTCTGCCGGGAGCTAAAAAACAATGGCCTCAATGTCCTGGGAATCGGCGACCAGCCCTATGAGGAGCTCAGCGGCGATCTGAAAAACAGCCTTCAGGAATACTATAAAGTGGGCAGCCTGGAGAATTATGATGTGGTCTACCGTGCTGTGGCCTTTTTCATCTTTAAGTACGGGCGGATCGACTGGCTGGAGTCCAACAATGAATACTGGCTGGAACGGGATGCCCGTCTGCGGTCCGACTTCCATATCACCACCGGGTTTCAGGAAGAGGATATGCCGCGGATCAAGTACAAGTCGAAGATGAAGGCGTACTATCAGAAAGCCGGTCTGCCTGTGGCGCGGTACCACTTGGTGGATTCTTTTGAAGGCTGCCGGGCCTTTGTGGAGCAGGTGGGGTATCCGGTGGTGGTGAAGCCGGACAACGGCGTGGGCGCTTCTCACACCTATAAGCTGTCCAGCGATGATGAGCTGCGGGCGTTTCTGGCGGACAAGGAGCCGGAAATCTCTTATATTATGGAAGAATTTGTGTATGCGGCAGTCAACTCTTATGACGCGATCATTGACTCCCACGGAAATCCCATTTTTGAAACTGGAAACATTACACCGGTCTCCATTATGGACATTGTCAACGAGGCAAACAACGCCGTCTATTATATCCTCAAGGATCTGCCTGAGGATACCCGCAGGGCAGGCCGGGACACGGTTCGGAGCTTTGGGGTGAAAAGCCGGTTTGTCCATTTTGAATTTTTCCGCTTGGAACGGGATCAGGAGGGGCTGGGAAAGCAGGGACAGATTGTGGCGCTGGAGGTCAATATGCGGCCATGCGGCGGATTCACGCCGGATATGATCAATTTTGCCCACAGCACCAATGTCTATAAAATTTGGGCGGATATGATTGCGTTTGACCAGTCCACCGTGCCGGTGGGTGCGGATGCGTTCTGCGCCTTTGTGGGCCGCCGGGACGGCAAACGGTTTGTTTTGGACCACGATGCCGTTATGGCCAAATACGGCCCGCAGATGCGCATGGTCGAGCGCATTCCAGACGCCCTGTCCGATGCCATGGGCAACCAGATGTATGTGGCTGTGTTCCAGACGCAGGAGGAACTGGACGGTTTCTACACAGATGTGCTGGCATGTGAATAAGCGCGAACCTGTTTTACCGCCCTGGCTGTCAAAAGCCAGGGCGGTGTGCGTTTCGCGCTGCTGTGCAGGCAAACGCGAAAAATGTGTCTTGGTGCGCAGTGCTTTTCATGCTATAATTGATAATACAGGGTCTTGGTTGTGGGATTGCCGGAATGATTGCGCCAAGCCGCGTTTGAAGGATCCCAAAAGCAGGATCGTACAACGCAAGGCGAATGTTGGAAGAACGGAAAGGAGGGCAGTTCCATGCGTGTGTCTGAATGCGTTTTTCACACTGGTGCAGCGGCGGATCGGACACCGGCGCTGCCGGAAGCCAGGGAGATCCTGGACGAGCTGTTCACCCATTCCGATGGCATTTCTGCGCTGTTTCTGCAGGAAGCGGCACAGGCGGGCATTGTGCTGCCGGAGCCGCCGGTTCGGGTGGTGACGATCTCCCCCGGCCCGGGGAGCAACGCGTTTTCCATGGCCAGTGCGGAGCAGTTTGCCGGTGAAATGAAAGATGCGGTTTCGAAGCGGATTTCACAGGACGGCGTGTTTTTTTATATCCGGAGCGGCCTTCAGGGGATTGTTTCTATTCATGAAACGGAAGAATTGCAGCAGCTGTATTCCGCGCTGCAGGCGCTGGTAGAGGACTACCCACAGGCATCCCGGCCCCATGCCGCCATCAGCAATTTGTGTGAAACCCTGACACAGATCAGCCGCGGCTGCGACGAGACCCATGAAGCCCATCTGTTTGAGCGGTTCCTTGCCAGTCCGATTGATGTCATTGTGCAGCCGGCGGACTATTTCCTGTATGGCGGGGACGCCCCCGGCGAGGATGACGATGCGTTTTTCGGCGAAATCTCCCAAAAGATCTGCAATGCCATGACGGTCGGGGATCGGCAGCGCATGCATCGGGCCTTGGATCGGGCGCTGGACTATATGGTAGGCCGGTTTCCGCGGGTGTCTGGCGTCCACATGCGGACTATCCATTTCTGCAAGCCGCTGGAGATGTCGCTGGTTGGCGCGGATCTCATCGACCGCCTGTTTGTCCAGCAATTCCGGCTGGTCCAGAAAGTCATTGAGACGGACGGAGAAACATCGCTGCGTGAGACCTTTCACCAGCAGATGGATCAGATCTGGGATTACTCGGTGCAGCGCCGTCAGCTGCGGCATGGGGTGCTGATGCGCCGCGTTGCGGAATACATTGACCGCAACCTCTCGGACTCCATGCTGTCCATTGCCACCATTGCGGAGAGCTTTCATCTCTCAGAGACGAAGCTGTCCAGTTTGTTTCGATCCTATTATCAGGAATCAATCCCTAATTTTATTCATCAGAGCAGGGTCGACCTGCTGAAACGGCTTTTGATCAGTTCCGATCGACCAGTGCGGGAACTGGCTCTGGACGCGGGGTATATCAGTCTGGCAACGATGAATCGGGCGTTCTACCGCCTGGAGGGCCTGTATCCAGGGCAGTACCGCAGGGAACACCGGCGGACACCTTGAGCGCATGGCGAAGGGAATGGAATACGGACGGGGTTGGATTGTGTTCCATGGGCGTACAAGTGCACAGGAAGGTTGAGACGGCGCACCACCGGTGTGCCGTCTCATTTTTGCATCTCATTTTCTTTTCAAAGTGCTCATTTTCCTTGAAACTATTTACTTTTTTTCGGAAGACCGCTATGCTGAAAATGGTAAGCGCGATTCGGCGCAAGAAAGCGAGGTTTTATGATGGCACCTTATACGAGCGAACAGCTGGTCGGCATCTTTGAAGACCAGCGCGACCTGAAAAACCTGATGGGAAAAATCTGCTATACTGTGCTGCTGAAACGAGAAAAGAGCATGGTCGCGGATTTTTGGAGCAAGCGTCCGGACATTTGCCTGGGCACCAACGATGGGTATTATGACGGCGCGGAGGCGGTCAAGGGCTACTATGCCGCCGTCCATGCACATACGGAGGAAGCCACTGCATTCCTGAAGAAAGCGTTCCCCGACCGGATGCAGAAGCTGACTGAGGAGGAACAATTCGGCGCAGGTTCCATGGATGTCAAGCCTATGGACACAGCTGTTATCGAAATTGCCGGAGACAGGGAGACGGCCAAGGGGATCTGGTATTCCCGCGGCACCTATAACGATCTGACGCCGCAGGGGCCGCTGGCCTTCTGGTCTTTGGGTGTTTATGCCTGCGATTTTGTCTGGGAGGACGGGCAGTGGAAAGTCTGGCATATGCTGCATTTGACGGACGTGCTGGTTCCCGGCGGCAGGAGCTGGGGCGATCCGAATCCGGAACCCTATCCGGATCTGCCGGAGTTCGCCGGCGCGAAGCCCTTTGAAGCGCCGGCGCCAAACCGGCCGAAAGTCCTGCGGGAGGTCTATTATCCAGGGCGGCCCTTTACGCCGCTGCCGGAACCGCCGGTGCCCTACGGCACTTTTGCGGAAACCTTCTCCTATGGATGCGAACAGGAGGCGTAAACATGAATTATTATGAAGAAAAACAATTCACCGATGATGAGTTGATTGTCCGCGTCATGGACAAGGAGGAAATTAAAAAGCTCATGGCCCGGCGCGCTTTTTATTATGCCAATGATCAGCGCCGCCGGGAACTGGATGAGTTGTGGGTACAGACGCCGGAGTATCAGGCCACTGCGTCCTATGGGCGCAACTGGGGGTACTATGTCGGCATGGAATCCATCGCGAAATACTACGTTTTGGATCATACGGCCAAACAGTATGCGCTGCTGGAGGCGATTCATGCACAAAATCCCGCCGTGGAAGTGCACAACCTGAATCTGAACTACGGCGCCAGTGCATTTCACACGGTGACAACCCCTATGCTCTATATTGCAGGCGACGGCAAGACGGCCCGGGGATTGTGGTATGCGCCGGGACATGAGACATTGATGCAGCCGGACGGAACAGCCAAGGCCTATTGGACGATGGACAATATGTCCGCCGATTTTGTCAAGGAAAACGGCAAATGGAAGCTCTGGCATCTGGTGGTTTGCAGCGATTTCTTTGTAGAGGCGGGCACCGATTTTAAAACTGGCACTTTGGAGCCGCTGACCGGCCCGGACCCCTTCCGGGATGAATTCGGCACGCCGGACATTCCCATGGTGGTCCACAATCCGCGCTACAACCTCTCTGATAACTATCCGCCCATGCCGTTGCCCTATGACACCTATTCGACCCAAGGGAGTCTGGCTCCGGAAGGGCATCCCAACTACAAAACCTATTTGAAGGAGGCCGGAAAGCGATGAAAACCCATCTGAGCCTGCACCAACGGATTCATAATGCCGACGGCAGTCAGCAGATTGAAAACCTGAAAGCCATTCACGCCTATACGCATGCTCGAAACTGGCCAGTGGAAGAGTGGTCCAACATCTGGGATCTGTCCGAAGACTGCTCCTGGGCCCACGGCTTTGGCCGGTGGAGAGGAGGCTACAAGGTCTATCTCAACTCCGTCACCGAATGGGACCTGCCCACCTTCACGAACTATGCCAAGCTCTATAAGATTTATCCGGACGTCATGGGCATGGATCCCCGGCCGCTGAATTTCTCTCCGGTCCACAATCTGTCCAGCGATATCATCGAGGTGGCCGACGATGGAAAATCCGGTCGTGGCGCGTTTTTGACGCCAGGCAACATCTATGAATATCTCAAGCCCAGTCAGAGACGCCGCGCCATTTTTATGTGGGAACGGTACGGCGCGGACTTTGTCTGTGACGAGGACGGCCATTGGAAATATCTCCATGAGCATGTCTGTCCTGATTTCCAGGGCAACTACGACGATGTGAACTGGGGTCTGGAAGCCTATCTGTGCGCGGTGGATCCTTCGCATCGCAATTCTGCCGCGCCGCCTCCCGATGCCGATGCCGCCGGCCATCCCAGTGGGGTCAATGCTGCCCCCGGCGGCCCTGGCGGCCCTGCACCGGAGGGCCCGCCCCCCGACGGCGGCGCAGGCCCCCGGGACATGATGCTGGACGACCCCGGCCCGCTGCACAGGGAGTATGAATTCCTGATGCCGATTCAGAATACCTGTCCCTGGCCGGAACCTTATGCAACCATGGACAACGACAACACCTACACCCCGTTTATCGGGAAGGACCATCTGTGACAATCTAGCATCCAAATTGACCTGCTGCAGCTGTGCCGGCGGCCAATTCAGCTGCCGGCACAGATCTCAAATCGGGGAGGATAGAAAGATGAAATACAAATCGATTCTATGTATTGTACTGACTTTGACGCTCTTGCTGGGTTTGCTGTCCGGCTGCGGCGGCGCTTCGGCGCAAACGCAAAGCGAAGAAACATCCGGTTCCTCCGAAGAAGCGGCCGTGGAATCTTCTCAGGCTGCGTCCGAAGCGGCGGCTTCGCCATCGGCTGAAGAAGAATCGGTCTCAGAAGCGCCGGAGGCGACCGCAGAGGAGCCGGAGGAGGAAGCCGGGACGCCGGAGGCCCAGCCGGTGGAATTGCCGCTGACCGATGAACCGGTGACTTATACCATCTGGTACAGCGAACCCTTTACGGATTATGTCGATGATCCGGCAGAAGATGTGGCGGTTTTCCGGCTTCTGGCGGAGCGGACAAATATCTACCTGGAGTTCAATCTCACCACAGTGGACGCCGCCAGTGAGCGTTTCCAACTGCTCTTTGCGGCAGATGACCTTCCGGATATTTTGACGGATGCCATGCAGTATTACAGCGGCAGTATTGACGACGCCGTGTATGAGGATGCATTTCTGCTGAACTATGCGCCCTATCTGGACGATATGCCCAACTACAGCGCTGTGCTGGCAGCCTATCCGGAGGCAAAGCAGACGATCACCAGCGCCGACAGCGGCGCAATGGTGGCGTTCCCGGAGATCTATCAAGACGTGGGAGACGTCAGCGGATATATGGTCCGTCAGGACTATCTGGAGGCGCTTGGTATGGAAGTGCCGCAGACATATGACGAGCTGCACGACCTTCTGGTGGCAGCCAGGGATGCCTACGGTGCGACGCTGGAGTTAGCGGCCACAGGCGGCGACAGCCTGCTGGGCGCAGGGTTCGGCATCAACACGGGCTTGGAAGACAGTGATTTGTCCGGCTGGTACGTGGAAGACGGCGTGGTGAAAATGGGAATCCTGCAGCCGGAATTTCGGGAGTATCTGGAGCTGGTCAAACAGTGGTACGACGAAGGGCTGATTTATGCCGATTTTATCAATACCGACCGGGGCGATTTGTCTCAGTTGTTCGACGGTTCGTTTGTGGTGACGGTAAAGCCGCCGGAAATTGTCGAGGTGGCCAATCAGGTCATTGGTACGCCCATGGTGGCGATGTCCATGCCGCGGCAGAACGCAAATGACGAGCTGACCGTCTGCGGTGCGGCATCCTCCTGCCTCATGGATGCCAATGCCTGGAGCATCAACGCCAACGCAGACCGTCCGGAATTGGTTCTGCAGATGATTGACTATATGTTCTCCGACGAGGGATTTTATCTGATGAACTACGGGGAAGAAACTGTGTCCTATACCTTTGATGAAGCTGGGGAGCCCCAGTTTACGGATCTGGTGATCAATAATGCCGACGGCCTGGACTACGCGCACGCGGCTTATCTCTTTGCCACATCCAACCGCAGCCGGATGCCGTTTGTGTCCGACTATGCCCGTTGCTTTGCCAACTATACACAATTGCAGTGGGACGCGGTGGACACCTACTCGAATGACTGCACCCACGCCAACGATTACCCGCTGGGAGCAGTCATGAATACCGAGCAGTCTCAGCAATATAATACAGTGGCGGCAGATATCTGTACGTACATTTCTGAAAATGTTCTGAAGTTTATCTATGGGCAGGCGGATTTCAACGAATGGGACCAGTTTGTCGAAACGCTTTACGATATGGGGATTGAAACCGCTATCTCGGCCAAGCAGGCCGCGTATGACGATTATATTGCCAGCTAAATTTTACAGGTTATCACATCAAGCAGGGCGTCTGCCGGACGTCCTGCTTTTTTGTTTGCGTGGAGCCTGGGATGCGGAAAAACATGCAGGCGCAAAATTTCTGTCGAGAGAGAACAAAAGTTGATTGCTGCCCGGTGTTTGTGGTATACTATACGCCAAGGCATGTTGGGGCCGGATTTGAAAACGATGTTGGAATGGTGTGTTTCTTTTTTCGAGAAAAGATGTATAATAAGCAGTATAAGACAGAGATCCGGTTCTCCAAAAAAATAAAGACTTTTAGGAAGGTACAGGAATGGAACGAAGGATGCTTTTGCCGGGGGTCTGGTTGACCGCTGTGCAAACGGATAAATTTAAAACAGCCTGCATGAGCGTTAATCTGCTGCGGCCGCTGCGCCGGGAAGAAGCCAGTTTGAACGCGCTGCTCCCCAGCGTCCTGCTGCGCGGAACACGGAACTGTCCGGATATGCAGAAGATTTCAGCGTATCTGGATTCACTCTATGGCGCGTCGCTGGACAGTCTGGTGCGAAAGCGCGGTGAAGTGCAGACCGTGAGTTTTTTTGCGGACTGTTTGGAAGATGATCTGGCGGGCGAACCGATTCTGGCACAGCTAGTGGCTTTCCTTGGACAGGTGCTGCTGGATCCGCTGCTGGAGGACGGCCTGCTGTGCCCGGACTATGTGGAGGGCGAAAAGCTGAATCTCATCAATATGATTCAGGCCAAAATCAACGACAAACGAGCCTATGCCAGTGCACGCCTCATCAGCCAGATGTTTGCTTCGGAGGCCTATGGAGTGGACCGGCTGGGAACCACCCAGGATGTCGCCGCCATCACAGCGGAAGCGTTGACGGCCCACTGGCATAAAATTTTAGCGGAATCCAGAGTGGAGATCTTTTACATGGGCAGCGCGGCTCCGTCTGTAGCGGCAGAGCTGTTCTGCACGGCCCTGCAGGATCTGCCGCGGGCGCAATTCACCCCCATTGGCACCCAGGTGATTCGGCAAGCCGGCCCGCTGCAGGAGATCACTGAGGATATGGAGGTCACCCAGGGCAAGCTGGTTATGGGGCTGCGCACCGGTATCTGCGGCGCGGACGAAGAGTACCCGGCGCTGATTGTCCTGAATACCGTCTTTGGCGGCGGTGTGTCCAGCAAACTGTTTTTGAATGTGCGGGAAAAGCTTTCGCTGTGCTATTATGTCGGATCCTCCATCGATAAGAGCAAAGGCGTCATGTTGATTTCCTCCGGCATTGAGACAGACCAGTATGCGGCTGCGAAAGCGGAAATTTTGCGACAGCTGGAGGCCTGTAGGACCGGGGATATTTCCGACAGCGAGATGCAGATTGCCCAGCGGTATCTGCTGACTTCCTACAGCGCCGCCATGGACAGCCCCGGCAGTCTGGAAAATTTCTATATTGGACAGGCCATAGACGGCTTCACTTATCACTTACAGGACTTGGCTGCCCGGGTGGAGGCTGTGACGAAGGATCAGGTTGTGGCGGCTGCCAACCGGCTGCAGCTGGATACGATTTATTTTTTGAAGGGAGTGGAGGCATGAAAAAACTGGACTATCCAAGACTGCGGGAAACGGTCTATGCCGAGACGCTTCCCAATGGACTGCAGATTCTGGTGGCGCCGCGTCCCGGGTTTGCAAAAAAGTTTGCGTATTTTGCCACAGACTACGGCTCTATCGATACAGCTTTCCAGTTGGACGGCGAACGCGTTCAAACGCCAAATGGGGTGGCGCACTACCTGGAGCATAAAATGTTTGATATGCCTGACGGAGATGTGATGCAGCGATTCGCCGAAAGCGGCGCCAGCCCCAATGCTTATACCAGCTACGATATGACAGCCTACTATTTTGAATGCACGGATCAGTTTGAAAAGAACCTGCGGCTGCTGCTGGAGTTCGTCTCCACGCCCTATTTTACGGAAGAGAGCGTCCAGAAAGAGCAGGGCATCATCGGCCAGGAGATCCGCATGTATGAAGATAATCCGAGTTCTCGAGTTTTCGAGAACTTGTACGCAGCCATGTACCACCACCATCCGGTCAAGACCTCCATCGCCGGCACTGTGGAGTCTATTGCCCGGATCACGCCGGAAACATTGAACCTCTGCCACCGGGCGTTCTATGACCCGTCCAATATGGTCTTGTGTGTGGCTGGTGACGTGGACCCGGAGCAAGTGGTCCTGCTGGCCAAAGAATGCCTGCCGGCGCAGCCCGGCGGCGTGTCTGACCGGGACTATGGCCTGGAAGAGCCGCTGACCCCGAAGGAACGCCGCGTAGAAGCACAGATGGAAGTGGCTATGCCCATGTTTGCCGTAGGCTTCAAGGCGGTTCCGCCTGCCCGTGGAGAACAGACCCATATGGCAGAGTTGCTGGGAGATCTGGCGGCAGAGGTCTGGGCAGGGGAGTCTTCTCCGCTGTTTGCCAGACTCTACGAGGAAAATCTCATTGACTTTGGCTTTTCTGTAGGCTATGACAGCATGAAGGGGGTAGGCATGATTGCAGCCTCCGGTGACAGCCGTGATCCGGACGCAGTCTATGCAGCGCTTCTGGACGAGGCCCGGCGTATTGCGCGGGAAGGCGTGGACGAAGCCCTGTTCCAGCGGCTGAAAAAGTCCGCCTTGGGCCGCAGAATGCGGGAGTTGGACAGCTTCTCCGCCGTGTGCGCTCGATTGGCAGGGAGCTGTTTCGATGGCTTTGAGTTTCATAAATTCCCGGAGCTGTACGAGCAGATTACGGCAGACCAGGTGGCGCAATTCCTCAGTCAGACGGTGGTGCCGGAACGGTCGTGCATGTCTGTCATCTACCCCATAAAGGAGGCGGAAGCGTGATGGGAGCAATCTCCTTTCCCTCGCTTGGCATTGAAGTCAATCCCTCGCCGGTAGCGTTTACGATCTTTGGGAAACCGATCTATTGGTACGGCATTATCATTGCCGTGGGGTTTGCCCTGGCGGTGATCTATGCATTGAAGCGATGCAGCCAGTTTGGCCTGACACAAGACAATATTCTGGACATGTTGATTGTGACGGTGCCCATGGCCATTATCGGCGCGCGGGCCTATTACTGCATTTTTTATTGGGACGAACGGTATGCAGCAGACCCCATTTCGGTGCTGTATATTTGGGAAGGCGGCCTGGCCATTTACGGAGCGGTCATTGCGTCGATTTTGACGGTGCTGGTCTTTGCCAAGGTCAAGAAGCTGCGGGCCAGAACAATTTTGGATCTCGGCTCTCTGGGCATGATGATTGGTCAGATGATTGGACGTTGGGGCAATTTTATCAACCGGGAGGCCCACGGCAGCGAAACAGACAGCTTTTTCCGCATGGGACTGGAGGATGCGGCCGGGAAGGTTACATACTACCATCCCACCTTCCTCTATGAATCTGTGTGGAATCTGATCGGGTTTCTGCTGTTCCATTTCCTGTCCAAGCGGCGGAAATATGACGGGCAGGTGTTTTTGTGGTATATGGCCTGGTACGGTCTGGGACGCGGAATCATTGAGGGACTGCGCACGGACAGCCTGTATCTGTTCGGCACGGGACTGCGAGTCAGCCAATTGCTGGGGTTTGTGTTCTGCCTGGTGGCCGTGGCAATATTGGCATACAACGCGCTGGCGAAAGAATTCGACGAGCGGGACTTGTATGTGAACGTAGTTGCGGCCCGCGAAGCCGCAGGAGAGGCGGAGACGGATACCCCTGCGCAGGCAGGTACGCTTTGTGAAGGGGAAACAGCCTCCGCAAACGAAGCGATTTCCACACAACAGCCGGATCTGCCTGATGTGCAGTCCGGAGAATCAGAAGCGGAAGAGAAGCAGGGAGGTGACCGTGATGTCAGCGACAATCATTGATGGGAAAGCCGTGGCGGCCAGCATGAAACAGCAGATAAAAGACAAGGTGTCCCTTCTGCAGGCCGGCGGCATTCGGCCCGGTTTGGCTGTGATCCTTGTGGGCGACAATCCGGCATCCCGGGTCTATGTGACAAATAAGGAAAAAGACTGTGCCGAGTGCGGCATCTACTCCGAGGAATATGCCCTGCCGGCAGACATATCGGAGCAGCAGCTGCTGGAGTTGATTGACACGCTGAACCAGAGTGAGCGCATCCACGGCATTCTGGTACAGCTGCCGCTGCCGTCTCATCTCAGTGAGCAAACGGTGATTGGCGCCATTGTCCCGGAAAAAGATGTGGACGCTTTCCACCCCTATAACGTCGGCAGGATCATGCAGGGCGAGTATCGCTTCCTGCCCTGTACACCGGCGGGGGTGATGGCGTTGCTGGATGCTTATGGCATTGACCCGGCAGGGAAACACTGCGTGGTGGTGGGCCGCAGCAACATTGTGGGCAAGCCCCAGGCGATGCTGCTGCTGCACCGCAACGGTACCGTGACCATCTGCCACTCCAGGACGCCGGATCTGGCGCAGGAGTGCCGCCGGGCGGATATCCTGATTTCCGCCGTCGGAAAACGGAACCTCATTACGGCGGATATGGTGAAAGAGGGGGCTGTGGTGATTGATGTTGCCATGAACCGCAACGACGAAGGCAAGCTCTGCGGCGATGTGGACTTCGCCGCTGTGGCGGAAAAGGCGTCCTATATCACGCCGGTGCCCGGCGGTGTCGGCCCTATGACGCGGGTCATGCTGTTGCAGAACACCCTGACCGCGGCGGAACAACATGCGCGGCAGAACTAGGAGGAGAATATGGCGAACGGCAGCTTTTTGGGCCAAAAGGTGAAAATTACCGTGGTACGGATGCTGAAGCTGGACGATGTGGCCCGGGAATACGGCCAGATCCGGCCCGGTGCGGAAAGCGGGGACTTTATCCCCGACTGTCCCTTCTTCAAGGAGGGGCAGGAATTCATTGTGGAGACGGGTGGCAGTACCGACTGCAAACCCGCGGGCTTCTGTGACTGGGCCTGGGCCGATGTGTGGAAGGATGTGCTGATGGTGGCCAATAAAGCCGGCGTTCTGCCGGATGGAGAGAAGGGAAATCAGGCGCCACAGTTCACATGCTGTACCGACGGCCTCCGGCCGGTGGTTTTCAAAGTGGAGTCTATGGAACTCTCTTGAGCGCTCTGTGCATGCAGCAATACATAGACCGCCGGCGCAAAGCAATCTTGCGCCGGCGATTTTTTAGCTGCCGCATTTCGCAGCGCATCCTTAGACAAATCTCTGCGTTTGTGCATTGACAAGCCCGCAAAAATATGGTACGTTAAATATGGCCATATGACTGACGGGAGTGGAATTGACCACAGGGAGTATGGCTGGCGGCGGTGCCGTCTGAAGCCGACCGTCTGGGCACATGCGCCTGGAGTTCGGCTTGCTTTTTTACTCCGGCCATGGGAACCGATCCACCAAACAGCATATACAAACTGTAAAGGAGCGCGAACTATGAAAACGGATATCCAAATCGCCCAGGAAGCTGTCATGCTGCCCATCGGCCAAGTCGCTGCACAGGCCGGTATCGACGAAAATTTGCTGGAGTATTATGGCAAAGTCAAGGCTAAGATTGACATCTCCTCTCTGCGGGACACACCGCGAAAGGCGAAGCTGATCCTGGTCACGGCCATCAATCCCACCCCTGCCGGAGAAGGTAAGACCACCACATCGGTTGGCCTTGCCGACGCGCTGAAGCGGCTGGATAAAAACGTCCTGCTGTGTCTGCGGGAGCCGTCTCTCGGACCCGTATTCGGCATCAAGGGCGGCGCGGCCGGCGGCGGATACGCCCAGGTGGTGCCCATGGAGGACATCAATCTGCATTTTACTGGTGACTTCCACGCCATCGGCGCGGCCAACAATTTACTGGCTGCCATGATCGACAATCACATCCAGCAGGGCAATGCGTTGGACATCGACGTCAAGAATATCACTTGGAAGCGCTGCGTGGATATGAACGACCGGCAGCTGCGGAATATTGTCTGCGGCCTCGGCGGCCGGATGCAGGGCGTACCCCGGGAGGATGGGTTTGACATCACTGTAGCCAGTGAGATTATGGCTGTGCTGTGTCTGGCATCGGATCTGATGGATCTGAAGGCGCGTCTGGCCCGCATTATCATCGGCTACAACCGGGCAGGAGAACCTGTGACGGCGCACGACCTGAAGGCCGAAGGCGCTATGACAGTCCTGCTGAAAGATGCGATTAAGCCGAATCTGGTGCAGACCCTGGAGCATACCCCCGCGCTGATTCACGGCGGTCCCTTTGCCAATATTGCCCACGGCTGCAATTCCAT
>CBCPMX010000084.1:0-8598 GCA_965120355.1 uncultured Oscillospiraceae bacterium
AGACGCTCCTTTTTCAGCCGCTCAAAGGGAACCTCGTTAGTGGTGGCGTGCACTTTGCCATTGACCTTATTGCACCAGGTTCTCCTCTCCGCCACAAACCTACATTTTTTCTCGACGTTTTCTTACATTTTATCATTGGCGCTGACACGCAAACACAGCGGCGATTATGGGGATTACATTGGGAAAGGAAATGCCGGAAGTCGTTGGCACAAATGTGACCGACCAGAGTGGAAATCAGCATTTGGGGATCATTGCATTTCCTGTGCCGATTCTGAAAGGAACCCCGGAAGTGATTAAAGAAATCCGGGAAAAGCTGTATCAACCAGAATTTCAGGAATTGTCTGTGGTAGACTTCTCTGATCTGGCGCAGGGGTGTAAAACCTATGATGAATTTATCGGAAAAATGGCCCAAACGCCAGAAAATACCCTGCAATATTTTGGTGTTGCTATCTGCGGGCCAAAAAAGAAAGTAAATAAGCTCACAGGCAGCTTGCCGCTGCTTTGATCTTTCCGCGGATAGTTGAAGAAAAAGTTTCGGTTTTTGGAGAAACGGGCAAGCGCAGGTTCTGAGTATGGTCCTGCTGTGACCCAATGCAAACCGAAGGACGCCGCATCCTGTGGCGCCTTTTGGAGGAAAACACTGCGGCGGCTCCGCCGGGCGCATATACAAAGGGACCGCCGGAAGTATTCCGGCGGTCCCTTTGTATATTTCAGAAAGCACTGCGTCCAGCGGCTAAGGCCGCGGGCACGCAGTATCAAGCAGCTTCAGGCCTGCACTGCGGCAGGTGCGGCGGGTGTTTTTGCGGTCTCCTCCGCTTTTTTCTGATTCCGTGCAGCATTGGCCAGCATCAGCTTGATTCGATTTTCCTGGTTAATCTTAGTAGCTCCGGCGTCATAGTCGATGGCCACAATATTGCTGTCGGGATAGTCGTCCTTCAGCTTGCGCACCATCCCTTTGCCGGCCACGTGGTTGGGCAGACAGCCAAAGGGCTGGGTGCAGATGATATTGGTGACGCCGGCATGGATTAGATCCAGCATTTCCGCCGTCAAAAGCCAACCCTCGCCCATTTTGTTGCCATAGCCCACATAGCCTTTGATGAGCTCCTGCAGGTGGCTGAAGGGGGCGGGCACCCGGAACTGGGGATAGCGTTTGATGACCTCGATCATCTCTGCCTGGCGGTCTTCAAAGTACTTTTGCAGGGTGCGGACCACGGCCTGCTTGGCTTTTTTGCCGCCGTACAGGTCCACGTCCACATCGCGGTTGTTGATTTTGAAGATCAGGAAGTCCGCCAAGCCGGGCACAACCGGTTCGACGCCCTCATCCAGCAGGAATTTTTCCAGATTATTGTTGCCCAGGGACGAGAATTTGACATAAATTTCTCCTACAATGCCCACGGCAATTTTCCGGGGGCCTTCCACAGGCAGCGCCGCAAAAGAAGCGGCAATCTCATCCATATTCTTGAGAAATTCTTTTTTGCTCAAACCGCCCCCCTGCCGGAACTGTTCAATCAACTGGTTCTGCCAGGACTGCAACAGGGCGTCTGTCTGGCCCTGCTGGACCTCGTAGGGCCGGCATTGATTGGCCAGACAGGTCAGCAGATCTCCATAATATATGGCGTTGACAATGCGCCGCAGCATCCGCAGATTGAGGGAAAACCCCGGGTTGTGCTCCAGTCCCGACAAATTGACCGATACCACCGGCACATATTCCAACCCTGCCTTTACCAGGGCCTTGCGGAGCAGGTGAATGTAGTTGGAGGCCCGGCATCCGCCGCCGGTCTGGGTAATCAGGAGGCCCACTTTATGCGTGTCGTATTTGCCGGACTGCAGGGCGTCAATCAGCTGGCCAATGACCAGAAGGGCCGGGTAGCAGGTGTCGTTGTGGACATATTTGAGTCCCGTATCCACAATGCCCCGGTGGCTGGTGGTCAGCATATCTACATGATAGCCCTCCAGCTCCAGGCATTGGCGCAGCATGCCGAAATGCACCGGCAGCATCTGCGGCATCAGGAGCGTGTATTCTTCCTTCATTTCCTTGGTGAAGAGAAGGCGTCCGGTCTCATCATAAACTAATTCTGCCATGTCGATGTTCCTTTCCGTTCCGGATCAAAGGTCTGCGTCGTTGGTCTGCCGGGCCTCGATGGCGGCGATGAGGCTGCGGAGGCGAATCTTCACCGCGCCCAGGTTGGAAATCTCGTCGATCTTCAACTGGGTATAGAGTTTGCCGCCAGTCTCCAAAATGGAGCGCAGCTCGTCGGTGGTAATAGCGTCGGTGCCGCAGCCAAAGGACACCAGCTGCACCATTTGCATATCCGGCTGGGTGCAGACATACCGGGCGGCATTGTACATGCGGCTGTGGTAAGTCCACTGGTTCAGCACTGTCCGCGCCTCTTTGTCCATCAGATATGCTACGGCGTCTTCGGTAATGAGGACGAAATCATAAGACGTAATCAGCTCGTCAATGCCGTGGCCGATTTCGGGATCGATGTGATAGGGACGGCCTGCCATGACAAGGATCTTTTTGTGGTTTTTCCGGGCAAATTCGATGTATCCCCGGCCCGTTTCCCGAATGTCCTGCTTGTAGGCGTCATAGGCGGCATAGGCCTCCTTGGCGGCGGCTACCGTTTCTTTTCTGGGGATGGAAAATTCCTGTTCAAAATAGGCGGCTGCCCGCTTTTCAAAATCCTTGGGCCGGTGCAGGCCAAAGTATGGATTCAGGAACCGGGCCTGTTTCAGCTGGGGCATATTGGCTGCCAGCAGTTCCGGGTAATAGGCCACCACGGGGCAGTTGTAGTTGTTGTCGCCGCGTCCCTCGTCAAAGTTGTACGGCATGCAGGGATAGAAGATGGTGTCCACGCCCTGCTCCAGCAGGCTGATGATGTGTCCATGCATCAGTTTGGCGGGATAGCAGACCGTATCCGACGGAATCGTCTGCTGGCCCTTGATGTACAGTTTCCGGCTGGATTCCTCCGACAGCACCACTTCAAAGCCCAGTTTCGTGAAAAACGCATGCCAGAAGGGCAAGTTCTCATACATATTCAGGCCGAAAGGAATGCCGATCCGGCCCCGAGGACCGGGAACGCCGGTGAGGGACCGCAGATGGGTATATTTGTACCGCGCCAAATTGGGCAGCGTGGGCTTTTGTTTGCCCAGGGGCCGGGAACAGCGGTTGCCGGAAATGAACCGGCGTCCATTGTCAAAGGAGTTGACCGTCAGGGCGCAGTGGTTGGTACACAGGCCGCAGGTGGTGGGCCGGGCCGAATGTTTGAACTGGGCCAGTTCTTCCGGTGTGAGCACAGCGCTCTTGTCCAGCTTCAGATCCCGGGCATACAGGGCCGCGCCATAGGCGCCCATGATGCCGGCAATGGTGGGCCGGGTGACATTGCGCCCCAGCTCCAGTTCAAAACTGCGCAGCACCGCGTCGTTGAGGAAGGTGCCGCCCTGGACCACAATGTTCTGCCCCAGGTCGTCGGCGCTGGCGGCACGGATCACCTTGTAAATGGCGTTTTTGACGATGGAAATGGACAGGCCGGCGGAAATATCCTCCACGGTTGCGCCGTCCTTCTGGGCCTGCTTGACGGAGGAGTTCATAAACACCGTACAGCGCGAACCCAGATTCACCGGATGCTGTGCCAACAGGCCCATTTTGGAAAAGTCGGCAATGGTATAGCCCAAGGCCTTGGCAAAGGTTTCAATAAACGAACCGCAGCCGGAGGAACATGCTTCGTTGAGCATAATGGAGTCCACAGCGCCGTTGCGGATCTTGAAGCACTTCATATCCTGGCCGCCGATGTCAATGATAAAATCCACCTTGGGATCGAAAAAGCTGGCGGCGCGAAAATGGGCTACGGTCTCCACCAG
The DNA here is from genome assembly GCA_965120355.1 of uncultured Oscillospiraceae bacterium. GTDB lineage: Bacteria > Bacillota > Clostridia > Oscillospirales > Oscillospiraceae > CBCPMX01. The sequence goes on from CBCPMX010000084.1 coordinate 3,862, forward strand.
CCCGGCGTCCACTTGAAATGCAGACTTGATCAGGTCCTCGCCATACCCGGTGACCGCAGCGCCGCGGAACGTTACCCGATCGCCGCACAGATCATAAATGGCATGGAGCTGCTGCTCGATCACCGCCACGGGGCTGCCCAAATTGGAGGCGTAATAGGTATACAGCAGACCGCCGTCCGGATCTATGACCACCACCTTGGTGGTGGTGGAGCCGGCGTCAATGCCCAAATAGGCATCGCCGGAATAGGTGGCCAAATCGCCCATGGCCGGGGCGTTGGCGTTATGCCGCTCCAAAAACTCGTCGTATTCGGCCTGATTTGCAAACAGAGGCGGTACAGTCTCGGTCAGGCTCCGATCCTCGACGGAATGGGCCAGCTTGTCATAGACGGTCTCATAGTCTGTCTCATTGGGGTAGTTTTCCGCGCACAGCGCTGCACCAATGGCAGCGAAGCAGTCTCCGTTTTCCGGGAAAATGGCGTGGTCGTCATCCAACTGTAAAGTCTCCTGAAAGCGCTGCCGCAGACCCTTGAGAAAGTGCAGCGGGCCGCCCAGGAACACCACTTGCCCAGCAATCTCGCGGCCCTGGCTCAGACCGGCCACAGTCTGATCTACCACGGCCTGGAAAATAGATGCAGCCACGTCTTCTTTCCGGCCGCCCTGATTCAGAATTGGCTGAATGTCGCTCTTGGCAAACACGCCGCAGCGTGATGCAATGGGATAAATTTTCTCATACCCCTGAGACAGCTGGTCCAGTTCATCTGCTGTAACGTTGAGCAGCGTGGCCATCTGGTCGATGAACGCGCCGGTGCCGCCGGCACAGGAACCGTTCATCCGTTCCTCCAGGGCGCCGCCGAAGAAGATAATTTTCGCGTCTTCGCCGCCCAACTCCACAACGGCGTCGGTGCCGGGCAGGTATTTTTCCACAGCCTCCGCTGTGGCGAATACTTCCTGCACAAAGTCGATACCCGCGGATTTGGCCATTCCCAGTCCGGCGGAGCCGGTGATCACAGCTTTGACAGCTTTCCCCTCCAAGATGGAGGCGGCGCCCTTCAGCAACTCGCAGGTCTTTTCGCGGACTTGAGAGAAGTGGCGTTCATAGCTGCGGTAGAGCAGCTCGTCACTTTCTGACAGCACAACCACCTTGACCGTGGTAGAACCCACGTCAATGCCAATTTTGTAGCTCATGAAAATTCACCTTTTTTAGAATATGTTTAAAAGAAATGAAATAATACACAAAAATAGAACAGAATGCAGGCAACGCCCGATGGACCGCGTCCATTGGGCGTTGATTCGTTTACACCAGCTTGATGGTGAAATAGCAGGCCATAATGATCAGCCAGAGCAGCGCTACGCCTGCGCTGACCAGCGCCGCCATACCGCCCACCAGGACAGTCAGAATCCATCCCAGAATGCACAGAGCGGCGGTCACCAACAGAAGGATTTTGGAGCGGGGTTCCCGGAACAGTTGAATCCGCAGGCCAAACATGCTCAAAATGCCCTCTTTGCCGGTCAGGGCAATCAGTACTGTGGACCCTACCAGGAACACGGCCAACAGTGTTGCTACCCAGGGCCGCAACATGGTGGTACCGATCTGATACAGAACAAAATCGCCAATGCCGCTGACAGCACTCAGCAGAGACAGGAAGAAAAACTCCGGCTGATAAATCAGATAAAAGATGTACAGAACAAGGCCCGCAGGGAACGCAATAAACAGCCAGATAATGCCCTCCCAGGTATGGATGCGCATAACCACACTGCACACGGCCACAATCAATAAACAGGTAGCAAGAATCAGAAGGACTTTGCGCGCTGTTTTTTGTTTCCGGAACAGCAAGGCGGCTACATAGCAGACTGCTGCGCCGATGGCGCCGCCGATGGCAGTATAGTACACTGTATTATAGATGGCCATAAAATGGCTCATTACCGGATACTTATTATATAGGACGATCAGTACACATATGACTGCCGCAACAATTACCATAGCGGCCATAATTTTATAAATTACAATATCCTCGTCCTTCACCTGAGATGAACGCTTTTTGGTCTTTGCCATAAACTACCAATCCTCAACAATCATAAATATAGTTTTCTCGGTCATAGCTCCTGACAGTGGTACATTAGCGCAGAGAGTGCGCATAGCGGTGCCGTTTCACAGCGCAAAATGCGGGAACCCAGAGAACACACCTGTAGGCCTGCCTGCTGGGCAATCTCCACCTCTTCTGGCGCAAACCCCCCTTCCGGCCCCGTCATGAGACTGACGGAATGAAACGGTTGTCTTTCCAACGCCGTCCGAAACGATTGCTCATGGGCATTTTCATAGAAAAAGACGGCCAAGTCCGCAGCCGCCGCGCGTCCTATGGCTTCAGTATAGGTGCTGAGGGCCACGATCTGTGGAATCCGGCCGCGGCCGCTCTGCTTGGCAGCGGCTTCAGCAATCTTCTGCCAGCGTTCCAGCTTTTTCTGGAGACCTTTTGCGTCCGGCCTCGACACACACCGGCTGGATGGAAATGCAACTACACGGCAAGCTCCCAGCTCTGTAGCCTTTTGGATCACATGTTCCAGTTTGTCCGCCTTGGCATACGCCATATAGACGGTGGCCTCCACAGCCGGTTCAGCGTGGGAAGGGTCTGCAGCCTGCACCACCAGACAAACCTGCTCCGCGCTAATATCGCTGATTGTACAGCAGTAATCTGTCCCTTGTCCATCGCAGAGCGTCACTTCGTCGCCTCTGGACAGGCGCAGAACCTTACAGTGATTGGCATCCTCACCGGTCAAAACTGCAAAATTCTCTACCACGGCGTTCGGCTCTACAAAGAAGCGCGGCATATAGTCTCACTCCTTCAGGCGGCAAAACAGGAGAGCAAACTCCCCGCCTCTAAAGAATCATTCATACAACGCAACTGCTATTCTACCAGAAAAAAACGGATTTCGCAATAGAAAAACTCGAAGAATCCGGAGAAAAATTATTGACAAATTGTTTTTCCGTGGCTATAATAAGTAAGCATTCACGCGAGAGTGCTGGAACCGGTAGACAGGCACGTTTGAGGGGCGTGTGTCGAATGACGTGTGGGTTCAAGTCCCATCTCTCGCACCATACTGAATACTCATAAGGGTCATAAGCCCTTATGAGTATTCTTTTTTATGCCGGTTGGTGGAGCATTCCATCAACCGGCTTTTTCTCGCCCAAACGCCTGCTGAAACGCTTCCTGCTGGGGCCGGCTGAGCTGCGGCAGCTCTACATGGCCGATCATTTTGTAGTAAATTTCCACCTTCTGCACCGTCTCTCCAAAGACCTGTTCCCGGTGATACACCACGATCTTATCAATGAAATCGCGGAGGATTTCCGGCGTCAGCTCCCTGATATCGGTGTACTTGCGCACCAGCTGCAAAAAGCCCTCTGCGTTCATTTCGTGGGCCTGCTCGTCCTCCACGATCTCGCGCAGATGGCTGTCCACCGACTGCCACGGACAAAAACTTAAAAAATGGCGGCAGTTATACAATGTGCCCTAATTTATCTTAATAATCTTATTAATTTTTGCCGTTGTATGGATAACAAAGCCATGTTAGCATATAAATACAATTCAGTATCCGAAATCTGCATGATACTTGCAGCACCAATCCTGGCAAAGGAAATGCTTCCAATGCAGAAACCGTCTGTGAGGATGTGGAGAAATCAGCGTATTTACACAAAAGGTTCTTAGTTCACTTCGCATAAAGCATGACAAGCTCAAACTTCAATGTACCCAACGAAATTGTAGTAAATGTGGATATCCCGTTCCTCGTGGCCGTCCACCGTGTATTTCTCGCTGATCTCGATCTTCTGTATCAGCCGCATGAGGGTGGGGCGGTCAAGCTCCTGCAAATCGTAGTAGTCCTGCACCATGTCCAGCCATGCGTCCACAGACTGCTCATTCTCCCGGCTGGCCACAAGCTGCTCCGTCAATTCCCGTCTGCGCTCCTGCTTGGCCTTGCGCTCGGCCTCGTAACCGTTGAGAAGCTGGACGCAGAGGTTTTCCGGGATTTTCCCCAGCACCTTGTCCTCGTAGGCGGACTGCACCAGACGGTCAAGCTCCGGCAACCGCCGGTCGATGGCACTCAACTCCGCTTGAAGCGCCCTGAGTTTTTCCCGTCCGGCAGACTCCTTCTGCGCGAGGATTTTTTCACGCAGCTTCTCCCGGCCGTTCTGCGCCCACATCGCCTTGCAGCGGATGTCCAGCAGCACCACATGAGCCAGCGCTTTCTGGTTGATGTAGTGGGAAGAACAGGCGTTTTTGCCGCCCGATGCGTACCGGTTGCAGACATACGATTTGAACTCCGGCTCCTTGCCGCTGGCTTTCTTCCGGTAGTCCCGCATATACCGCATGGAAGCCCCACAATCCATGCACCGCAGCAGTCCGCCAAATAAAGAGACGGTGCCGCTCTTGCCGCTGCGCCCTCTGGACGGGTGGTTGTCCATCCGCTGTACTGCGTCCCATGTCTCCTGAGAGATCAGCGGCTCGTGGGTGTTCTCCACTTTGATCCACTCGCTCTCCGGTTTGCTGACCTGTTTGTGGTTTTTGTAGGAGACAGTGCCCGTCTTATTCTGTACCATGTGGCCAAGATAGACCTCATTGCGGAGGATAGTTTTCACCGTCACATCGTTCCAGCACTCCGTCTCGCCCCGGCGGTTTTCCCTCCCCTCTGCCATGTAGTAAAAGCTTCTGGGCGAGGGGACTTTTTCTTCATTCAGCAGCAGCG
>CBCPMX010000085.1:0-17820 GCA_965120355.1 uncultured Oscillospiraceae bacterium
CGGGAGACCTATCTGGACATGCTGATTCCCAAAGAGTATGACCGGCAGAAGGTGGCCATTATCGGCGGCGGCCCCGCCGGCATGTACGCGGCTCTGGAGGCGGCCAAACGAGGCCACGACGTCACCCTGTTTGAAAAAGAAAACACCCTGGGCGGCCAGTTGAAAGACGCCGGGTTCATGTCCTTTAAATATGATCTGCGGAAATTTGAAAAGTATCTCATCCGCCATGTGACCACAGATCCCCGCATCCGCGTCTGCCTCAATACGGAAGCGATGCCGGAGCTGATCTCGGCGCTGGGGTTTGACACCGTCATCGCCGCCGTGGGTGCGGATCCCATTGTCCCCGCCTCCATCCCCGGCATCGGCGGCTCCAATGTCATGACCGCCGGCGAGTCCTTCTTTGCGCCGGCCGGAACTGTAGGCCACAAAGTCGCCGTCATCGGCGGCGGCCAGGTGGGCTGCGAAACCGGCGTACACTACGGTATGCTGGGCCACGACGTCACCATCTTGGAAATGAAGGACGTCCTGGTGCCCGACGCCATGCGCACCTACCGGGAGGAACTGGTTGGCCAGGTGGGCGACCACTGCACCGCCGCCATTACCGGCGCCACCTGCACCGCCATTGACGACACCGCCGTCACCTACCGGGATCGGGACGGCACAGAACACCGGCTGGAGGCCGACACCGTGATTCTGGCCATGGGTATGCGCGCCAAGACTGCCCTGGCCGAGTCCTTCCGGGAGTGCGCCGAAGACTTCCGCAAAATCGGCGACTGTGCCAAAGTCGGCAACGTCAAGCACGCCGTCCGCCAGGCCTACGACGCCGCCATGACCATCGGGTATTAAGGAACCGGCCGTCTGTGCAACGGTTCCCGATGCCCATCTGCGCCAAACCACAAGGAGGCAGGCCGCGTCAGCGGCCTGCCTCCTCAGCTTGTCAGAAAGTCTCTGCGGTACTTTTTGGGGCCGATACCGGTTGATTTCGAGGGGTTTGAATTTGCAGGCGCCAGCCCCCGCCGCCGCAGTTCCGCCAGCAGCTTTGGCTGGATCTCCGGATACGTCCAATTTTCGGGCAACTCGTCCATGAGGAAAATTTCCGCAATTTCGCTGTGCAGCTCCGGTGCAAAGCATTCGATCTCAGCCCAATACAACATGCCGAAGGTCTCCTCTCCAGTCCGGTTTGCCGGTGTCTGCCCCGTAACAGAATAGGCGCAGACCGGTTGGATGCGGAACTGCAGCGCGCCGGTCTCCTCCCGGAGTTCCCGGGCGGCCGCCTCGTCAATGGATTCTCCCTGTTCCCGATGGCCGCCGGGGGCCTCCAAAGTGCTGCGCCCGGTGCCGGCAAAACACCCATTTGCCACCGGCAATGGCGAAGATGACAGCAAACCGAAACCATTCGTCCGGAACCGTCTCATAAAACTTGACTTCCATGGCAAACCGTCCTCCTCTTTATTCGCACAAGTGTTCGATTTTTGGTTTTCATCAGTATAGCACAGCCCAATCGGAATTGCACCCCCCCACCGTTTGCCCGCAGGCAAGCAGTACAAACGGACACAGACGAAACAAAACGGCTCTATCACTTTGCACAAAACTATGGTATAGTGGAGATGGAAATTTAGATATTTGGGTATATTTGCACCTCCGGCACGCCGGAGGTGCACGCCCCGCAGCAAGGAGTTGGATTATGAGCATTCGTTACAAGCATCTTCTGTCCCCCATCCAGGTTGGCAACGTGCTCTTCAAAAACCGGATGACGGCTACAGCAGCCACCCCCCACTTTATCCAGGGCACAGAGCCGTATCCCACAGAGAAATGGATCACCATGATGGCCAACCGTGCCCGCAACGGCGCCGCCGGCGTGTACATCAACCACCTGGAAAACGGTTCGCCCCAGGAGGCCGATCTGAGTTTTACGCCGGACCACTTCAGCATTATGGATATGCGCAAGACTTCCACCCACAATTATCTGTGTCAGATGATTGACGCCATTCGATACTACGGTTCCATTCCCATCACCGGCCCCGCCGCCACCTTCACCCGCACAGAAGAACAGGGCATGGGGCCCCAGGCCATGATGATGGCCATGATGGAGCAGCAGAATGGACCCGGTGGTCCTGGCGGCCCTGGCGGTCCCGGTGGTCCCGGCGGCCCGGGTGGTCCCGGCGGCCCAGGTGGTCCCGGCGGTCCGGGGGACATGTTCGGCGGCCCCTTTGAGGAGGGCGTGCCGGCAGTCAAAAAGTCCCCCATCCAGGTGGTGGACGGCCGCTCCGTGGCTGACACCTTCACCAAGGCACAGATGCAGGAATACATCGAATCCGCCTGCAACTCCGCCCTGGAGCTGAAGAAGCTGGGCTTCCAGATGTTCTCGTTCCACAACGCCTATCGCGGCGGCCCCGGCGCGCAGCTCTGGAGCCCCCTGTGCAACCACCGCCACGACGAATACGGCGTGGACTCGGTGATGAACCGCGCTCGGTTCCTGCTGGAGTTCTTTGACGCCATGAAGGCCACCCTGGGCCAGGACTTCCCGTTGGAGGTACTGATCTCCGGCACAGAGCCCGGCGGCGTCACCATAGCCGACACCATTGAACTGGCCCGGCTGCTGGAAGGCAAGGTGGACATCCTGTCCATCCGCAACGGCGTGCAGGATCCGCAGCATCCCACCGGCTTCACCTCCACCCGCGCTCACCGCTGGCCTAACGAAGAGGTCACCACCGCCGTCACCCGGTCCGTCAAGGAGCGCCGCGGCAAGCTGCTCATCGGCGCCACCGCCGGCCTCCACGACGCGGACCTGTGCGAGCATGTCATCGCCTCCGGTCAGGCCGACGTCATCGGCATGGCCCGCAGCTGGATCTGTGACTCCGAGTACGGCGAGAAGCTGTATGAGGGCCGCGGCGAGGACATCACGCCCTGCGTCCGCTGCAATAAGTGCCACGTGCCCAACGATACGGATAAATACCGCTCCTTCTGCACCGTCAATCCCCTCATCGGTCTGGAAGACAAGATCGACCGGATGATCAAACCCGTCACCCGCAAGAAGAAGGTGGCCGTGGTCGGCGGCGGCCCTGCCGGCATGTACGCCGCCATCACCTGCGCCGAGCGGGGCCATGACGTGACCCTCTATGAAAAAGAAGCCGTTCTGGGCGGCCAGCTGATCCATGCGGACTACGCCTCCTTCAAGTGGCCCATGGCCGACTACAAGGATTTCCTGATCCGCAAGTGCTACAAAACCGGCGTCCGCGTCCTGCTGAACACCGAAGCCACAAAAGAGCTGCTGGAGCCGGAGGGCTATGACCATGTGCTGGTGGCCATCGGCCCCACCTTCACCAAGCCCAATCTGCCCGGCGTGGACGGCCCCAACGTCAAGATGGTCATGGATGTGTTTGGCCACGAGGCGGAACTGCCGAAAAACATCGTAGTCATCGGCGGCAGCGAAACCGGCGTGGAGACCGGCATGTATCTGGCAGAAAACGGCCACCACACTACGGTGCTCTGCCGCCAGAAAGCCCTGGCCTCCGACGCCCCTCACGCCCACTACCAGACCATGCTGGAGGACGCCTGGCTGAAGCTGGACGAGTTCTACTGGATCAAGGGCATCCAAAAATATCTGGCCATCGAGCCGGACGGCGTCCGCTACATCAACTATCAGGGCGAGGAAAAGAAGATCGAATGCGACCTGGTGGTGCTGTCCACCGGCGCGGTGCCCAGCGCCAAGGAGTGCGCCGCCCTGTACGGCGCGGCCCCCAAGACCGACTTCATCGGCGACTGCTTCCGGGTGGGCAACGTCCACTTTGCCGTCACCACCGCCTTCGGCGCGGCCAACCAGATCTGACCCTCTGCGTTCCCGCTACGAGTGTTCCATCTCCCGGTAGCGCCCGCCGGTTTTCCGGCCGGCGGGCGCTGTTCCGTCTCAGCAACAACCACATTGCAGATTCCACGCAGCAGCCCCAGCGCAAACCGCATCCATGCAGTTCCCCGCGCCGCGGCCGCTGCGTTTTTATCCCTCAAGATTCAGCGTTTTGCACAATCTTTTTTAAAATACAGCGCGAACACAAGCAATTGTTGCAAACGATGTGAAGCGTCTGCGAAGATCCGCCAGATGGGGCGCGGCGGCCTGCGGGACGCTTCCATCCATAAAAATGTATCAAAGGAAAAGAGGTTTTGAAAAAATGAAGGTACGAAATTTGCTTTGCCTAATTTTGGCCGCTGCCCTGTTGCTGACGGCCCTGGCCGCCTGCGGCAGTTCCGCCGATCCCGCCGCCGCGTCTGAAAGCGCAGCCACATCTCCGGAAGCGTCCGCGTCTGCCGAACCCTCGGAGGAGGCCGCCCCCTCTGAAGAAGCCAGTGTGGAGCCGGAGCCAGAGCGGGCAGAAGAGGCGGTTGTCACCAGCTATGAACTGCCGCTGTTTCCCGGCGAGGATGTCCGCTTCTCCATGTGGATCTCTTTCTCGGACAATATGAGCACCTTCATGCCCAACGGATTTGTGGATAACCACGGCTATCAGAAGTCCGTCGAAATGACCGGCGTCAACATTGACTTCCGGGAGGTGCCCACCACCAACAACACCGAGATGTTCAACATTATGATCGCTTCCGGCGACTACCCTGACATTATCACCGGCATCGATATGCTGTGGACCGGTTCCTATGACTCTGCCATCGAGCAGGATATTTTCATCGACCTGACGGAGATGATAGAAAACTATATGCCTGTCTACAAGAGCATCTATGATGACCTGGATGATTCTGTCAAACGGGATCTGCACACCGACGCAGGGAACTTCCCCAAGCTGCTGAGCATTGACTTCTATCCCGACGGAGCCACAGAGGGCGCGTTCATCCGCGCCGACTATCTGGACGCCGTGGGTATGGATATGCCGGTGACCTATGACGACCTGTACAATGTGCTCAGCGCCTTCAAGACCGAGCTGGGCCTTGCGCAGCCGCTGATGCTGCCTGCCGGCATTGTGCATACCTCCAACTCTCTGTGCTCCGGCTATGATGTCAACGGCTGCTTCTCCACCTTCCCGACGGTGGCCGAACCGTACTACATGGTGGATGGCGAAGTCAAATACGGCATTGTGGAAGAGGGCTATAAGCAGTACATCTCCATGATCGCCCAATACTATCAGGAGGGCCTGATTGATCCCGACTTTATCACCAAGAACACCAACCCCATGGGCTCCGAATACATCGGCAGCATCACCTCCGGCGATGCCGGCATCTTCTTCGGCGAGACCAATCTGGTGCCCAACTACTACGATGGCCAGAGCTTCAACGCCGACTTTGAGATTGTCCCCATGCCGGAAATTGTCCAGGAAGCCGGCCAGACCACCCACTTCGCCACAGAGACCAGTCCCATCGGCGGCCGTGTATCCAACATCGTGGTTACCACCGCCTGTGAGGACATCGAAAAGCTGGGCAAGTATCTGGACTTCTTCTTTACGGAGGAAGGCGCGCTGTTGGTAGCCATGGGTGTCGAGGGCGACGGCTATGTCTGGGATGAAAACGGCAATCTGGCCTACGCCGAGGCCTACCTCAACGCCGAACTGACGGAGACTGAAAAGCCCACCCTGTTTGTATACTCCGTACTGCCCATGCTGACGCCGGATACGCCGTCCAGCTATACGATGGACGTGCAGTTCACCTGTGCAGACGTCTGGGACTCCAATGCCGACACTGCCTATAACATGCCCAATTCCATCTCCCTGACCACAGACGAGCAGGACGAATACTACCGTTACTACACTGATATCCAGACCACCATTGAGGAAAACATCTCCAAGTTTGTAGTTGGCGACCGGGATATGTCTGAGTGGGATGCCTTTGTGGAGCAGCTGTGGAGCATGGGCCTGCAAAACTGTATCGACATCAAGCAGGCTGCCGTAAACCGCTATTTTGAACGCGCCGCCTGAGTTTCCCAGCAGGTCAGCAGCGCCCCGCTGACCGTCAACACCCTCCGTTCAGCGCAGCTGAACGGAGGGTGTTTTGGCTTTCTGTATGGGCTGTTTGCCTTTTTCAGTCACCTGCACAAGCAGCCCATCAACTGTTTCCACGCTTCGTGCGCAGTCTGCCGCTCCGCAGGCAGCCGCACTCTCACAGCGCCGCTTCAGACTCAGGCGTCCAGCTTCAGATCATTTTCTTTGATCCAGCCAATCTTCCGGCAAATCAGGCCAAAGGCCCAGGTCAGCACGCCCGGCAGAATGAAACAGATCAGCACGAGGCCAATCCAATCCATGGCGGTAATGGCCGCCTTGGCTCCGGAGGCCACGTCGTTGACCCAGCCGGTATAGACGCCAATGGGGCCCACTAGGCCGCAGGTGCCCATGCCGGAAGACACGGCAGGCCCGTTCATCTCCAGTTTGAATACACAGGTGGCAATGGGGCCGGTGACGGCGGAGGCCAAAATCGCGGGAATCCAAATCTTTGGATTGCGGACGATATTGCCCATCTGGAGCATAGACGTACCCAGACCCTGGCTGACCAGCCCGCCCCAGCGGTTCTCCCGGAACGACAGAATGGCAAAGCCCACCATGTTGGCGCAGCAGCCCGCCACCGCCGCGCCGCCGGCCAGACCCGTCAGGCCCAGCGCCGCGCAGATGGCCGCCGAAGAGATGGGCAGCGTCAGGGCGATGCCCACGATCACAGAGACGAGGATGCCCATCCAGAAGGGCTGGAGGTCGGTGGCCCACATAATGAGCTGGCCCACGGCGCTGGCCGCCGCGCCGATGGCCGGCGCCCACCAGGCGGACAGGGCCACGCCGATGAGAATGGTCACCAGCGGAGTCACAAGAATATCGATCTTTGTCTCTTTGGAGACAGCCTTCCCGCATTCGGCGGCAAGAATGGCGATGACCAGCACAGCCAGCGGGCCGCCCGCGCCGCCGAGACCATTGGCGGCGTTGCCTACAGCCACCAAAGAAAACAACACCAATGGCGGCGCCTGCAGGGCATATCCAATGGCAATGGCCATGGCGGGGCCGGACATGGCCGACGCATATCCGCCGATGGTCACCAGAAATTCTATCCCCAACTGGGTGCCCAGGGTGTCCAGAATGGTCCCAATGAGCAGGGAGCAGAACAGGCCCTGGGCCATGGCCCCCAAGGCGTCCACGCCGTAACGCCGCGCAGAAATGACGATGTTCTTTCTCTTTAGAAAGCCGCTGATTTTCTGACCCATGACAAAACCCTCTCTATTATTCGTTGTTTACAGATGTCAAGACACCTGTAAACACCAATATACACATAGGCACAGGAAAAGTCAATGCTGAATTTTACAAAACTGTGAACAAAACAGCCCCTCAGCCTGTCCGGTTTGCCGAAAGCAGGGCCTCCAGCGCTCCGATCCGCGCTTCCGCAAAGCAGGATTCCACGCCAATATCCGCACCCCAGTGCCGGAGCCAATCGCAGATTTTCCGGTATTCTGCGATGGCGTTCTGATACTGGCCCAATTGTTCATAAGCGTGGGCTTTGGAATATAGGCAGTCAGCGAAGCTGCCATCCAGCGCCAGCGCTTTGTCCCAATGAACAAAGGCTTCTTCATAGCGGCCCAGCCCCTTTTCTCCGCCAAGCACGTCGCCCGCCGCCGCGCAGACCTGGGGATCCTCTGGTGCGAGCAATTGAACCTTTTCCAGCCATGGGAGCGCTTCTTTTGCGCGGCCTGCGTGATACAGTGCCCAGATTACGGCGAGGTATGCCTGTACATTGTCTGGTTCGTGTTCCAACCACGCAAGCTTCTGCTGAATTGCTTCTTCTCCGCGGCCCAAGCTGCAAAGCAGCAGAGAAATCTGCTGGTGCGTTTTGAACCACCATCCGTCCCGATTCGCGTCGCCCGCGTCCAGCGCTTTTTCATAATATCGCAGGGCCATTTCTGCATCCCGGCGGCTGCGTACATCGTAGAGATAGCCATACATCATGTAGTCCTCTGTGGTGGGCGTTCCATGCAGGAGTACGTCCGCATAGGCTGCTTCCGCCTTCTGGAAATCCGTTTCTGTGCCGCCTTCCTCATAAATTGCCGCCAACCGGCCTCGATAGGTTCGGTATCCCGATGCGGTCCGGTAGCGCCCGGCGCCCAGCAGCTCGTCCGTCGTAACGCGGAATACCTCCGCCAGTTCCGGCAGGAGAGAGATGTCCGGTGCGCTCAAATTTTGCTCCCATTTGGAAATGGCCTGGCTGGAAATATGGAGCCGCTGCGCCAGCGCATCCTGTGTCATATGGCTTTCTGTCCGCATCTGTTTAATCTTTTCGCCAATGGTCATGTGCATTCCTCCTGTTTCGTTTTTGCGGCCGCAGTTCTATTGTAGCAGCCCCACTGCAAAACACCAGCACGCGTTCGGATACTTTCTCCTATCTGTCTGGTTGAGCGAAAATACGGGCGGACCGGTGTTCCGGTCCGCCCGCATTTATGCGCAGGAAACAGGGATGTACTTGTATGATCGGTCAGTCGTCTGCCGTAGCGCAGTCGATGGCCAGCACCACGGCCAGCGCCGGCAGCAGGTCCTTCGGGTCCTCCACATCCAGGGCATAGCAATCTCCGAAGGTGAACCACTGCTTTTCCAGGCGGCCCACTCTGCGGCTGCCGTCGGTGATTTCGTATTCGTGGCCGAAGAAATCGCCCTCTACCTTCCAGCCCAGGCCGCCCACGGCATAGGCTGGCGTAAACAGGGAAAACCGTTTGACAAGTTCCCCGATTTCCCGGCCATGAACCGACAGACCATACCTAGGCAGCATGGTCATGAACCGCTGCTCCACCGTCAGAACCTCCTGTTCCGCGGTGTCGGTCACATGGAGACACTTCCCCAGTCGGAACAGTTCCCCCTTGGCATAGAACAGATCATTTCCCTGGGCGTCCCAAATGGTAAACCGGTCCCGCCAGGAGAAGACATGCTGCTGGATATAAATTTCCACAGCTCACGTCTCCCAGCTTCCGCCCACCGGGGAAACCACCGGGTTGCCGCTGCGGTCCAGCAGCGGTGTCAAGCCGCCTGCATTTCCCGCCTGCCGGTACAGGTAATTGACGCCGGTCTCCCGGTCCACCCAAATTTCCAAAACATCCAGAACGCCCTGTGAATAGAGCTTCTCAAAACGATCCTTCGTTTTTGCCATGGATTCGTTCTCCTTTGCGCTTGATATGGGGACTGCGTGTCAGACAGGGCGCGCTCCCTATTGGTCAGTAAGCAGCGCCTTTGCCGACGCAGCCAAGCCGGCCAAACCCTGGATCTCCGACGGAATAATGATCTTGGTGGCCTTGCCGTCAGCCGCCTGCTGGAACGCCTCCAGGGCTTTGAGCTTGATGACCTGTTCGTTGGGGTTGGCCTCGTTGAGCAGTTTCAGGGCATCTGCCATGGCCTCCTGCACCTTCAGGATGGCCTGGGCCTCGCCCTCGGCCTTGAGAATGGCTGCCTCTTTTTCGGCAGTCGCACGGAGGATGGCGGATTCTTTTTCACCCTCAGCGACCAGAATGGCGGACTGTTTGGTACCCTCTGCCTGGAGAATGGCCTGGCGGCGTTCGCGCTCGGCCTTCATCTGCTTCTCCATGGAGTTCTGAATGTCCGCCGGCGGCTGGATGTTCTTGACTTCCACGCGGTTGACTTTGATGCCCCAGGGATCCGTGGCCTCGTCCAGGATCACGCGCATTTTGGAGTTGATGACATCCCGGGATGTCAGGGTCTGATCCAGTTCCAGGTCACCAATGATGTTCCGCAGAGTGGTGGCCGTCAGATTTTCAATGGCGGTCATGGGATTCTCCACGCCGTAGGTGTACAGCTTCGGGTCTGTGATCTGAAAAAACAGCACCGTATCGATCTGCATGGTAACATTGTCCTTGGTGATCACCGGCTGGGGCGGATAGTCCAGCACCTGTTCCTTCAGGCTGACCTTTTTGGCCACCCGATCCAGAAACGGAATTTTAAAATGCAGGCCCACCTCCCAGACAGCTTGAAACGCGCCCAGGCGTTCCACCACATAAGCCCGGGACTGCTGCACAATGTAAATGTTTTTGACGATCAGCAGCAGCACCAGAATCGCAAGAACCACGAGGACAATCGCAAGAATAGGCATGAATCTTCCTCCTTACTAAGTTTTTTACAAATGCACACGCGGAGAACCGTCTGCTCCGGAACTGTTTCCTCTCCGGCACACACCGCTCCACGAAGCACACTGCACGGAAATTACAGGAACTTCTCATGGCGCTGTGGGCAAACCTGCCCGCCCACGGCCAAACGGTCTGTTCAGAAGTTCCCTTCGCCCGATTCCTGCCCGCAGGCGGCGGGCTCGGGCACTACGCAGACTTTGACCCCTTCAATGCGCTGGACAACGACCACAGCGCCTTCTGCCACCGGCGTATCACACTTCGCCGTCCACTCCACGCCGCCGACCCGGACAGCGCCGCTGCCCGTCAACGGTTCGATAGCCTCGGTGACAATGGCGCGGCTGCCCAGAATCCGGTCGGCGTTTGTACGCTCCCGCTTTGGCGTGGCCAGCCGCTTCGCCAAAGGCCGCAGACACGCCAGCAGCACCGCCGAGACGGCCACAAACAGGACGATCTGCACCAACAGCGGCGCGTCCAGCGCTGCCGCGATCAGCGCAACCACTGCACCGCCGCAAAACCAGACCGAAGCCAGCGTGACGGTAACGGCCTCCAAAACGCCGAAAAAGATGATTGCCACAAGCCAAAAAATCACTTCCGCTGTCATAGGCATGACCCTCTTTCCTGATTAATTTAAGTGAATGTTCTTTACCTGTATCGTAACCGATTTCACGGGATTTGTCAAGTAAATTCGGTGCAATGCCCAACGATGTCCCCTCTGAATTCTGAATTCTGATTCCCCACGTCCCCCTTCTGCGCCGCAGCCGCAGGGTTGTCCTGCCGCAAACGTATGGGCCGCTGCAAAGCTTTGCAGCGGCCGGAGGTATGTTTGAATTTCATGAAGCACTTCGCCGTGCGCAACCGCAGGCTGCTTACTTCTTAACCAGATATTTGCGCATGTCCAGAGCGCAGGCAAACAGGATGATGCCGCCCTTGATGAGGTACTGCAGATCCTGGCTGACATTGGCCATGGTCAGACCAATGAAGATCAGGCGGAGCATCAATACGCCAATGACAATACCGCTGATCTTACCAATGCCGCCCACAAAGCTGACGCCGCCGATGACGCAAGCCGCAATGGCGTCCAGCTCATAGTTCAAGCCGGTGTTGGCAGTGTTGGAGCCGATGCGGGCGCCCTCGATGAAGCCGGTGAAGCCGTACATGGCGCCGGCCAGGGCAAAGACCATGATGGTAGTCGCAAGGACATTTACGCCCGAAACGCGGGCCGCCTCTTCATTGGAGCCCAGAGCGAACATGTTCTTGCCGAAGGTGGTCTTGTTCCAGATAAACCACATCAAAGCCGTCAAAATAATGGCAAAAATCACATAGTTGGGAATACTCTGGCCGCCGATCCTGGGCAAAATGGAGCCCTTGACAAAATTGGTGTAGCTGTCGGCCAGGTTGGAAATGGCCATGCCGTTGTTGTTGCCCATTTTGACATACAGCAGCAGGCAGGTATACAGAATCAGCTGCGTGCCCAGGGTGACGATAAAGGGATGCAGCTTGAACTTGCCCACAAAGAAGCCGTTGAACGCACCAATCAGCGCACCGATGGCCATTGCGATGATAATGACCACAGGAATGGGCAGTGTGCCGATGTTGGGCCACATCTTATTGGCAGCGCCCACCGTTTGCAGCAGCGATGCAGAGATACACGCCGTCAGGCCCACGGCCCGGCCGGCAGACAGGTCCGTACCAGTCAGGACGATACAGCCGGCAATACCCAGGGCCGCAGGCAGATAGGCGGCCGTTTGGGAAATAATGTTGACAATGGAGCTGGCAGAAATAAAGTTGGGGTTGATAATCGCAATGACGATGGCGGCGATGATCATAATGATCAGCAGCGCGTTGTTCAGGATGACATCAAGCACCCGTTTGGCGTTCCAGCTCTGGGATTTCTGAGCCAATGCTTTGGATTCTTTACTCATGAGCGGTTCCCCCCGTTTGACTATACATATTTGGCCGCCAGGGTCAGGATCTCCTCCTGGCTGGTGTTGGCGGCTTCCACTTCACCGGCCACCTGGCCGCCGGACATCACCAGGATCCGGTCACAGACGCCCAGCAGCTCCGGCATCTCCGAGGACACCATAATCACGCCCTTGCCCTCGTTGGCCAGATCGATAATCAGCTGATAAATCTCATACTTGGCGCCCACGTCAATGCCGCGGGTCGGTTCGTCCAGCAGCAGGATCTCCGGTTTGGTCAGCAACCAGCGGCCAATGATTACCTTCTGCTGATTGCCGCCGGACAGAGAACGGATCTGGGTATTCTGGCTGGGCGTTTTAATGCGCATCGCCTGGATGGACCAGTCCGTGTCCTCTTTCATCTTTTTGTCGCTGAGGCAGATGCCGCCCAGCAAGTAATTTTTCAGGCTGGAGATGACCGTATTCTCCCGAATGCTGCGGATGCCGAAAATGCCGGTGGCACGGCGTTCCTCCGTCAGCAGTGCAAAGCCGTTCTTGATGGCCTCCTTGGGCGAGCGGTTCTCGATCTGCTTGCCGTGAATCTTGATGGTGCCGCCGCCGCGGGTCATGGCGCCGAACAGATTCTCCAGCACTTCGGTACGGCCGGAACCGTCCAGTCCCGCGATCCCCAGAATCTCGCCCTTGCGCAGCTGGAAGGTGGCGTCTTTCAGGCGGGTATACCGGCCCGAGATGTGTTCAACGTCCAGAATCACTTCTTCGGGATGATTGGTTTTGGGCGGGAAACGATTGGTCAGCTCGCGGCCCACCATCAGGCGGATGATCTCATCCATGGTCAGTTCCTTGGCCGGCTTGGTAGCCACCCAGGTACCGTCGCGCATGATGGTGACGTCGTCGCTGATGCGCAGAATCTCGTCCATCTTGTGACTGATGTAAATAATGCCGCAGCCCTTGGCTTTGAGCATATCGATGATGCGGAACAGGTGCTCCACCTCTGTCTCCGTCAAGGACGAGGTGGGTTCGTCAAAGACAATAATTTTGGCGTCGTAGCTGACGGCTTTCGCGATTTCTACCATCTGCCGTTGGCTGACAGGCATGGTGGACATAATGGCCTTGGGGTTGACCGTCACTTCCAGCTGCTCAAAAATTTCCTTGGTGCGCTTGGCCATGATCTTTTCGCTGACCATGATGCCGCCCACCTTGGGATAGCGGCCCAGCCACAGGTTATCCATGACGCTGCGGGTCAGAGCCTGGTTCAGTTCCTGGTGCACCATGGCGACGCCGTTCTCCAACGCCTCCTTGGAGCTCTTAAAGTCCACCTCTTTGCCCTCCAGAAAGATCTGCCCGCCATCCTTGCGGTAAATACCGAACAGACATTTCATCAGGGTAGACTTGCCGGCGCCGTTTTCGCCCATAAGGGCATGGACGGTACCGGGACGCACGGTGATGGAGACATTGTCCAGGGCCTTGACGCCGGGAAATTCCTTGCTGATCTGACGCATTTCCAGCAGTGCCGGCTGCTCCATGAAATTCCTCCTCTCTCTTAATTGCCATCAGGCGGAGACATACGGCGGGCGCATGTCTCCGCCTGATGCAGGGGTATCCGGTCCGGGCACAGCCGCCCGGGTATATTACGGCAGGCGGGGCTGCCCGGGGACAGGATGTCCCCACGGGCAGCCCCGCGGATACTGACTTTGTACTCTTTGGGGTGTCCCCGCTGTTCGGCTGTCTGATCGGGATTATTCGCCGAAGTAGGCGGCGTAAGGCACGCGGATCTTGGCGACGCCCTCATCGACGATCATATCGCCGGTGTCGCTCATCAGATCGCCGTCGTTGGAGAAGTTGGTGACCAGCGTGGCGATGGAAGAAGCCATACCAACGGCATCCTGCATAACCGTACCAGTCATGGTACCGGCAGCGATGGCAGCCTTCGCATTGTCAACAGCGTCCACACCAAAGACAGGGATGGTGGTGGAGGAGCCGTCGCCCAGGTTGTAGCCGGCAGTCTGCAGGGAGGAGATGGCGCCCATGGCCATATCGTCGTTGTTGCAGATCACCAGTTCAACCATGTTGCCGTTGGACTCGGAATACTCAGCCAGAATGGTGTCCATATAGTTGGTGGCAGCTGCGGAAGACCAGGAGCCGTTGGGGTCTACCAGATATTTGGTAGCCGCGTCGTCGCCGGCGTAGTAGGTCAGCGCAGGCTCGTCCTCAGAACCGTAACCGGCCTCGGCCAGCAGGCTGTTGGCGTCCTCGACGGAATACTGGGTACGGTACTCGGCCTCGTTGTTGCCCTCCTGGCCCTTGAACATGACGTAGGAAATGCGGCCGTCGCCGTTGAGATCCACCGCGTCATAGTTCTCGATCAGGTAGTCGGCAATCATTTCGCCCTGCAGATGACCGGCCTCGGCAGCATCGGTGCCGACAAAAGCGCACTTGTCATAGCTGTTGACCACATCGTCAGACACTTCACGATTGAAGAAGATGACGGGGATATCCTTCTCCTGGGCGGCATTGACCACGTTCTGAGCCGCATCGGGGGAGGAGGTCTCCACAATGTTGACAATCAGCAGATTGGCGCCGTTGGTGATGGCGGTGTTGACCTGATCCAACTGCGTGGACTGGGTATTGTTGCCGTCATAGTCCGTATAGGTGACGCCCAGTGCATCCAGCTGCGCATCCAGTTCGGAACGGACAGAGGTGATGTAGACATCAGAATAGGTGTAGTAGAACACAGCGACATTCAGATCGCTGGCAGCTTCTGTGTTGCTTTCAGACTCTGTGGTGGCAGAGCTCTCCTCAGAGGTCTCCGCAGAGGTCTCCGCAGTGGTTTCGGTGCTGGTGGACTCGCTGGTCGCCGTCTCTTCCGTGGTGGAGCTGCCGCAGCCGGCCAGCATTCCCAGCATCAGAGCCAGGACCAGAGCGAACGCAAGTGTCTTTTTCATAAATCGTTCCTCCAAATCTTAAGAGTATCTCATGAATTTCCAATCTGCGGCATCTACCGCAATTTTGGACAGCTCTATTTTAGCCGGTAATATGCGCAAAAACGATAGAAAATTCTTCGCTGTACTATAAAAAAACTTCGATTTTCAGAATATCCATGCTGTTCACTTTGTTTTTTTGTGTTGATTTTGTGCAATCTGACGATTTTGGCAGAAACGGCGCAGAAAGCGTGTCCGTGCCACGCGGACATCTGCTCAACTCCGGCGCATACCCCCGTACGCCGGCCCGGGCGGACCGCGGACGGCCTCCACAGACTGCCTCCGGCGGCAAATTGATTACATTTGTGTTACAACTTCCTGCTTTCCATTGACCCGCTCCGGGCTTCGGGGTATACTTCTATTGTATAAAGAGCTTTATGCGGCGTGTAGACAGAACGCTTTCCCCGCGCAGGTCTTTTCCACGCCTTGCAATATCGTGCGTTTGCATAGAGCATTCTCTTTTAGAAAGGAGCTTTTCCGTGAAACGTTTTCTCAGCGCAGCGCTTTGCGTCTGTCTCATACTGGCGCTGGCCGTGCCCGTTGGGGCCTCTACGCCCCATTTTTCCGACGCCGCCCAGATCGACAACTGGGAACAGGTCTGTATGCTCTATGATTTGGGCCTCATCAGCGGCTATGCCGGCGGGACCTTCGATCCCGACGGCTATATCACCCGAGCGGAGGCCGCTAAAATTGTCGCGATTATTCTGGATCCCGACGCCGGCAGCGCAGGTGAATCCGAGTTCACCGACATGGCCGGCCACTGGGCCTCCTCCTATGTGCGGTACTGCACAGATCTGGGGTTGTTTTCCGGTTACGACGATGGCTCCTTCCTGCCGGACCGGAATATCACGGCGCGGGAGCTGACCAAAATCCTGCTGATTGCCGTGGGCTGTGACGGCAGCAAGTACACCGGCAGCAATTGGGCCGCCGCCGTGGACAGCGACGCCGAGGAGCTGGGCCTGTACGACGGCTTTCAGGGCCGGTTGGACATGGACGTGACCCGCGACAACGCCTGCCTGCTGATTTTCAACGCCCTGAACTGCTACGCCGTGGAAGAGGACGAAAACGGGCAGCGCACCTATGTCACCGATCAGCTGATGAATCCTGTCACCGTGCTGGAAAACCGGTTTGGCGTGGTGCGGTACGAGCAGTATATTGAAGCCAACGAATATGTTGACCTGACGGATCCCGATCATTATCTGGAGGAGGGGCTGACCAAAATCCACGGGCATCGGGAGTTTGCAGTGTCCACAGATCTAAGTATGATCGGCCACTGGATGGGCATCTGTGTGGTGGGCAACACGGTAGTGGGCGTCCCCTACTACAGTGCCAACGAAGTGACCGCCACTTTCTCCTCGCTGGAGGAAATGGAGGCCGCCCTGGCGGAAGCCCAATATGACACAGATAAGGACACGCTGTATTACCTCAATTACACCGCCTGCGACGCCAGCGATCTGGAGTCCCTGGGCGAGATGGCGGAGATCACCGTCATTGACCACGAAGGCGACCACACGGTGGACATCGTGCTGGCTGTGGATTACCAGCCGGCCACGGTTCTGGACGGCCGGGATCTGACCATTGCGCTCAACAGTGACCTGGCCGCCGCCGAAGCCGCCGGGGACAGCGAAAGCGGCGATGCAGCCGGCAGCGGCGAAGCAGCTGAAACGCCCACTGGCGAAGCGGTCTCCACGGAG
Source organism: uncultured Oscillospiraceae bacterium (assembly GCA_965120355.1). Lineage (GTDB taxonomy): Bacteria > Bacillota > Clostridia > Oscillospirales > Oscillospiraceae > CBCPMX01. The sequence goes on from CBCPMX010000085.1 coordinate 16,682, forward strand.
CAAGCCGAATCGGAGCGCGCGTCCGATTCCAGCGAAGAAACGGACGCCGTGCAGAGCGATGACAGCGAAGAAGATGCCGAAATGGAAGCTCTGACGCCTGCCGTTCCCTTGATCACGGACGACCAGCTCATCACCGACGTGGGCCGGCTGCAGGACGGCGAACAGGTGTGGGTAGCCCGCGTGGGCAACCGGTACTTGATTAAAACCGTAGAATGAGCTGCTCAACTCTCAGCTGACACGCAAAAATCGCGCAGGGCCGCGGCGGAGCACCGGAAAGCGCCGCAGCCGAAAGTATTTCTCCCAAACTGAAGTGAAAAAAGACGGAGAACTCCACCGCGGAGCTCTCCGTCTTTTCAATTCATGACCGCGGAAGGATGCAGATTCTGCCGCTCCTTCAGCCCTGCCCGTAATAGGCGCCGGGGCCATGCTTGCGCAGGTAATGCCTGTCCAGCAGCTCCTGCTGCATGGGCGGGAGATCCGGCGTCAGCGCCATGGCATGGAACGCCATAAAGGCCACTTCTTCCAGCACCACCGCGTTGTGGACGGCGTTGTGCGCGTCGGTGCCCCAGGTGAAGGGGCCATGGCTGTGAACCAGGACGGCAGGCACCTGATCCGGGTCGATGCGGCGGGAGCGGAAGGTCTCGATGATGACATTGCCCGTCTCCAGCTCATAGCGGCCCGCGATTTCCTCCGGCGTCATTTTGCGGGTACAGGGGATTTCGCCGTAGAAATAGTCGCCCTGGGTGGTGCCGAAGGCGGGAATGCCCCGCCCCGCCTGGGCAAAGGAGGTGGCCCAGCGGCTGTGGGTGTGTACCACGCCGCCCAGGGTGGGGAAGGCGTTGTACAGCGCCACATGGGTGTCGGTGTCGCTGGAGGGCTTCCATTTCCCCTCCACGGTTTCGCCGGTCTCCAGGCTGACGACGACCATATCCTCCGCCGTCATGCCGTCGTATTCCACGCCGGAGGGCTTGATGACCATCAGCCCCGCCTCCCGGTCCACACCGGACACGTTGCCCCAGGTGAAGGTGACCAGGCCGTGCTGCGGCAGCAGGAGGTTTGCTTTCCAGACTTGTTCTTTCAGTGCTTCCAGCATGATAATCCCATCCTTTATGGTGTGCGCCGCCGGGCAGGACGTCTGC
>CBCPMX010000086.1:0-20084 GCA_965120355.1 uncultured Oscillospiraceae bacterium
AAACACCTGGCGATGTAATAAAAAACCGAATCAAAGCCCAGCGCAGCGGGTTCGATTCGGAGAGGAGCTGCGACAGAATGAGTGAAGAGTGACTTTTGTAAAAAAGTCGCTGCGAACGATATGTTGTCCGCAGCGACGTGGTGGAGGCGGGGGGAGTTGAACCCCCGTCCGAAAGCAACTTGACAGGAACTTCTCCGGGCGCAGCCGATTATTTATATTCCCTTACGGCGACGTGAACCGGCACACTGCACCGCTCGGTAGCTTCATGATTCATGGTACGCGCAAAGCTTAACGTACGCACGTGCACCACTCAAATCACACCCGAACCCGGCTCGTGGTCCTTCCGGGACGGATGGGCCGCTAATTAAGCAGCCAGACCGTAATTGTCGTTCTCAGTTAAATTTATAAAATGCCCGTTTTCAAGAGGTCAGGCGCCTCTGCCCGCTATTCAAGCCTCACTGCCCCCGTCGAACCCGTTACGCCCCCATGGGAACGGCGGATGAGGTTTCCCATCCGCCGGGGAATATCGGAAACAATGCTGTTTTCTTTTTGATTATCTGTGATACGGATCGGCCAGCTTCTCCGGCTCGGGATATTCAACCCCCTGTGTATCCACAGTGATGGAACGAATTTTCTGTTCCTGCAAGGGGCGGTCATTGGCATTGGTCTTTGTCGCCGCAATGGCATCTACCACATCCATACCAGAGGTCACAGTGCCAAAAGCCGCGTACTGGCCTTCCAAAAAATCACCATCTGCATGCATGATGAAGAACTGGCTGCCAGCGGAATTGGGCGACTGGGCACGAGCCATGGACAGGACCCCCCGCTTGTGGGACAGCGTATTATTGACGCCGTTGAGCTTGAACTCACCCTTGATGCAATATCCAGGTCCGCCAGTGCCGGTGCCCAGAGGGCAGCCGCCCTGGATCATAAAGCCGGAAATCACGCGGTGAAAGATCTTGCTGTCATAGAATCCCTTAGAAGCAAGAGAGATAAAATTGTTGACGGTGATGGGCGCAATTTCGGGATACAACTCGGCGGTAATGACGCCGCCATTTTCCATAGTAATGGTCACAACAGGATTGGGCATCGGAATCATCCTTTCTTTTCACTCTATGCATTCAATACCGGTTAAAACTCTTTTTTGCGCGATCCATTTCCCGCTCGGCGTCGCGCTTGGCGGCAGCCTGCCGTTTGTCATGGAGCTGTTTGCCTTTACACAGGCCCACCTCCACTTTTACGCGGGAATTTTTAAAGTAGACTGACAAGGGCACCAAAGTGTAGCCGTCCTGCCGGACTTTGCCAAACAGATACAGGATCTCCCGCTTATGCATCAGCAGACGTTTTTCCCGCAGAGGATCTTTATTAAAGATATTCCCGTGCTCATAAGGGCTGATATGCATCTGTTTGATGTACAATTCCCCGTGCTCTACAGCACACCACGCCTCTTTTAAATTCACATTACCGGCGCGGATGGACTTGACCTCTGTGCCAAACAATTCGATGCCGGCCTCAAATTTCTCCAGCACGAAATATTCATGGTAGGCCCGCTGATTTTTGCAGACGACCTTAATCCCGGTTTTCTCCACAGCGGTCACCTCCGTTCGGAACCCAGTCATATGCACAGATTATTATAACACGTTTGTCAACCGTCCAGCCATTGGAATGTATCATAGTGTCCGCAAAAATCTGCGATAATGGCGCGTATGTCCTCCACGCTGTACCCCAGCTCAGTGGAAATCAGCTCGCCCTCCTCGTCCACGGCCAGGAAACCGTCGGAGGTCCCCTCCATACCCAAGCGCAGCACCGGTGCATAGGGGTCGTCATTGTAATGGATCGAAGCCAGCCATTTCATACCGCATCCCTCCTTCCGTCAAAAGCCTGGCGCGGCCCACAGATCTACTGCAGGACTATTATAACGCATCCAGCAGGAAAATAAAAGCTGCTGATTTACAATCGGCAAAAAATAAGGTACAATAGAAAAAAGCTGTTTGGGGAGTGGTCTGTCATGTTAAAACGTTTGGGAGCCGGCGGCCTGTGTGTGCTCCTGCTGCTGTGTCTGCTTTCCGGGAGTCTGACAGCACAGGCTGCGGAATCGGTTCAGATTGACGTGGTTTTTACCCACGATTTGCACTCCCATGTGGACTCGTACAGCGACGGCACCGGCGGCTTTGCAAAGATCAAAACCATTATCGACCGTTATGACCCGGAACACACCTTGGTTCTGGATGCCGGCGACTTTTCCATGGGCACTTTATATCAATATGGGTACGAGAACTACGCTACAGAGCTGCGGCTTCTGGGTGCCATGGGCTTTGACGCAACCACTTTTGGCAACCATGAATTCGACTATGGCGACGGTGCCGTCGCCAACATGCTGACTGCCGCATATACCAGCGGCGACGCTGTGCCGGTGTTCCTGCGGGGCAACATCGACATTTCTGCGGACTACGGCACCGGTGAAACCGGACGGCTTTGTGATGTACTGGAATCGTATACCTCCGCCTATACACTTCTTGAAAAATCCGGCGTCACTATCGGTATTTTCGCCCTTATGGGCGATGACTCCATCTCCTGCGCCCCCACCTCCGGCCTGATTTGGACGGAGCAGGCAGATTATGCGGAAAAAATGGTTGCAGAGCTGAAAGCACAAGGCGCAGAGCTCATAGTTTGCCTCAGCCACAGTGGTACCAGTTCCAATGCCAAAACTTCCGAGGACGAGCTGTTGGCCCAGGAAGTGGACGGGATCGACCTCATCATTTCTGGCCATACCCACACCACTTTGGATGCGCCGTTGGTGGTCAACGGAACGGTCATCGGTTCCTGTGGGGAATTTGGCCAACAGGTAGGCACCCTGACACTCGTCCAGAACAGCGACGGCTCCTGGGATCTGGACAGCTATCAATTGATTCCCTTAGATCACTCTGTGGACCCGGATCCGGAAATAGCCGCTGAGATTGCGCAGATTCAGGAGGAACAGATCAATCCCTATCTTCGCTCCCTCGGCTTTGAAAGCCTGGACCAGGTAATTGCCTATAATCCAGAGGACTATCCCAGCATTGGCTCCATGTCCGAAACGCTGGCAGAACAGCCTTTGGGCAATCTGATCGCCGACGCCTATCTCTATGGCGTGCAGCAGGCTGAAGGCGACCGCTATATCCCCGTGGATGTGGCAGTGGTGCCGGTGGGGATTATCCGCTATGCCTTTCAGGCAGGCGAGGTAACTGTCGCAGATTGTTTTGCAACCTGCTCCCTTGGTTATGGTTCCGACGGTTCTCCCGGCTATCCCCTTGCCACGGTGTATCTCACTGGCAAAGAGCTCAAGGCCGTGGCGGAGGTAGACGCCTCCGTGTCCGCTCTGATGCCGGCAGCGCAGCTGTACACCGCCGGTCTGCAATACACTTTCAATCCCCACCGCATGTTCCTGAATCGCGTCAGCGAAATCGCTCTTGTCTCTCCCGACGGAAGTCTCTCCGAGCTGGAGGATGACAAGCTATACCGTGTTGTCGGTGAACTGTACAGCGCGCAGATGTTGGGAACTGTTGAGGACAGCTCCTTCGGACTTCTGTCCCTGGAACCGAAATTCGCAGACGGCACTCCAGTGGAGGATTTCTGGGACTGCGTAGTTCTGGATGACGAAGGCAACGAGGTGAAGGAATGGGTCTCCCTGGCGGCCTACCTCACCACTTTATCCACTGACGGGGACGGAGTTCCCGTCATCGGTGAAGAATATCACATTGTCCAGGGCCGCAAAGTGGAGGACACCAGCCTCTCCCCTGTCGCGCTTTTGAAAAACGCCAACAGGTTCACCTTTCTGCTTCTGGCAGTCGTACTGCTTATACTGGCCGCCATCATTCTGATTGCGCGTGCTGTTGTTCGCCGCAGACGCCAGAAGAAGCAGTCATGAGAAAGGAGTTTGCCGTGAGAAAACCACTCTGTCTTTTGCTCTGCCTGGGTACACTGGCATCGCTGCTGGTCACATCCGCCGCTGCAGACAGCACCGGCTCCCTAGCCAATTTTCAGTCATCCGCCGTTTATGACAATGCCTTTTCCGACGTTTCAGCGGATGACTGGTACTATGACAACGTGGCCGCTTTATATGAGCTGGGTCTGACCACCGGCAATGCTGACGGCGAATTCGGCCCAAACGATCCGGTCACTGTGGCAGAGGCAGTGACATTTTCCGCCCGGATCCGCAGCATCTATTTCTACGGCGATGCCGTTACCGGACCTGCCGCGTATGAAAAGGAATCAGATACGCTCTGGTACAACAGTTATGTGCGCTACCTCTATGCCGAGGAGGTTGTCCGTTCCGAATTTGCGCAACAGTATAACAATCACGCCACCCGTGCGCAAGTGGCCTATCTGCTGGCCAGAACTCTGCCCGAAGGCACTTTGACAGCGATCAACGACGCCGCAGTGGATATGGCGCTGAGCAGTCCGCAGCTCATGCCTGACGTAACAGAGAATACGCAATACTATGACCAGATCGTCCAATTGTACCGTTGGGGTATTGTTGGCGGCAGCGACCAGTATGGCTCCTATCACCCCGACGACACCATCACCCGGGCAGAGCTGGCCGCCATGTTGACCCGGCTGGTAGGCGTCACAGAGCGGATTGCCCTGGATTGGACATACGCCGACGCAGTCTCTGCCGTGGGTACCACCTATGCGGACCTGGTTCCGGATAACTATCAGTTCTATGAAACACCCACCACCGCGGAAGAAATTGAGAGCGTTATCTGGTACATGATTGCCAATGATATGACTTCTATCACCTTCCAATATGGCGCAGGCAATCTGACCCAAGAGCTGGCGGCAGAAATCGGCCAGACCTTTATGGACTTGCTGATCCTGCATCCTGAGCTGATGTACAACCAGGTAAAGCGGGCCACCAACATTTCCCGGGGCGTACTCACCATCACATTCGAATCTACCTGTATTGAAAACGCCACCGTGCTGGCAGGCCGGCGGCAATATGCCCTGGACAAAGCCATTGAAGTTCACGATCAACTGTGGGGAGAGGGCAAACTGACTGCGGACATGACGGAATATGAAAAGGCGCAGGTCTATTTCACCTGGATCTGCGAGAATTGCACCTATGACTACAGCATTCAAACCCTCAGCCACACCTCTTACTCTGTCTTTGCTGGCGGCATTGCTGTTTGTGACGGCTACACCGGCGCATACAATCTGCTGCTGCGGCTGGAAGGGATCGACTGCACCAGCGCCACCTATGGCGAGGGCAGCAGCAAACATATGTGGACCGTGGCTACTTTGGATGGCGTCACCTATCACATTGACACCACCTGGGGGGACAGCGATGACACCCCCAATTATCAATACTTTGGAATGACACCGGAGGAATCTATGCAAATTCATGCACTCAACGCCGCCTATAGCGGCACCCAGCTGCCGGCATGAAGCCGCGGCCCGGCGCCCTGATTCTGCTGTTTGGCCTGACGGCAGCGCAGGAAAAGCTGGTACGAACAGCAGGCCTGAAATGGGGATTGCGCTGCCGCGTTGTTCCCATAACGCAGTACAACCGCACATTGGAGCAGTTGATCGCAAACCGTCCGTCGGAACTGCCGGAATATGAAGGCCCTGCACCGGCCGGCCAGGCGATACTCCTGTCCGGCATTCCCGGAGCGCTCCTTCAGCCGTTTCTTCAGCAGCTGCAGCGTTCCCACCTCCCCCACTCCGTTTTGAAAGCAGTTCTGACGGAGCACAACCGGCAATGGACGGTACTGACCCTGCTGGAGGAACTGGGACGGGAACGGGACGCCATTGCCAACGGGGATGCCCCCGCACATGAGGACACGCCATGAGGCAGGTTCACCCCATTGCACCGGTCTGGGACAGCCGGTCCCGCGTATTGATTCTCGGTTCTTTCCCCTCGGTAAAATCCAGACAGGTCCAGTTCTTCTATGGGCATCCCCAGAACCGGTTCTGGCCGCTTCTGGCCAGGCTTTTGGAGGCGCCCGTCCCTCAGACTGTCGACGAAAAACGGGCGCTGCTGCTGCATCATCATATCGCCCTTTGGGATGTGGTAGCCTCCTGCGAGATCACCGGCTCCAGTGACAGCAGTATCCGGGATGTGATTCCCAACGACCTGTCGCCGATTCTAACCGGCGCATCCATCGAAAAAATCTGCTGCAACGGAGCCCTGGCACACAAGCTTTATGTCCGCTACCTCCAGCCTGTCACCGGGCTGGAGGCCCTTCGTTTGCCCTCCACCAGCCCCGCCAACGCCCAGTGGTCGGCGGACCGGTTGGCGGAGATGTGGCGGTGTATTTTACCTGTATGACCTATGGAGATTGCTATGGAAAACGCAAATTTGCATCATCTGCCCGATTTGCTGCTGCCCTGGTTCCAGGCCAATGGGCGCGATTTGCCCTGGCGGCAGGACCGGGAGCCATACCATGTCTGGCTGTCGGAAATCATGCTCCAGCAGACCCGCGTGGAGGCTGTCAAGGGCTATTACAGCCGCTTTTTAAGGGCTCTGCCCACCATTGCAGATCTGGCAGCCTGTCCAGAGGATAAACTCCTGAAGCTGTGGGAAGGTCTCGGCTATTACTCCCGCGTGCGGAACCTGCAAAAGGCCGCCCGGGAAATCCAAAGCCGTCATAACGGGAAGTTCCCCACGGCCTATGCCGACATCCGCGCCCTGTCTGGAATCGGCGACTACACCGCCGGGGCGATTGGTTCCATCTGTTTCGGTCTGCCGACGCCGGCGGTGGACGGTAATGTCCTGCGGGTCATGTCCCGCCTGTGCGACAGCGCCGCGCCCATTGACAAGCCGGCCACAAAACAGGCTGTCACGACCTTATTGGCCGCGCTGTATCCCAATACCGACGCCAACGGTTTCACGCAGAGCCTGATGGAGCTGGGCGCGATGGTCTGCGTGCCAAATGGGCCGCCAAAATGCGCCGCCTGTCCGGCAGCCGGCATCTGTCTGGCCCGGCAGCACGGCACAGCCGCAGAGCTTCCGGTAAAAGCCAAGCGAAAGCCACGGCGCATTGAGGACAAAACCGTATTTGTGCTGGAGTGCGGCGGCACATACGCCGTGGAAAAACGGCCCAAGGGCGGACTTTTGGCGGGGCTTTGGCAGTTCCCCAATGTGCCCGGTCACTTATCTGTGCAGGCGGCCCTGGATCAGGCATCTGCCTGGGGCCTGTCTCCCACCGGCGATGTGCACAGCATTTCCCGCAAACACATCTTTACCCATGTAGAATGGCACATGGTTTGCTATTTCATCCACAGCACCGATCCCGCGCCCCGGTTTACCTGGGCGGAAGCAGCGCAGTTTTCCGACCAGATCGCGCTGCCTACGGCGTTTCGGATGTTCTGGGAAGAATTTCAGGAGGTATCTTATGCATGATCTGGAACAGGCACGCGCCTACTTTTCTCATGACCGGTTTGCCACCGAGTGTGCCGGCGCAGTCATCCGGGAGGTCCGTCCAGGGCGGGCCGTCTGTGACCTGGAGATCCAGCCCCAGCACTGTAACGCCCTGGGCAATCCCATGGGCGGCGTCATCTTTACCCTGGCAGATTTTGCTTTTGCTGTGGCATCCAACTTCCAGCAGCCTTCCACCGTCTCTCTGACCAGTCAGATCACCTATCTGTCTACTGCCAAGGGCAAAACCCTCATTGCCGAGGCCAACGCCGTCCGTTCGGGCCGTTCCACCTGCTATTATCAAATCGATGTCACCGACGAGCTGGGCACTCAGGTGGCCTGCGTCACGGCCAGCGGCTTCGTATTGGACAGGCCATGAAAAGAAATTGCGGCCGCTTTATGGGAACCGCTTTGAAGCAGCCGCAATGGAGCTGATCATGCGCTTTGAATCCTGCAAGGCCAGGACAGGCAGACTATCTGGTTTCCTGCAATAACCGCAGAATCAAGACAACGCAAAAGAGCTTGCCGCCTGCTATTCACAGACAACAAGCCCTTTCAGCTGCTTAAACAATTTTTTCAAACATATATTGTCTAACTTTTTGGGGTCACTTCAAAGCGGCTTTGCCGTTTGGGGGACAAGCTGCCGCGCCGATACCATATCACTTATTCGATCCTTTTCATAAATATCTGCTCTGTTTCGCCAAACGGCGGCTGATGGGCTCCGATTTTCAGAAACCCGTATTTTTCATACAGACCAGTCTCCCCACTGATGATATAGACCTCGTCATACCCCAGCGTCTGGAGATAGCGGCAGGCATGTTCGATCAGCTTTTCGCTGAGCCGGCCGCCGCGATACCGCTCCCCCACAAACATAAAGCCGATAAACGGCGTATACGCTGAATCTGGAAACGTATCCTTCTCCGATACGGTACAGTAGCCCGCAATTTGTTCTCCATCCACAGCCGCCAGGACCCGTTCCCAATCGCGCAAACGCCGTTGGCGCATCATACGCGCCAGATGTGGCCCCGCCCGCCACGAGCAGGCCTCAGCGTATCGGGCCACAGGTTCCCACAGGGGATGCAATGCGTCGATTACAAAAATGTGCATATTTTCTCCTGATTCCGGTTGGAGTGTTACCAGACAGTCACCCTCCAAATGTCGTGAACAAACTTCTGATTTTTCATAAAACAACACTCCTTTCCGGCGAATCGGCCAATCACTCCCGGCATTTCCTGGGAAAACCGGTGGCGTTCGTTCGGGTCAACGCTTTGACGCGAGATAGCCTTCCAGAATCAGGCTGGCAGCCACGGCGTCCACCGTGTTTTTGCGCTTTTTCCCATGGCGGTTGTTGGCCGTTAAAATATTGTGGGCCGCCACTGTGGTCCAACGCTCGTCCCAGAGGACCGGCTTCAGCCCCGTCCGTTGTTCCAGCTTGTCCGCAAACTCCCGGTACAACACCGCACGGGGACCTTCGGAGCCGTCCATGTTTCTGGGATAGCCCATCACCAGCTCCCCCACACCGTGCTCAGCCACAAGCGCCTGAATCTCCTGCGCTGTTTTTTCGCTGTTCCGCTGGTGGATTACCAGCGTCGTTCCCACGATGGAGCCTGTCCGGTCCGAAATTGCGACGCCGGTACGGGCATCGCCATAGTCAATGGCCATAATCTTCATGGTTGCCTCCGTTTCCGTCGGAAGATATCCGGCAGTGTGCTGATGTGATCGCCGTGATCATCATAACATATGTCAAATATTTTGTAAATTCCTTCTTGACCTTGTCCACCGATTATGGTAGAATAACTCTACCTGTGAAAAAGGGCAGGGTATTTTTGCGCCCTTTTTCGGTTCCGGCGGCGGCAGGAAGTTTCACCGCCAGATCAAATTTTTATGACCGGAATTCTACCAGGGAGGCAAATTTTAAGGAGGTGCCGAGAATGCGCGTAAAGGTCACATTGAGATGCTCTGAGTGCAAGCAGAGAAACTACAACACTATGAAGAACAAGAAGAACGACCCTGATCGTCTCGAGATGCGGAAGTACTGCAGATTCTGCAGAAAGCACACCGTTCATAACGAAACGAAATAAACCGCTGTCAGAACTGTTCTGCAGCAGAAAGGGTGAACGAAATGGCAGAAGCCAAGAAGGAAGAAGGGTTCTTCTCCCGTACCGGGGCCAAACTGAAACGTTCCCTGCGTGAAATGCGCAGCGAGCTGAAAAAGGTCGTCTGGCCCTCCAGAAAGCAAATGATCAACAACACCATCATTGTGTTGGTATGCATTCTGATTGTTGGCGTTTGCATCTGGATTTTCGATGCGTTTGCAAACCTTCTCATTCAGGGCATCATTTCCCTTGTGAAGGGTTGAGGCAGAAACCATGGCGGAAACTGCGAAGTGGTACGTAGTTCATACGTACTCCGGCTACGAAAATACCGTTAAAGCTACCATCGAAAAAAATGTCGTGAACCGCCATCTCGAAGACCTGATCCACACGGTTTCCATTCCCATGGAGACCGTAACCGAAATCACCGACAACGGCCCCAAGACTGTGGACCGCAAGGTGTTTCCCGGTTATGTGCTGGTCAAAATGGTCATGACCGATGAGGCCTGGTACATTGTCAAAAATGTCCGCGGCGTCACCGGTTTCGTCGGTTCCGGTACCAAGCCCACTCCCCTGACCGATGAAGAAGTCGCCCAGTTGGGCGTGGAAAAGCACGAGATCACCGTCTCTTATGACGTCGGCGACAATGTCAAGATCGCAGCCGGCCCTCTCGAAGGTTTTATCGGCGTTGTGGATGCCTTGGATATTGAAAAGAACAAAGTTCGCGTCATTGTTTCCATGTTCGGACGCGAAACACCTGTGGAGCTGGAGCTCGATCAGGTTGAGACGATTTCTGAGTAAAACACTTTTTCGGATATGGTTTGAACGTGGGAGGGGCTATTTGCGTCCCGCCAACCATACGCATTGCGTATTTACCACATTTTCTTCAGGAGGTGCTTTTCATGGCACAGAAAGTTACTGGTTATATCAAATTGCAGATTGAAGCGGCTAAGGCCACCGCTTCTCCCCCTGTCGGCCCTGCTCTCGGCCAGCACGGCGTGAACATCGCCCAGTTCATCAAGGAATTCAACGAGCGTACAAAGGATCAGGCCGGCTTTAAGATCCCCGTGGTCATCACCGTTTATGCCGACCGCAGCTTCACCTTCATCACCAAGACTCCCCCTACCGCCACCCTCATTCTGAAGGCCTGCGGTATCGCCAAGGGTTCCGGCGTCCCCAACAAGGACAAGGTCGCCACCATCACCAAGGCGCAGGTTCAGGAGATCGCGGAGCGGAAGATGCCCGATCTGAATGCCGCTTCTCTGGAAGCCGCCATGTCCAACGTGGCCGGCACTTGCCGTTCCATGGGCATCACCGTTGTCGATTAAGCCTGCGGATCCATCGGCAACTTTCTTGTATGAATCATTGACAGAGGGCTGCAGATCCTGAGATCTGCCCTCAAAACGTGGGAGGATTATTCCGACGAACCACTATAAGGAGGAAATCACATTGTTCAGAGGCAAAAACTATAAAGAGAGCGCCAAGCTGGTAGACCGCAGCGTACAGTACGACGTGGCCGAGGGCTTGGATCTGGTTTGCAAGTGCGCGAAAGCGAAGTTTGACGAAACTGTTGAGATCCATATCAAACTGGGCGTTGACTCCCGTCACGCCGACCAACAGGTTCGCGGCGCCATCGTCCTGCCCAACGGCACCGGCAAGACCCGCAAGGTGCTGGTCTTTGCCAAGGACGCGAAGGCCGACGAGGCTTTGGCCGCCGGCGCGGACTATGTCGGCGGTATGGACATGGTCGAGCGTATTACGAAGGAAAACTTCTTCGACTACGATGTGGTCGTGGCAACCCCCGACATGATGGGCATTGTCGGCCGTCTGGGTAAGGTCCTGGGCCCCAAGGGCCTGATGCCCTCCCCCAAGGCCGGCACCGTTACCCCCGATGTGACTAAGGCCATCAACGAGATCAAAGCCGGTAAGATTGAGTACCGCCTCGATAAGACCAACATCATTCACTGCCCCATCGGCAAAGTCTCCTTCGGCGTTGAAAAGCTCCAGGAGAACTTCGACGCGCTGGTTGGCGCCGTCGTCAAGGCCAAGCCTGCCGCTGCCAAGGGTCAGTATATCCGCAGCTGCGTCCTGGCCTCCACCATGGGTCCGGGCGTGAAGGTCAACACTTCCAAGTATTGATTTTTTCCAAAGGGGACGCAATCGCGTCCCCTTTGCTGTATCTTGCAGGCTGCATGCAGACAGGTATAACTTGTGCAAAGAATCAGAGTAAGGATTCAAAAACAAACGCTGGTTGTTTCACGGAGGACGCATGGATAAGCAAATACGTGATATGATTGCGCTTTTCCACAAGGATAAAGCACTCCACTATGAAATCAAGGAACTTTCTTTTGATGCCAATGACAGCAGATGGGTGATTTTTGTTGATTTTTCAGAAGAGAAATCGGTTATTAAAATCGCCGCAAACGGATTTACATCGAAGAAGCACAGGCGGTTCTCCCCTTATACAAGTATATTTCCTGCATAGAATACAGGCAAATTGGAGTATTTGAAAAATACCAGAATGATGACCGAAAGCTGACCATGCTTTTTGACGCCATGGAATACGAGCTTATGCGGGAAGAGGACAGATTTTATAAAGTAATGCTTGGCAGTTGACCTGACAGCGCCTGATTCGTGAAAATACGATTCTATATGAAAAAAACCGATTGACAAGCAGAGAAAAATCTGTTATACTATCGAAGTTGCCAAAGACAGCAGGTGGCATATGCCTCAAACATCCTGCCGAGGTTACACAAAACGATGCATATGACCGTTTCTGTGTTCTCGCTCTTTGGCGCGAGGACATTTTTATTTTGTTCGGAGGTGACAACCACATGCCTAACGCGAAGGTACTGGAAAGCAAACAGGCAATTGTCGATGCTCTGGCTGAAAAAATGCAGGGCGCGACTGCCGGCGTTTTTGTGGACTACAAAGGCATCACTGTTGCGCAGGATACTGAGCTGCGGAACCAGTTTCGCGCCGCCGAAGTGGACTACTCTGTTGTGAAGAACACCCTGACCCGTTTCGCCGCCAGAAAGGCCGGCTATGACGCGTTCGATGACGTTCTCAACGGCACCACTTCTCTGGCCCTGAGCACTGGCGATCCCATCGCTCCTGCCCGGATTGTCTGCGAGTTCGCGAAAAAGAACAAGATTCTCGAGATCAAAGGCGGCTTTGTCGAAGGCAAAGTCATGACCGTTGAGGAGCTGAACGCTTTTGGCGAGCTGTCCTCCAAGGATGCGCTGGTCGCACAGGCTTTGGGTACGCTGCTTGCGCCCATCACCAGCCTGGCCGTTGTCCTGGATCAGATCTGCCAGAAGATGGGCGGCGCCCCTGCCGAGGAAGCTCCCGCCGAAGCCTGATTGTCTCAGGTTTCCCATTTCCCCGCATGAATTTATAATTTAAATTTGGAGGTATAACCATGAGCGAGAAAATTGATGCTCTGATTGAAGAAGTTGCTGGCCTGTCCGTTCTGGAGCTGTCCGAGCTGGTACATGCTCTGGAGGAGAAGTTCGGCGTTTCCGCTGCCGCTGCTGCTGTTGCTGCCCCCGCTGCCGGCGCTGCTCCTGCTGAGGAAGAGAAGACTGAGTTTGACGTCGAGCTGAAGAGCATTGGCTCCAACAAGATTGCTGTCATCAAGGTTGTCCGTGAGATCACCGGCCTGGGCCTGAAGGAGGCCAAGGAGATGGTCGACAACGCTCCCAAGGTCATCAAGGAAGCTGTCTCCAAGGACGATGCCGAGGCTATGGTTGCCAAGTTCAAGGAAGCTGGCGCCGAGGCCGAGATGAAGTAAGTTTTACACTTCATTCAATACCGGAACCGCAAACGGTTCCGGTATTGTTGTTATTTGTTGCAATTGTGGAACTTTTTTCGTTTGATACAGTCGAATACCTATCAAACAAGAAGGAGGTTCCCAATGAAAAAGCGCATGTTTTTTGCCTTGTATCTTGCGCTTATACTGTGCGCAACCGCCTGGACTATCAAATTTCCTGCTCCACCCTCAAGCTACAATTCAAGAGGTCTTCATTCTGACAGATGAACCGGAAGCGGAAGCCACTTACTGGCGGGAAGTTGGGCAAGCCATACAATCCGTGCTGAATGGCATGGGACAGTTTTTCAAACGGCTGTTGAACGTGCGTCTATGCGCAATTCCAGCGTTGTTATTGCCGGCAATCCTTCTGACCGCCGTGCTGCTGATCCGACAAAAGCGGCGTAAAAATCCCAAATGACAGGAGCTTCGACCATGGACCTACAGATCCTTTTGTTTATCCAGGACCACATCCGCACCGACTGGCTGACTCCCATAATGAAAGGGCTTTCCATTGCAGGCAATGCCGGAATTCTCTGGATCGTGCTGTCTGTGCTTTTGCTGATTCCCAAAAAAACTCGAAGAACCGGCGTTGCCATACTCATAGCTATGGGCGCCTGTTACCTTCTAAATGATATGGTGATCAAAAATCTGGTACAGCGGGCACGGCCCTTCCTGGCCAGCGAGGCATTGCTGCCACTGGTCACCCGGCCCACTTCCTACTCCTTCCCTTCTGGCCACACCTGTTCCTCCTTTGCCGCTGCGTGTACCATTTGGCGCATGCATGGCAAAAAGTATGGAATTCCAGCGGTTATTCTGGCCGCCCTGATCGGATTTAGCCGGATGTATGTGGGCGTGCATTACCCCACCGATGTGCTGTGTGGAATGCTGATCGGCATTTTTGGCAGCTGGGGCGTTTACGCCCTCTTGAAACGGACAAAATGGTATCGAACATAAGCCATAAAAAGCGGGCTGCGAATTTCGCAGCCCGCTTTTTTCATGGTTTCATGCTAAAATCGTCAGGAGTTCCTCTATCCGCCGGATTTCATAGTCCACCTGTACGCCGCAGTCATTGACTGCACCCCCGGGGTTGTACCAGCAGGTGTCCACACCGGCATTGTTTCCGCCCAGAATATCCGACGTCAGGCTGTCTCCAATGGCAAGGGCCTCTGCCCGTTGAAAATTCGGAATGTGGGAAAAACAAAATTCATAAAACTGCTTTTGCGGCTTCCGCCACCCCACTTCTTCCGAAATAAAGACACCCTGCACCAACTCGCGCAGTCCCGTGTCCCGGAGCCGGGGAACCTGTGTCTCGGTATGCCCGTTGGTCAGAAGATAAATTTCATATCGCCCCTGCAGTGCCTCCAGCGTCTGCCTTGCCCCGGGAACATAGGCATGCTCCTGCGACAAATACCCCTGGTAGATCTCCTGACAGACGCGGCTGTCCTGATCCAAACCCAGCACATCGCATAAGAATCGAAACCGATCATACTTTACCTGATTCCGGTCCAGCTCCCCACGCTCCAGACGCTTCCACAATACGTCGTTGATCGCGGAATAGAGCCGCACCACCTCTGTGGATGGCACAACGCCTATCTGATGCAGCGTCTGGGAAATGGCCGCACGTTCTGCAGCGGTAAAGTCCAGGATTGTATTATCCAAATCCAACAGCAGAGTTTTATATCGCTTCACAGCGTAATCCTCCTGTACAGTTCATTCGCTACGGCGGCAAATTGAGCAATATCCAGCGTCTCCCCCCGAACTGTCTCCGGCAAACCGCAGATCCGAAGAACCTCCTGCAGCTCTGCCTTGGAAAGGGCACTGCCGAAAACCGCCGACAGGCCGTTGACCAGCGTCTTGCGCCGCTGGGCGAAACTGGCCTTCACCACGCGGAAGAACAACGTCTCATCCAAAATCTCGCACACTGGCGTTGTTCGCACAGTCAGTCGAACCACGGCCGACGTCACCTTCGGCTGCGGCAAAAAACAGTTGGGCGGTACATCAAATAGAATCTCCGGTTCCGCATAGTACTGGCAGAATACAGAAAATGCACTGTAGTCCGCCGACCCGGCGGCGGCCTGGATGCGCAAAGCCACTTCCTTCTGTACCATCACTGTGACAGTTTCGAACTGGCGGCATTCCAACAGCGCCGCCAGCACCGGCGAAGTGATGTAGTACGGCAAATTGGCACAGGCCATGGGCCGCAGGTCGTGAAACCGCTCCCGCACCAGGGCGGCAAGGTCCAGTTTCAGCACATCGCCCCAAAGGATCTCGAGATTGTCCTTCCCTGCCATAGTTTCGGCCAGAATCGGTTTTAATTTGAGGTCTACCTCAACCGCCACAACTTTTCCCGCATGCGCGCAAAGCTGTTCTGTCAATGGTCCAATGCCAGGGCCGACCTCTAAAACGCCGCAACTACCGTCAATGCCGGCTTCCTCCACAATCATACGGGGTACCCAACTCTGAATCAAAAAATTCTGACCCTTGGCCTTGGAAAAATGAAAACCATGACGCGCAAGAAGCGCCTTGATCTCCTGAATGTCACATAAATTCATACACATTCCGCCCTTCTCCGCTATTGTACCAGAGAACCGGCATTTTTGCAATGCGGCCAGGCCGTCTCCGATCATACATTTCAGATCATGCATTTCCGCAGATGGCACCGATTCCTGGGATAGCATGGCTCCCAACTCTGACCGACCCCTGCGCCACAGTTTATTGCGCCAACGCAGCCGTGGACGGCAATTGCCGGGAAGAACTGCGGTCGTATTTCCGCGGCAACCTCACTGCCGAAGCGGCGGCGAAGATTGCTATAGCCGGATGCGGCGCCGTTTCCATGAATAAAAACACAAACGCCGGCATGCGTTCCATCATGCTGGCGTTTGTGTTTCCTGGCTCAGTCTTTCTGCCTCGGCAGAAACTCTGAAACCTTATTCAAACTGTGCGTAATACAAATCCGCATATGCGCCGCCCTTGGTCATCAGCTCTTTGTGGGTTCCCTGCTCCACGACATCGCCATCCCGAAGCACCAGAATGGTGTCAGCATTGCTGATGGTGCTGAGCCGGTGGGCAATCACAAAGCAGGTGCGGCCTTCCATGAGCGCATACATGGCATCCTGAATCTGCAGCTCAGTCTGGGTATCCACATTGGAGGTGGCTTCATCCAGAATCAGAATTTTGGACCGGGACAGCATCGCACGGGCAATGGTCAAAAGCTGCTTCTGTCCCTTAGAAATGTTGACGCCGTCATCGGAGAGTACCGTATCGTAACCATCCGGCAGCCCCATGATATAATCGTGAATATGGGCCAGCTTTGCCACCTCGACAACCTCTTCCAGGCTGGCGTCAGCGCGTCCATAGGCGATGTTTTCCCGGATCGTGCCGCTAAACAGCCAGGTATCCTGCAAGACCATCGTATAAGCCAGGCGCAGGCTCTTTCGCGTCACTTTTGTAATATCCTTTCCATCAATGGAGATCGTTCCGCTGTCGGGATCGTAGAACCGCATCAGCAAATTGATAATGGTTGTCTTGCCTGCGCCGGTGGGGCCGACAATGGCAACCAGCTGCCCCGGCTTCACATGGAGGTTCAGATCGTGAATAATGGTCCGATCAGGCCGATATCCAAACTTCACATGACAGATATCCACCTGGCCGGCCACGTCCTCCAGCACCTGTGCGTCCGGTGCATCCAGCGGCTCCGGTATCTCGTCAATGAGGCTCAGCACACGCTCCGCGGCAGCCACTGCCGATTGCAGCTCTGAGATGATATTGGCCATCTCATTGATGGGGCCGGAGAACTTCCGGCTGTATAGTATAAAGGAAGACACCTTGCCCAGCGTAATGAAATTAAACAGATATAAAATCGCGCCGCCGGTGCTGATTAAGCTCATGGACAGGTTGTTGATAAAGTTGACGCTGGGTCCAATCATGGAGCCATAGTAATCGGCATTGTAATAGGCGTCTACTGCTTCCACATTCCGCTTGTCAAAACGCTCAATCATCACATCTTCCCGAGCATACGCCTTGATAGTCTTCTGCCCGGAAATGATCTCCTCCACATAGCCGTTCAGAACGCCCAGAGATCTGGAACGTTTCTTAAACAACGGCTGAATTTGTGTCGCTTTCTTTTTCGTGAAAATCACCGTAATTGGCACCGTAATCAGGAAGATCGCCAGCAGAGACGGTGATAAATACAGCATACTGATGAAAGAACCGATCACCGTAATCACGGTGGTACACACCTGAATGACGTCGCTGGACAGGGACGAATTGATGGTGTCGATGTCGTAGTTGACACGGCTGATCACATCGCCCACCTGGCAGCCGTCAAAAAAGCTCACCGGAAGATCTAACAGCTTGTTAAACACATCTTCCCGCATTTGATAGACGACCTTCTGGCTCAGATGAATCATCAGGATAGACAGGATGTACGACAGCACAGCTGCCACAATATAGCAGACCAGCATCATCCCGCAGTAGAAGAAAACCTCGTCAAAGTGTACCGCGCCTTCGCCAAATTCCAGCGCATCAATGGCATAACCAGACAACATGGGCCCCACCAGGGACAGCAGGTTGCTGCCAAGGGTCAGCGCTGCCGCCAGGAACAGCAGACATTTGAAGCGCAGCAGATATTGCAGCAGACGCTTGAGCGTTTTCACTACTCCCTGTTTGTTCCGTGTTTTCATTCCCGCACCTCCCCCATCTGTGAACGAGAAATGGACGCATAGCTCTCACAGTTCTCCAGCAGCTCTTCATGCGTGCCATAGCCCAGCATCCGGCCCTTATCCAACACCAGAATGTGGTCTGCACCTGCAATTGAGGAGACTCGCTGGGCCACCACAATGCTGGTAACGCCCGCATAGTCCCGGCCGATGGCCTGCCGCAGCTTCGCGTCGGTTTTATAATCCAAAGCACTGGAGGAGTCGTCCAGAATCAGCACATCCGGCCGGGCTGCCAGAGCCCGGGCAATCAGCATCCGCTGTTTCTGTCCGCCGGAGAAGTTGGCGCCCTTGGCAGCCAACTGCGCGTTCATCCCATCCTGGTTGGCAGCGACAAATTCCGCCGCCTGGGCATCCTGAACCGCCAACTCGATCTGCGCGTCATCCAGACCGCGTCCGAAGTCGATGTTCTCCCGGATGGTGTCGGCCATGAGAAAATCATTTTGAAATACCACGCCAAAACGGGTGTGCAGGATCTCTTTGGGTATGGAGCGGATATCCACGCCGTCCAGATAAATCTGCCCCTCATCCGGGTCATAGAACCGCAGCAGCAAATTCACCAACGTGGACTTTCCGCAGCCGGTCTGCCCAATAATCCCCAGGACCTCTCCTTGTTTCAGCGCAAAGGAAATATCCTTAATGCCGTTATCTCCGCCATCATAAGAAAACGAGACATGGCGGAATTCGATACGCGCTTCCGTCTGGGAACCAGGCAGCTCCAGAATCTCCAGTTCCGGTTCACACACCAGGACCTCTTCAATGCGGTTTGCCGAGGCCACTCCTTTGGAATAGGCGGTAAACATGCGGTTGACCATGAGCATGGCGTTGAGAATGATCGTGAAATAAGAAGTGAACGCAATGATCGTTCCGGCCTTGGTCAGGCCGTTGTTGACCCGGAAGGCGCCTAACAGAATTACCAGGGTCATGCCCACATTGAGGAACAGGCTGACTGTGGGGTTGGTCAGGGACATGACATAACCCGCCCGCTTCTCCGCCTTGACGACAGAAGCATTGACCTGGGAGAGACGGTCTTTTTCATATTCTGTCTTGGACAGGGCCTTAATGACACGGATACCTGTGAAATTCTCCCGCACAATACGAACCAAATTGTCCACAGCCCGCTGCTGTGCCGTATAAAGCGGGATGCCTTTCTTGGACACAAACACCAGCACTGCGCCAATGATCGGCAGCATGGCAATCATGATCATGGCCAGCACCGGCTCCAACGTCACCGTCACCAGCACACCGCCAATGAGCAGAATCGGCGCACGCACGCCGAGCCGCTGCATCATGCCCACCATCTGATGGACATTATAGGTATCCGAAGTGAGTCGGGACACCAGAGACGGAATCGTAAATCGGTCCACCTGACTGCTGGACAGATACGAAATACTGGTAAACAGGTCATGCCGAATCCGTTCCGTGGCGTTCCGGGCCACCAGGGAAGCCATGCGGTTGGCCACAATGTTGGTGACCACCGCAACGATGGAGCACACAATCATCATAATTCCCCAAAACAGAATCAGCTTCAAATCCTTCAGCGGCACGACCTCATCAATCAGCTTTGCCAAAATCCATGGCAAACACAGATCCATGATGGTGCCCACAAATTTGATCACCAGGCCGACAGTAACACGTCCAAGCCAAGGCTTCAGATACCGGTATATCATTCCCAACGGTATCGCCCTTCTTTCTTTATTTACTTTGTTTTAGAACATTATTATAGCATATCAGATGCTTTGTTTGCAACTGAACTGCGGATGTTTTTTCAAGGTACCTTTTCATTTCCAAAATTAGAAACGTGTTTTATAAATAGCAATTAAGCGGCATTCTCTTCACCAAACCGGGAGCTCCTGTAAACGGCTTGGTCTTATTCACAAAGGAACAGATAGCCTTCTATATGGGATGTATGATACATGTCCGGCAAATCTGCCTGATTGGCAGTTGCCGGACATGTACACTCTGTACACATTGTTTCTTGACAATTCCGACATGGAGTGCTATCTTTTTGGCTCTATTGTACTAAGTGTGGGTAGTAAAACCTGAACAAAGCCTTGGTGGCAATGGAA
>CBCPMX010000087.1:0-4809 GCA_965120355.1 uncultured Oscillospiraceae bacterium
GCAGTTGGCCCTTCGCATGGCTTTTGCTCTGTGTATCCTTCTGAGAATTTGCAGAAGCGGCTTCCGCCTTGAGTCTGGCCTGCTGGCCGGCCTTCTGGCTGTCCTGCTGCTGATTGGTTTTTTTGTTCTGCTTGTCCATGGTAGTTGCCTCCTGACAAAGATTTTCACGCGGCATGTGCCGCCGCCCATAGTCTGTCCCGTTTTCTAAGATTTATCCTTCGGATGAAAAAGCAGGGCCACGACATACCCAAAGACAATGGCAGCCGTGATTCCGCCGGCAGCGGCTTTGACGCCGCCGGTAAAGACGCCCAGCCATCCGTCTTGGGCCACGGCCTCCTTTACACCCTTGGCCAGATTGTAGCCAAAGCCGGTGAGAGGTGTGGTGGCGCCTGCGCCGGCCCACTCCACCAGCGGCTCATATACCCCGATTGCGCCGAGGATCACGCCGGCCACTACATAAGCCACCAGAATTCGCGCGGGCGTCAGCTTTGTTTTGTCAATCAAAATCTGACCGATGGCGCAGAACGCGCCGCCCACCAGAAATGCTTTTAAAAATTCCATCTGCTCACCGCCCTTCCAGCACCACGGCATGCGCTACGGAGGGGATGGATTCGCCCTGCTGCGTGGATGTGGGGGAGAGGAGCGCGCCAGTGGCACAGACCAGGATTCTATGAAGCTGTCCCTGCTGAAGCTGGGGCAGCAGATAACCACATAGCACGCTGCCGCAGCATCCACAGCCGGAGCCGCCGGCGTGGACGTCCTGTTTTTCCGTGTCAAAGATCATGCAGCCACAGTCGTTGTACCGTGGGGCAAGCTCCACGCCGTCTTTTCGGAACAGGTCAATCAGCAGTTCCTTGCCCAGGGTGCCAAGATCGCCGGTGACGATCAGATCATAGTCCGATGGGGAAGTCCCCAAATCCTCGAAGTGGGCCGAAAGGGTCAGGTAGGCCGCCGGGGCCATGGCCGCGCCCATGTTGTTGGCGTCCTTGATGCCCTTGTCGGCGATACGGCCAATGGTGGCAGCTGTGATGCAGGGACCGTCGCCGGACTGGGCCACAATGGCGCAGCCGGAGCCGGTGACCGTCCACTGAGCGGTAGGCGTCCGCTGGCCGCCGTAGACCAGGGGCAGCCGGTATTGCCGCTCCGCCGAGGCAAAGTGAGAGGAGGTCAAAGCCGCTGCGCGGCTCGCGTAACCGCCGTCTACCGTCATGGCCGCCATCATCAGGCCCTCCACCATGGTGGAGCAGGCGCCGTACAGGCCCAGGAACGGGATGCCGGTGCCGCGCAGGGAAAAGCTGCTGCCGATACACTGGTTCAGCAGATCGCCGGCGAAAATCAAATCCAGATCCGTAGCGGTCATATTTTGCTTGTTCAGCGCTTCCTCCAGCGTCAGAGATTGCAGGCGGCTCTCTGCCTGCTCCCAGCTCTCCTGGCCGAATTTCGTGTCCTGTTCCACCCGGTCAAACCATTGGGCCAGGGGGCCTTCGCCCTCTTTTTTCCCCACGACGGCGGCGCTGCTGAGGATGACGGGCCGGTTGTCAAAGACCAGCGATTGGCGGCCGCGATGTTTTGAAGCCATATGCATTCCCTCTTTAAATATGAAATCGGGAATAGTATGTGGGGATTCCGAAAAAATATCAGGTAAAAAGAAAAAAGGATTGTTGATGCGGAAACGTATCCGGAATCAAAAGAGCGCATGGAGTTCTGCATTGACATTCACGCATGTCTGTGATAAGATCTTTTCAATTGAATACAAAAAGCGATGATAAGAACCAGTAAGCGTCCCAAACCGTTCAGAGAGAAGGCGGTGGCTGCAAGCCTTTCGGAGACGGATGCCCAACCCGTCTTTGAGCTGTGCGCCGAACGAAAGACGATGTCTTTTCAGTAAGCGGCACCGGGTTCTCCCGTCACAGAGAAGGCGTGTCAGGACAAGCCTTGCACGCAGGAGCGCGGAAATCATTCCGAAATTAGGTGGTACCACGGACAATCGTTCGCCCTAAGCTGAACTTTAAGCTTAGGGCGTTTTTGTATTCAGAACACAATTTAGGGGAGGTATCCTGATGAAAATTGAAAACCTGGTGGGAGAGCGCTTTAAAGAGCGGCCCGCAGACTGTGTGGTGGACAGCCATGCGCTGATGGTACGCGGCGGCTATATCAAGGCCGTGTCCAATGGGATTTATTCCTCTTACACGCCGCTCAAACGCATTACCCGTAAAATCGAACAGATCCTGCGGGAGGAGATGGACGCCATCGACGGCCAGGAGGTCCAGTTCCCGGTGGTCATGCCCGCTTCACTGTGGGAGGAATCCGGCCGGTACGAGAGTGTCGGCAAAGAGTTGCTGCGTTTTCAGGACCGGCGCGGGACGCCCATGGTCCTGGGCATGACCCATGAGGAAGCGGCGGTACAGCTGGTGCGGGAATACGGCCAGAGTTATTTGAAATATCCGTTTATGATCTATCAGATCCAGACAAAATTTCGAGACGAAGCCCGGCCCCGGGCCGGGCTGATCCGCGTGCGGGAATTTACCATGAAGGATGCCTATTCTTTTCACACCAGTCAGGCGGATCTGGAGGCGTATTATGCCCGCTGTCTGGCGGCCTATGAGCGAATCTTTGCCAGAGTGGGGCTGCCGGAGGTCATTTCCGTGGCGTCGGATTCCGGCATGATGGGCGGCAGCGTTTCCCACGAGTTTATGCTGCTGACACCGGTCGGAGAGGATTCCATCGCCATCTGCCCGGAATGCGGCTACCGCGCCAATATGGAGGCGGCGGCGTCCATCGTCGAACCCTGTGCCTGCGGGGATTCTCCCGCGCTGACGCTGGTGCATACGCCCAACACCCATACCATTGAGGAGGTCTGCGCATTTTTGGGAACCGAAAAGCAGCGCAGCTGTAAGGCAGTGGTTTATCAGAAAAATTCCGACGATCAATACGTCGTCCTGTTTCTGCGCGGCGATCTGGAGGTCAATGAAACAAAGCTGACGAATTTCCTTGGTGAAGAAGTTCATCCCGCAGTCATCACCGGGGACTGCGGCTTGAACGCGGGCTACATCGGCCCGTATAATTTGCAGGGAGATTTTATCGTCCTTTATGACCGCTCTCTGGAGGGGGCCAACGGCCTGTCCTGCGGCGCCAATCTGGAGGAGTTCCACTACACCGGTCTGGACATGGCGCGGGACGTTGGCGAAGTAGACTATCACGACTTTGCCAAGATCAGCGAAGGCGGTATTTGCCCCTGCTGCGGCAAGCGGTCCATCACCATTTCCCGCGGCATTGAGGTGGGCAATATTTTTCAGCTGGGAACAAAATACACCCAATCCATGGGCATGACCTATGTGGATCAGGAAGGTAAAGCGCAGTATCCGGTTATGGGCTGCTATGGCATTGGCGTGGGCCGTTTGGCGGCGGCAGTTTGTGAAGCGCACCACGATGCATACGGACCTATTTGGCCCATGTCCATTGCGCCTTGGCAGGTGGAACTTTGCGCCGTACGGGCGGACAACGAGGCGGTGAAGACCTGTGCCGATAGACTGTATGATGTGATGCAGCGGGAGGGACTGGAAGTCCTCTATGACAGCCGCGCCGTCAGTGCCGGCGTTCTGTTTGCGGATGCCGATTTACTGGGGATCCCTGTCCGGGTGATTGTCAGTCCTCGAAATTTGAAAGACGGTGTCGTGGAACTTCAGACGCGGGACAAGCGCAAATCTGTCAAAATACCGTTGGAAACTGCGTCTGAGGGGATCCGGCAGTTCGTTTCCGACTATTGAAAGATGTGAAAAACAGGGCGATATGTTCCCAAAGGGAACATATCGCCCTGCACAATTCGTGTGATCTTACAGAATGCGCCGCGCACCGCAGTAGCGGGAGGCGTAATATTCACTGCTCAGATTGGTGATCTTGACGCCGCCGCTGGCAGCATGAATAAACTGATTGTTGCCGATGTAGATGCCCACATGGGAGGCCGCAGCAGAAGTATAATAGGTGTTGGAAAAGAACACCAGATCACCGGGCTGCAGTTCAGTCTTTGAAACGGAGACACCATTGTTCAGCTGAGAGGCTGCGGTACGGTTGAGGCTGTAGCCAAATTGCTTGAACACATACTGTGTGAAACCGGAGCAATCAAAACCAGAGGGGGAGGTGCCGCCCCAGACGTACGGGGAACCCAACAGGCTCTTGGCATATTCGATCAGTTGGGTGGCGATACTGTCTGCCACAGAAACGGTCTGTGCTGCAGCCGCACTGCTGGCATCTTTGGTGATTGTTGTGACGGTGTTGGTAAGAGGCGCTTCTGTCAAATCCAGAAGATCGCTGCGGATGTAGCCTACATAATCGCCGTAGGTGACTTTATACCAGCCGTTGTTGATGCCGATGATGGTGCAAAGTTCGCCCTCTTCCAATTGACACAGCACGTCGCTGTCGGTGGAAGGTGTAGAGCGGAGGTTGACGACATCATTTGCCATACCATCGCCCAGTTCTGCATTTTCTGCAACTTTAAAGGTCAGATAGTCAGCGGACATATAGCCCTCATCCAGATTGTAGTTGACCTTATACCAGCCGTCCAGTTGTTCCAGAATCACGACAACATCGCCGTAGTAAGCAAGGGAGATAATATTGCTGTCGCTGTCGGTGCTGGGTTCTGCCCGAAGATTGAGTACTTTGGTGTCTACGATGCCGACGCCAAGCTTGACATCCGTAGCACTGGCGCAGATGGTCATCACGAGTATTGTCAGGATCGTTGCAAATACAAGGCGTCCTGCTTTCCATATTGTCTTCATCTATGTAACCTCCGTTTTCCCCGAAAGGATCATT
>CBCPMX010000088.1:0-15668 GCA_965120355.1 uncultured Oscillospiraceae bacterium
GGGTGGTGGGGGGGGGTGAAGGGGGAAACAACAAAAAAAAGCCAACAGGGCCAGGAACCCCCCCCCCCCCGCGCCTTAACTTAAAAAAGCGGAAAGCTGTTTTGAACCGCCGGATCCCCTCTGCCCGGGCTGCGCAGCTTCCCTGCCGCAAGGCCCGGCTTCTCAACACGGGTTTTGACAGCCTCAGGCGTCTCGCCGGAACCAAATGAAATTCCTTGCGTTTCTCTGAAAAACTTGTTATAATAATTGACCAATATTGAGTTTTGAAACTGCATTTCAGAGAGAGGGGTACGCATGGCAGTCATTCGCAAATTTATTACCTATTACCGGCCTTATAAAAAGCTGTTCGTGATGGATATGCTCTGCGCGCTGGTGGTGTGTGTCGTGGACTTGGCGTTTCCGCAGATTCTGCGGTATCTCACCGGCACATTCTATCTTGGTGAAGCTTCCGTGATCCTGGCGGCGCTGCCGAAGCTGCTGGTCCTGCTGTTGGCCGTGTATCTGCTGCGGTCGGCGGCCCAGTTCTATGTCACCTCCTATGGCCATATTATGGGTACCCGCATGGAGCGGGATATGCGGCAGGACCTGTTCGACCAGTATATGCGCCTGAGTTTTTCCTATTACGATCAGAACAACACTGGCGAAATGATGTCCCGGCTGGTGACGGATCTGTTTGACATTTCGGAGGTGGGCCACCATGGGCCGGAGAATCTGCTGATCTGCTCCATTAAGATTATCGGCTCGTTTGTGCTGCTGCTGACGATTAACGTGCCCATGACCCTGATTCTGCTGGCAGTAACCATCTGCCTGGTGATCTTTTCCTTTGCCCGGCAGCGGATTATGTCCGGCATCTATATGGACAACCGCCGCAAGATCGCCGAGGTCAACGCCGACGTACAGAACTCTCTGGCCGGTATTCGAGTGGTCAAAACCTTTGCCAACGAGACGGTGGAGGAAGAGAAGTTCCGCCGGAGCAACGACCGTTTCCGCGAATCCAAAGAGTCCAGCTACATGCAGATGGGCATTTTCCACGGCGGCAACAGTCTGTTCCAGGGCCTGTTGTATGTGGCGGTGCTGATTTCCGGCGGGTATTTCATCGTCAGGGGAACCCTGGCCCCGGCAGATATGGCCATTTACGGCCTGTATATTGGCATCTTCCTGGCCCCCATCGAGCAGTTGGTCAACTTCACGGAGACCTTCCAGAAGGGCTATGCCGGTTTCAAACGGTTCTGTGAGATCCTTGCCACCAATCCCGACGTGGCGGAAGCGCCGGACGCCCAGCCCCTGACCAATATCAAGGGCGACATCCAGTACAAGGACGTCTCGTTCCACTATGAAGAAGGCAGCGAGGTGCTGGAGCATCTGTCTATCGACATTCCCGCCGGCAAGACCGTGGCGCTGGTGGGCCCCTCCGGCGGCGGCAAAACCACCATCTGCTCTCTGCTGCCCCGGTTCTACGATGTGCAGGGCGGGAGTATTACCATTGACGGCAAGGATGTGCGCTCTTTGAAGCTGAAGTCTCTGCGGGAGGCCATCGGCATTGTGCAGCAGGACGTGTATATCTTTGCCGGCTCCATCCGGGAGAACATTGCCTACGGCGATCAGTCCGCCACAGAGGAACAGATCATCGAGGCCGCCCGCAACGCCAATATCCACGACTTTATTCTGTCCCTGCCCGACGGCTACGACACCTATGTGGGCGAGCGGGGGACGCGCCTGTCCGGCGGCCAGAAACAGCGTCTGGCCATTGCCCGGGTGTTTCTGAAAAACCCGCCCATTCTGATTCTGGACGAGGCCACCTCCGCCCTGGACAACGAGTCCGAGCGCCACATCCAGGCGGCGCTGGAGCGGCTGAGCGTGGGCCGCACCACCATTGTCATCGCCCACCGGCTGAGTACCATCCGGGGCGCGGAGAAAATCATTGTTGTCGGGGACAACGGCATTGAGGAACAGGGGACCCACGAGCAGCTGCTGGCCCGCGGCGGCACCTATGCCAGATATTATAATATGCAGTTTGAGACTGCGGCCGGGTTCTGACCCGCCCCAGTCCCGGGAAAACACAGAGCCGCGAACCGGAAACCCGGTTCGCGGCTCAGCTTGTGTGCCCAAAAGACGATGCAAAGGCGCTTTCTGCCTGAAAACGGCGGCGGCCCTGGACAGTCTGTCCGCTGCACAGGAGTCCCCGCTGGAAGAGCTGCTGCCCGCCGGGCTTCCGGAGCGGGACCGGCAGGTGCTGCTGTGGCGGTACGGCCGCCGGCTGGACTACGGCCAGATCGCCATCCGGCTGGGCATTTCCGAAGTTGCCTGCCGCAGCCGTATATCCCGCGCTCTGGCGCGGTGCAGAAGCGTGTTTTAAAAATATCCCGCCTGGGCCGGAACGCATTGCGATGTCCGAACCCGGGCTTTTTTGTGGACGGCGCCGGGGCGCAGCCGCAAAAATACTGCTTGCCACGGCTGACGGCAGCGCGTATAATCATAGCATCGAATACAGACCGTCTGCGGGATTGCCCCGCGGAACGAAGGAGGACCCTATGAAAACACAGATGGAATGGCTGGCCTATCCGCTGCCGGAGGATATTTTGAAACGAAAGTGGTATGGGGACTTTGACGGCGCGGCCCGCATCATACAAAAGCGGCTGGCAGGGCCGCTTCCGGGGCCGCTGCGCCAGCGCCTGGAGCTGGAATTGGAGCTGCTGCCGGTGTTGCGGGCCAACTATCCCTATTCCGAGGCGGAGGCGGTGGCCCTGCTGGCGGAGAACCTGCGGGATTTCCGGCCTGAAGAGCTGGCGCAGTGGCGGGAAGAGGATCTGGTGGATTGGATCTATGTGGACGGTCAGGTGCACTACTTCAACCGGTTCTACAGCAATTTGTTGAAGACGCGGCCAGACATCGAAGCCCGTCAGCTGCATCCGGAGCCTGCGGACGGCAAACGGACCAGCGGCGAGATCCGTGACGAGGCCATTGCCCATATGAAAGCCCATGGCGGCGCGACGGCCCATCTGCATCTGCGCTGCGCCATCCGCCTGAAGAAGCCGGAGGTTGGGGCCGCGGTTCGGGCCTGGCTGCCGCTGCCGGTGGAACAGGATCAGGTGAAAAATCTGCGGCTGCTGGCCACTTCCCACAAACCGGTTCACATTTCCGCGCCCCAATATCCCCAGCGGACGGTGTATTTTGAGGGGGTGGCCGGACAGACCGATGCCTTCTGGGTGGAGTATGAATTTGACAACGTGCTTTCCTATGTGGAGCCCGTACCGGAGAACGTCAGCCCCGTGCAGCCCACGTTTTATACCCAGGAGGAAGCGCCCCACATTGTCTTTACACCCTATCTGCGGGCGCTGACCGCGGAGATTGTGGGAGAAGAACGCAATCCGCTGAAAAAGGCACGCCGCATTTACGACTTTATCACCACCAACGTACAGTACTCCTACATGCGCTCCTATGCTGCCCTGCCCAATATCCCGGAATACTGCACCAGCCGGCTGCGGGGCGACTGCGGCGTGCAGGCGCTGGTTTTCATTACCATGTGCCGCATTGCCGGGATTCCGGCCAAATGGCAGTCTGGGCTTCATGCCGACGAAACCGGCGCGGGCTGCCACGACTGGGCCATGTTCTATGTGGCGCCCTATGGGTGGATGTTCTGCGACCCGTCCTTTGGCGGCGGCAGCTACCGGGCCGGCGCCATGGAGCGTTGGAACCACTATTTCTGTAATCTGGATCCGCATCGTGTGATTTTGGCGACGCAGTTCCAGACGCCCTTTGATCCGCCCATGATCCACCGCCGCCGGGATCCCTACGACAATCAGGACGGGGAGATGGAATATGGACACCGGGCAATTCCCGCTGCGGAAATGGAACAGGTTATGGAGTGCTTATCCGTGGAGCTGTCCTGAGGCATCCCTGCCCGGCGAACCGGCCCCATCGGCCGTCCGCCGGGCAGATGTATCTGCGAAGCGCAGCCGTATTTCCGGGACAACGCGGAGCGCCTGTGCTCCGGCATATTGCCACATTGGGAGCCCCCGCCTGCGGCGTGTTCCGGCGGTTTCACGATTCTTTCCGGGGTTTCTTGACAGACGCAGACGGCTGTGTTAAAATACTGTCCATACTTGAATTACTGGTTTTCTATGATAGAGGCGCGGTTACGATGAGTAAGGGAGCAGGGCAATGGACGAGGGCCTGCCCATGAAAGGCGTCGCCGCCGAAGGGTGCGGGGGAGCGTCCATAGCCCGCATTCTGGGCCGCTGCAAAATATGCTGCGGACTGTCACAATCTGTGGAGCGCTATCATGGCCTGACCGGGACAGCCGTTCCCTGTAACCATGATCGCTTGCCAGCCAAGTGATTCATGGTTATTTTTGTTGCTGCGGACCGGCCCGTGTCCGGGGAGCTCCGCGGCGGAACAGGAAAGGATTGAGCTTTATGAAAAGACTGTTGGCACTGCTTTTGGCCTGCTGCATGCTGCTGAGCCTGGCTGCCTGCGGCAGTTCCAGCGATGAGACCGCCTCCGCCGGGACAACGGCGTCTTCTGACGCGCAGAGCACCACACAGGCCACGGAGGAAACGCAGACGTCCTCCAGCGATACCCTGGATACCACCAACTTCCTGAAAATCGCCGACGACAACCCGGATACCACGGATCCCCACTGTACTTCTGAGTATTATACTGTGGCGATGAATGTCTTTGACCGGTTGGTGGAGGTGCAGGCCCATGACGACGGCACCTCTGAAATTGTCCCCAGCCTGGCAAAGGATTGGGAGATCAGCGACGACGGCCTGGAGTACACCTTCTATCTGGAAGAGGGCGTCAAGTACTCCAACGGTGCGGACATGACCGCTTCTGACGTGCTGTACTCCTTTACCCGCCTGCTGACCTATGAAAAGGCCATCAATGACGACGTGGTGGATATGATCGTCGGCGCCCAGGCGCTGATGGAGGGGACTGCCGAGACCCTGGAGGGCTTTGAAATCATCGACGACTACACCTTTAAAATTACGCTGGAGCAGCCCTATGCCGCCTTCCTGGCCGGGCTGACCACCCCCGGCGCCTCCATCCTGGATGAAGAGACCACCGAAGCCGCCGGCGAGCAGTTTGGCATTGATCCCGCTTTGACCATCGGCACCGGCCCGTTTATCTTCTATGAATGGACGTTCAACAGCCAGATCATCCTGATTGCCAACGAAAACTGCTGGTCCGGCGCGCCCGCCTGCGAGGGCATCGTCATGAAGTTCATTGACGACCAGGACACCATGCGCATGATGTTTGAAAACGGCGAGCTGGACATTCTGGACCTGGACAACGCCCCCAGCCAGGCCGATTATTTCCTGGACAATCCCGACTATGCCGATAATATCGTCTCCGGCATGCGCGTGGGCATCTACTACATTGCCTTGAACGAGGCGTTTGAGCCTCTGGACAACGTCCTGGTTCGGAAGGCGCTGCAGTGCAGCGTGGACCGTCAGGCGATCCTGGATGCGCTGTATGGCGGCCGCGGCCAGGTGCAAAACGGCATTTTCCCTGTCGGCCTCATTGGCTACAATCCGGATTTGCCGGAAATTGAATATGACGTGGAGCGGGCGAAAGAGCTGCTGGCGGAGGCCGGCTATGCCGACGGCTTTGACCTGACCTTTACCATCTCGTCTGATGCAGACGCTACCACCAAGGATCTGGCGCAGATTGTCCAGGCGCAGTGGGCAGAAATCGGCGTCAATGTGACCATTGAGACGTTGGACTCCGCCACCATGATGGATCTGCGGCGCAGCGGTGAAATCATGTGCTATACCTCCAGCTGGTCCGCAGACTTCAACGACCCGGACAACTTCATCTATACCTTCTTCGGTACGACTGAAAATACGGTGCTGCGGTCGCTGAACTATTCCAATGAAGAGGCCATTGCCCGCGTGGCGGCTGCCCGCGGTATCGTGGACGAGGACGAGCGGATCGCCGAGTATCAGGCTCTGGAGGAGCTGATTATTCAGGAAGACGCCGCTTGGGTGCCGCTGTATGCCAAGGAGCATCTGTTTGTGGTCAATGACCGGGTATCGGGCTTTACCGTGTCCTGGAACGGCTGGTCCAACAACTATTACCGCAACGTCAGCGTCGGCTGATTCCGTATAGGAGCGACTTGCCGGTAGGGTGCATTTCATCATGCACCCTACCGCTTGGCGTATTGGGCTGTCTGGCGCAAGCACCCAGAAAAGGAGGATTCCCGCGTGCTTAGAAAAATTATTAAACGCATTCTGGTTTCGATTCCGGTGCTGATCGGTGTGGTGTTGATCATTTTCCTGATGCTCAATGTCATTCCAGGCAACCCCATCGTCGTCATGATGCAGGAACATGTCCGGGCGGACGTGGTGGAACGGATGACCGAGTATTACGGATTGAACGACCCGGTTATGGTACGGTTTTTCCGGTATATTATCAATATTTTCCATGGCGATTTTGGGGAATCCTATAAGCTCAACCGCGATGTAGCCGCGCTGCTTGCTGAGGCATTTCCCTATACGCTAAAGCTGTCCATTGGGGCGGTTTGTGTAGCATGGATCATTGGCATTCCGGCCGGCATTGCCGCCGCCATCAAAAAAAACACCCTGGTGGACCGGGGGTTTATGGGGTTCTCGCTCATCGGCGTGTCCATGCCCGTGTTCTGGGCGGCGCTGCTGTTCCAGTATGTGTTCGCCTATAAGCTGGGGTGGTTTGACGTGTCCGGCGTATCGAGCTGGAAAAGCTATGTGCTGCCGGCCATTGTCCTGGGCTGGTCCTCAGCGGGCACCATCGCGCGGCTGGTGCGCTCCAATTTGCTGGAGGTCCTGCAGGAGGATTTTATTCGCACCGCCTGGGCCAAAGGGTTGGACCAGCGGGGCGTGATCGTCCGCCACGCATTTAAAAATGCGCTGCTGCCGGTGATTACCATGATGGCGATTCAGGTGGCCTCGCTGCTGTCCGGCGCCGTCATCACAGAGAGCGTCTTCGGCATCCCCGGTATTGGCCGGCTGGCGGTGGACGCCATTTCCTACCGGGACATGCCCCTGCTGCAGGGGACGGTGATCTTCACCACAGTTCTGATTATCCTGGGGAATCTGATTGCGGATCTGCTGTATTCTGTCATTGATCCCCGCATCCGCGAAAGCTGAAAGGAGGGCTTCCATGAACACGGAAACCGAACGGCTCCAGACAGAGCCAGAGCGCCAGGAGGCCGTCCATGCGGCTGAGATTGGCGACAGCGATACCATACGCGACAAGCTGCGCCAGATGTGCCGCCAGAACAAGCTGGCCGTCTTTTCTGCCGTCATAATTTTGCTTATTGCATTGGCCGCTATTTTTGCGCCGGTAGTGGCGCCCTATGATCCCACGGCCCAGGACCTGCTCAACCGCCTCCAGGGGCCGTCCCTGGAACACCTGCTGGGCACCGATCAGCTGGGGCGCGACGTGCTCAGCCGCATGATCTACGGCGCACGGGTATCTCTGATTATCGGCCTGTGCCCGACGCTGCTGTCCATGATCGTGGGCGTGGTGCTGGGCCTGCTGGCCGGTTACATGGGCAAATGGGTGGATTTCGTGATTATGCGTCTGGCCGACGTGACGCTGGCGTTTCCATCGCTGCTGCTGGCTATGGTGGTTATGTATACGTTGGGCAGCGGTACGATCAATATCTTTGTGGCGTTGGCCATTGTGGGCTGGGCCGGTACGGCGCGCATCGTCCGCTCGCAGACCCTGTCGCTGAAAGAGCAGGAGTATGTGGAGGCCGCCCGCAGCATGGGGGTCAGTAAGTGGTCCATTATGTTCCGCCACATTCTGCCCAACTGTATGCCGTCTCTCATTGTCATGTTTACGCTGAATGTCCCCGGGGCCATCCTGTCTGAGTCCAGTTTGAGCTTCCTGGGCATTGGCGCCCAGCCGCCATCCACAAGCTGGGGCTTGATGGTGACGGAAGGGAAGAGCTATCTGTTCACCAATCCGGTGATGGCAATTGCCCCCGGCGTGGCCATCCTGATTCTGGCGCTGGCCTTCAACTTCCTGGGCGACGGATTGCGGGACGTGATGGATCCGTATCTGAAGCAGCAGTGAGAGGGGGAGACATATGGAGTATACATTGAAAATTGAGGGACTGAAGACCCAGTTCTACACAGACAAGGGTGTGGTTCCGGCGGTGGACGGCGTCTCCATTGAGATCCCCAAGGGCAAAATTGTGGGACTGGTAGGCGAAAGCGGCTGCGGCAAAAGTATGACCGCCATGTCGATTCTCCAATTGGTCCGCAGTCCCGGTAAAATTGCCGAGGGACAGATTTTTCTGGCGGGGCAGGATTTGCTGCAGTGTTCCCCGAAAGAGATGCGGCAGATTCGCGGCAACCGGATCTCCATGATCTTTCAGGAACCCATGACCTCTCTGAACCCGGTTTACACCGTGGGCAAGCAGGTGCGGGAAGCCATCCTGCTGCACCAGAAGATCTCCAAGGCAGAAGCCAAAGAACAGGTGTTGGAGATTTTTCGCCAGGTAGGCATTCCGGAGCCGGAGAAGCGGTATGACGCCTATCCGCACCAGCTCTCCGGCGGGCTGCGCCAGCGGGTCATGATCGGGATGGCGATGGTCTGCCAGCCGGAGCTGCTGATCGCAGACGAGCCTACCACAGCGTTGGATGTGACCATTGAAGCGCAGATTTTGCGGCTGATGAAGCAGCTGCGGGACGAACATGGCACGTCCATCCTGCTGATTACCCACAATATGGGTGTTGTGGCGCAAATGTGCGACTATGTTTATGTCATGTACGCCGGTCGGGTCATGGAACAGGCGGAGACCTTTTCGCTGTTTGAGAACACCGCCCATCCCTACACTTCCGGGCTGCTGCGGTCCATTCCCCAGCTCAACGAGAAGAAGGAGCGGCTGTACAGCATCCGCGGCGTGGTTCCCAATTTGCTGAAACTCCCGGCAGGCTGCGCCTTCTGTACGCGCTGCGACGACGCCACGGAACGCTGCTGGCAGGAAAAGCCGGAACTCTATTCCATTGGGCCGGAGCACGCAGCCCGCTGTTTTCAGTATGAAAAGGAGGGGAGTGCCCATGGCTGAACAGACAGTTCTGTTGGAAGCCAGAAACCTGGTCAAAGAATTTCCCATAGCCGGCAAGCGCGGCGGCTGCGTCCATGCCGTTTCCGATGTGAATCTGACCATCTACGAGGGCGAGACCCTGGCGCTGGTGGGCGAAAGCGGCTGCGGGAAATCCACCCTGGGCCGCCTGTTGCTGCGGCTCATTGACCTGACCTCCGGACAAGTGCTGTTCGGCGGAGAAGATGTGACCAAATATAAGGAAAAAGCACTGCGGGAATTCCGCCGGCAGGCCCAGATCATTTTCCAGGATCCCTACGCCTCCCTGAATCCCCGCATGAATGTGGAGAAATTGATTTCTGAGCCGCTGCAAACCCATAAACTTTATCGAAACAAGGAAGATCTGCGGAATCGTGTGCTGGAATTGATGGAAGAAGTGGGCATCTCCGGCGAATTTCTGCACCGGTATCCCCATCAGTTTTCCGGCGGCCAGCGGCAGCGTATTGGCATTGCCAGAGCACTGGCGCTGAACCCGAAGCTCATTGTCTGTGACGAGCCGGTGTCAGCACTGGATGTGTCCATCCAGTCCCAAGTGCTGAACCTGCTGGCGGATTTGCAGGAGCAGTACCATCTGACCTACCTGTTTATCTCTCACGATCTGAGCGTGGTGCGGCACATCTCCGACCGGGTTTGCGTCATGTTTCTGGGCAAAATCTGTGAGGTGGGGCAGACGGCGGAGCTGTTTGCACGCCCCCGCCATCCCTATACCCGGTTCCTGCTGGAGGCGGTGCCGAAGCCGGATCCAAAGCTGCGGGACGATGGGCAGACGCTGCTGATGGGGGAGATCCCCAGCCCAGTGAATCCGCCCTCTGGCTGCCGGTTCCGCACCCGCTGCCCCTATGCCACGGAGCTGTGCGCTGCGCAGGCGCCGGAAATGCAAATGTTGGAAGACGGGCGCCAAGTTGCCTGCCATTTTCCACTGCCATGACAGGACAAACGTTTCCTATTGCGTTGGCTACGGCGGCGGATGTACCAGCCATATTGGCAATTATGACGGCTGCACATCAGGCAATGGCGGTACCGGACCGCTATATCACCGATGACGAGGCGTATGTGGCCGCTCACATTGTTCAGCAAGGCGTTGTCCTTCTGGCGTATGCGGCGCCGGAGACTCCGCCTGCGAAAAGAACGCAGATGTCCGCCGGTGATCCGGTGGCGTTCCTGATGCTCCATTTCCCGGCGGCGGACGCGGAGAACCATCTGGGCCGGGCCGCTGGTCTGCCGCTGGAGGCAATGGCCCGGACAGCCCATATGGATTCGGCAGCGGTGCTGCCTCAGTGGCAGGGACACGGCCTCCAGCGGCAGCTTCTGTTGGCCGCAGAGCCGTTGCTGGCACAGATGGGATACCGGCACTTGTGCGGCACCGTTGCGCCGGACAATACGCCCAGTGTCCGCAGCTTTTTGGCCTGCGGCTATGTTGTGGCCGCCACGGTGGAGAAGTATGGCGGCCTGCGCCGCCATGTCATGTATAAGGCGCTGGACAGCTGATGGAGAAGCATGGGTGGTGGGGAGTTCCCACCTAAGAAAA
The DNA here is from genome assembly GCA_965120355.1 of uncultured Oscillospiraceae bacterium. Classification (GTDB taxonomy): domain Bacteria; phylum Bacillota; class Clostridia; order Oscillospirales; family Oscillospiraceae; genus CBCPMX01. The sequence goes on from CBCPMX010000088.1 coordinate 10,623, forward strand.
AAGTTGTTGACAAACCTCTGGTGGTATGGTATTATGAATAAGCACTTTAAAGGTGCTGCTTATCGCGGGGTGGAGCAGTTCGGTAGCTCGTCGGGCTCATAACCCGAAGGTCGTAGGTTCAAATCCTGCCCCCGCAACCAAATTGCCGCTGATTTCGCAAGAAATCAGCGGTTTTTCCTTGTTTTCAGAACTTTTTGGGCCGCTTTTCAGCGGCCCATTTTGTTTGACCCATACCACGACCCATACGTCAATAGGAGGGGGTGGACGATTTGGACGGGTAGTAAATCTTTTCAAAAATATCTGCTACTCAATACCGATGTTGCCGCCTGTTCCAGAACTGCCAACAGAACTATCATCGCCATCATCGCTTTGGGCCGCGGTTTCTTTGCCCTGACGTGCCTTCGCATCCTGCGTGATCATCACATTGATCTCACCGAGGATTTCAATGTTCAGCCGCTTGGAAATATACCATCAGGGATAGGTCAAAAGGTAGTTTTTCGTCATTATAGTCGAAATAGCCGCAGAAATATTGCAGGTACGGGTTTTCCTGAATCTGCAGAGCCGTCTCCTCGTCGGAATACCCATACTCCGCCTGGATGATGCATGCTCCTAGAGCCAACCGCAGCGGCTTGACTACATTGCCTTTGCGGTTGGAAAATAGAGCCGAGCAACGCTTCTCAAAATCTCCAGCCACGAAATTGTTTGAGCTTTCTTTACCAAGCGGATGCTCTCCTTCATATTCATGTGATCTGGCTGATTAAAGTCTGCCAGACTGATCTGTCCGTTACTGTAGCGATACATAGCATCCACTAAGTGCAAGGCTTTTTCAATTATTCAGTAGTCATTATATAGAAAAAATGAAGATGGGCACCCAAATCAATGGGTGCCCCTTCGCATCAAAGCTTATCCCATGCGGTCCAATGCAGCCTGATAGATCTCCATGTTTTCGTATACTCCCATGGATTCCAGCGTGCTCACATAGGTGTTCCACTCTGTATCAATATCCATAGCTCCAGTAATGAAGGAAAGAATGCACTCCTGGGCATAGGTTTCAATATCCGCCACATTAGCATTGTAAATGTCGGATTCTTCATCGGTTAGAGACAGATTGGGTAGCACATAGGCCAAATCGGTGGCATTGCCCCAGAGCTCGATGGCCTCCTCCGTCAGGTCGGTATAATACTGGCGGAATCTTCTGATGTCATTGTAGGCGGGGATATTACCGATGGGACAATAGGTGTTGATGGCTGAGGTGTAGCCCAGTCCCCACTCATTATTTTCAATGATGTCCGTAAACACTGGCGTACCATTAGCATCCAGTGTATAGGTTTCGCCTTCGATGCCATAGTTAAAAGCCATATAGCCCTGCTCGGAATACCAGAAGTCAAGCCACTGCACGGCCAATTCGATATTTTCGCAGCTCACAGAGATTGAGGCGGTAGTCGAGCCGGAACTCACCTCGTCCTGATTGCCGAAGTGGATCATATCACCGGCATTCAGAACGGGATTTTTCGCGACGACAAAGTATGCCCCATCAATGTCCGATATGAGATCCACACTGGAATCGACCATGTTGTCAGTAACTCCGAGAACGCCTACAATGCCGCTGGAGATTAAGCCACTCTTAGTGGCATCGTTGGACCCGGGGGAGAAGCTGTAAAAATCGCGACTGAAAATGGTGTCATTGTAAAGCTGATTCATGAGGGTCAGATATTCCCGATAGCCGTCCTCGATCAGAGAGCAGCGTACCTCGTTATCCACCTGATACCAGTAGCTTCCAGAGCCGAATATAGACACCTGATAACCGGGAACATCATATGCAGAAGTGAACAGCAGGCCCTCCTGGGTCGCAGAGGACATTTGCAGCGGAGCCACGCCATAGGCATCTTTGAAGGCATAAAGCATGTTGACAAATTCATCAAGTGTTTCAGGCACGTCGAGATTCTGCTCCTCCAGCCAGTCGCCGCGAATCAGGACCCCCTGCTGATTGGAGCCGGAATACAGGCTGTAGAAGGCCAGAACATTTCCATCGATGGTGGTCGCCCGCTGATAGCCGCGGGGAATGTTGTCCAGCCGGGACAGATAGTTGGGGGCGTATTCCTGTATATAATCAGCTAGATCCACGATAACCTCCTCCGCATAGGCCTTAGAAATATCATATCCCTGGTTCAGACTGAAGATCATATCGGCATAATCACCGGAGGCGATCATGAGGGGGCAAAGCTCCTGGTATTGCGACTCGGGAATGCTGTCCCAGTCGATGTGGACGTTGGTGATCTCCTCGGCCAGCTGAATGGCGGCCCAATCCTCAATCACGTTCACGACCGCGGAGTTTTCCGAGCGGATGGGAGCGTATGCAGTCAGCATCTCCGTCTCGTCCACCAGAGGGTATGTGGTGAGGTCGGCGGCAGGCTCCTCCTCGGGAACCGCGTCTTCGACTGTGCTGGAGGGCGCGTCTGCGGCGGGAGCGGCTTCCTCTTGCAGGGCCGCTGCCTGCGGCGGTGTGGCCTCGGTGGTGGATGCAGGCTCCGGTGTGGAGGAAGTCTCCTGCGCAGAGTTGGTGCTGCCGCAGGCGGCAAACAGGGAGCATAGCATTACCAGTGACAGCAACAGGCTGAGGGTTCTCAATGCGTTCTTTTTCATTATATTACCTCCTTTTATGATTTGACAAGTTGATTCCAATATGCGGCCATATTCTCGCCGGCCAGCATGCCGCTTCCCACGGCCCAAGAGAAATCATTGATGATCTGTTTCTTTTCACCGCCTTGGTTGACATAACGGCCATCGGTATTGTCGCCAGCGGCGTATAGGCCCGGGATTGGGCCATCCTTACCGATCACACGCATATATTCATCGATGTAGAAACCGCCGAATACGCCATCCGTACCCATATGGCAATGGAATGCATAGAAGGGACCCGTCTCGATGGGGATCATCAGATCGGACTGCTTAAAGAAGTCGTCGTCATGGCCCTTCCTGCAAAGCATGTTATACCGATCTATGGTGGCTTTCAGGTTTTCGTAGGGGACGCCCATATTCGCGGCCAGCTCTTCAATGGTGTTGCCCTTTACGACATACTTTCCTTCCACAGCAATAGCGGCCTCGATATCCGCGATGATGTCCTCGCTGGTGATCCCGGGCTGCACCGGCAGGCCGCCTGCGGGTCCCAGATTCATAACGCTGGCTGGAGATTTCGGATTTCCGTTGAGGTCCGGAACGCCATTGGAGATCATCCGGCCGAAGCAGTTGTCGAACAAAACCGGGGGCGCCTCCTTGGGCGGCTGGCAGGCCAGAGGAGTATCGACAATAGCCCAGGAGACAGCCTGAGGCTGTTTGAGCAGGAGCCAATTGCAGGCTTCTCCCCGGAAACTCTCGCTTTTCCAGCGTTTCCCTTCTATGTTGACGTTCAGCACATCGGGGCGTGCGGGCTGCATCATGGTCTGCATGTTGAACATGGTGTTCATCGGTCCCAGATATGCCGGAACAATGGACGCCTCGTCGATGGGAATCCCAGCTTTCTGCGCCATGGGAATAAAGTCACCGGTGCAGGTGGGAAGCAGGTGCATCGTTGGACGCTTAAAGGCAGCGCCGTACTCGGGAACGTAGCGATCTAGGATCTGTTGATTATTTCCAATGTTGCCCATCGCAACTAGGCAGGTCTTGCAGTGTATCGTGAGATCTCCACCCGGATCCTTTGCGAGGACGCCGGTCACACGGCCATCCTCCATGATAAACTCTGTGGCAGCAGTTTCTGTCAGAATCTCGACACCCTTCTTTTGAAGCTGTTGGATCACCTTGCCCATAATATAGTGTCCGGCGTTGTCGGGGAGGATGGTGGTAACACGCATCCCCTGCAGGGGATGTTCATCGTCATACTTGAAGCCTTCTTCCGCGTCGCCCCACTGGCAGAACCAGTCGAAGAACCGCGGGATGGCCCGAAAACCGTTGGCGATCAGCTGGGGATTCAAAAGGCCGCGGGTAGTGTTGAAGGCAGCCCGAATATAATCATCCATCCGCTCTGGGATCCCATGGTCCTTTTCCCACTGGGTATCGAACATCCTGAGGGCAGAGGAGTAGATCCCGCAACCGCCGGGTTTCTTTGCCTTTTCCAACACCAAGATCTTTCCGGTGCACTGCTCCGAGGCTCGGAGAGCGGCAATCAGGCCCGCTGCGCCGCCGCCTAGGATCAGTATGTCGCTGTCCCGTGTGGCCGGTGTGTGGGGAACAACGGTTTCTTCTGGGGCATCCGTGTCAATGATGGCACAGAGGTTGCAAATGCCAACACATTTCCCGCAGCGGATACATTTGTCCTGGTCAATCTCGGCGTGGTTGCCGTTGTTGAAGATTGCCCCTGCCGGACAGTTGTAAATACAGGCATAGGGGTATCGGCAGAGCAAACATTTGTCAGTTACTTGGTACATAGCTTCCTCCTTTGATTATGTTGATGGGCTGTTTACATATTGCGCCAGCTCCAGGCCGGCTATGTAGCCGCTGGCCAGGGCCCAGGAATAGTCGTTGACGATCTGGCACTTTTCTCCACCGAAATTGATGTATCTGGAGCCGGTGGTATCTCCTGTGGCATAAACGCCCGGAACTGGGGTGCCAGCCTGGCCGATGAGCTGGGTCTTGTGGTTTATCTCCAGACCGCCGAAGGTACCATCGGTAGGGAGGAACTGGTGGAACGCGTAAAAGGGGCTCTGCTCAATGGGGATCATCAGCTCAGCGGGCTTAAAGAAGTCATCGTCATGGCCCTTGTGACAGAGCTCGTTATAGCGTTTTACTGTTGAAAGGAATTTTTCTGCGGGGACGCCCATCTGTCTGGCCAGGTCCTCCAGCGTATCCGCTTTATAGACATAACCGCCCTGCCATTGGGCCAGTTCATCTACCTGTCCCAGCACATCCTGTTCAAACAGCTTCGGATCCACTGGCAAATCACGGCCGAAGCCCAGATGGATGATGCTGGATTCCGATTTCGGCGTGCCGTCCCAATTGGGGACGCCATTGGAGATTACACGGCCCATTGTGGGATCCTGAAGAAGCTTGGGG
>CBCPMX010000089.1:0-16108 GCA_965120355.1 uncultured Oscillospiraceae bacterium
TGAAGAGTGCCCCCGCTACGAGCGTGAGACCAAGACGCCTCGCGCCATGCTGGCACGCTTCGACGCCGTTAAGAAGGCCGCTGCCGCCGCGAAGTAAGTTTTATCTGCACAGCAACGCGGCAAGCTCCTGTCCTGTGCGGCACAGCTGCCCGAACGCTGGCTGAACCGCGTTGCTGAACCTAGACTCCCCGCTGACGCGGGGAGTCTAGGCGGTGTTTTACGTCCCCGAAAGATCGCCGGACGCGAGTCTGTCCCGCGCCGCCATGCGGCGCAGGTTCGCGTATGTTGATCTTTCTTCCCCCGCATTTCCCTTCGGGTACACCATGCAGAGGCCGGTCCGACGGTCTCTGGTGTGCTATATAAATTCATGAAATTGATCAAAGGAGTTGTTTCCAATGGCCCATCTGAACCGCAAAATCGGGATTCCCTCTTTCGACCTGACCGGCAAGACCGCCATCATCACCGGCGGCACCCAGGGTCTGGGCTTTGGCATGGCCTGTGCGCTGGCTGCTTACGGCGCCAACGTGGTCATCACCGCCCGCACCGCCTCCAAGGTGGAGGACGCGGTCGCCGACCTGAATGAAAACTATTGCAAAGGCGGTCGTGCCTTCGGCATCCCTGCTGACTCCAGCAAACTGGAAAACATCAAAATGGTCATTGCCAAAACCGTCGAAGAATTTGGCGAGCTGAACATTCTCATCAACAATGCCGGCATCTCCGGCCCCACCGCTTTGGTTGTCGAAACCCGCGAGGGCCGCAAGGAGTATACCCCCGAGGACTTTGAAAAGGTCATTGCCACCAATCTGACCGGTACCTTCATGTTCTGCCAGGAAGCCGCCCGTCAGATGATCGCCCAGAACGCCACCAACGGCAAAAAAGGCGGCAAGATCATCATTACTGCCTCCGTCGGCGGCTTCATCGGCGGGAAGGGCGTTGTGGGCTATGGCGCCTCCAAGGCCGGCTGCCTGAGCCTGGCCCGGACTCTGGCCAACAACTTTGGTCGTGAGAATATTACTGTCAACTGCATCTGCCCCGGCTATGTGGTCACACCGCTGAACGAGGAGTTCTTCATCGACAAAGACGGCAATCCTACCGACTACTACAAGCAGCAGTCCAAGTCCACCTCCGTGCGCCGTCTGGGCACCATTGAGGAAATTGCCGGGCCGGTACTGGCAATGTGCTCCGACTCCTTCAATTATATGACCGGCACGTCCCTGCTGTGTGACGGCGGTCAGTCTATCCCCGCGGAATAATCAGCGCCCTACCATCGTTCAATCTTACATAGAAGGAGTCCGATTCCCATGGAATTTGAAAACATTATTTACACTTTGGACGACGGCATCGCCACCATCAAGTTAAACCGGCCCAAGGCCCTCAATGCCCTGAACAGTGAAATCAATCGGGACATTATGGCGGCCATTGAGCAGGTGAAGGCCGATCCCTCCATCCGTGTGCTCATTATGACCGGCTCCGAGCGGGCTTTTGCCGCCGGTGCGGATGTGAAGGAAATGGCAGAGGCCACTCCCCGCTATGCCCGGGAGTTCTGCGGCCTGGCCATCGAGATCAACAACATTCTCGAGTCCATGCCCATTCCCACCATTGCCGCTGTGGGCGGCTTTGCGTTCGGCGGCGGCTGCGAGATGACTCTGGCCTGCGATTTCCGTGTTGGCGGTCCCCGTACCACGCTGTCCTTCCCTGAAGTGGGTCTTGGTATTATTCCCGGCGCCAATGGCTGCGCCCGTGCCACAGCCATTGTGGGTCCCGCCAAGGCCAAGCAGCTGGTCATGCTCACCGAGATGATTCCCGGCAAGCAGGCCTACGACCTGGGGCTGCTGAACTGGCTGGTCACCGGCGACGCCAACCTGGACGAGGCCGCCGCTGAGGCAAAGCGGGCCGCCAAGAGCGCCAAGCTGTCCGGCGACGAGGCCAAGATTGCCGAGGCGAAAGCCGCCCAAAAGGCTGCCGAAGCCGCTGCTGCCAAGGCAGAGTATGACGCCATCTATGCCAAGGCTGTGTCCGTAGCCAAGCAGCTGATGACCAAGCCTGGATGCGCCTTGGCCGCTGCAAAAGCCGCCATCAACAAAGCCGCCACCGAAACCATCTCCGCTGGTAAGGCCACGGAGACCACGGAGTTCACGCTTCTGTTCGACACTCACGACCAGAAAGAGGGCATGGCGGCTATGATTGAAAAACGGCAGGCCCTGTTCACCAACAGTTAAAGCGCCTGCATCCCTTGCTTTCAACGCCATGCCCGCGGCAAGCCGCGCCTTCGGCGCGTCAATTGGCTGCCCAGCAGCCAATTGCACAGGCGGAATTCACTTCCGCCGTCGTGATCAAAACGGGGCCCTGCAAAGGCGCAGCCTTTGTGGGGACATGGCGGCTATGATTGAAAAACGGCAGGTTATCTGCAGCTCAGGTTCTGCACAGGTACATACACAATTCTGGTCGTCCGCCTTTGGTGCAAAGGGCAGGCCACCGGATCCTTCGCCGCGCCGGAGTGACTGCGCGGCAGAAGGCATCTCATCCTACTGTCTTCCCGGTCCTTCGGGACGAAAATACATGAAAAAAGGAGTTTTTCCAATGAACATTCAGACAATTGCTGTGCTGGGTGCCGGCCAGATGGGCGCCGGCATTGCGCAGATTGCGGCCACCAACGGTTTTAAAGTCATTATGCGGGACATCAAGCAGGAGTTCTGCGACAAGGGTGTCAATACCATCAAGTCCGGTCTGGATCGCCAGATCGCCAAGGGCAAGACCACCCAGGAAGCAGCCGACGCCATCCTGGCCAACATCACCACCACCGTGGAGCTGGAGGGTGTGGCCTCCGCTGACTTCGTCATTGAGGCTGTCCCCGAGATCATGAGCTTAAAGCAGGATACTTTCCAGCAGCTGGGTGAGATCTGCCGGGAGGACGCCATCCTGTGCACCAATACCTCCTCCATGTCCATCACCGAGATCACCAAGAACTGCAAAAACCCCGAGCGCTGCATGGGCATGCATTTCTTCAGCCCGGTCTATGCCATGAAGCTGGTGGAAATGATCCGCTCCGACGTCACCTCTGACGCAACGGTTGAAGTCGTTCGTGAAGTCGCCAAGAAGATGGGCAAGGTTCCCGTCCTCTGCCAGACCGATACACCGGGCTTCATCGTCAACCGCTGCCTGTTCGCCTTCATGCTGGAGGCAATCCACTGCTACGAGGACGGCGTTGCGTCCATCGATGACATCGATACTGCCATTAAGCTGGGCCTGAACCATCCCATGGGTCCCTTTGAGATGATGGATCTGTCCGGACTGGACACCTTCCCCCATGTCACCGAGATTCTGGAGGGCCTGCCTGTGACCGATTGGAAGTGCCCCGAGTCCGTCCAGAAACTGATCGACCAGGGCAAGTACGGCCGCAAGACCGGCGAAGGTTGGCATAAATACAACTAAACAGGCGTTTACGCTGGCAATTCCAGTCCCGGCGCTTGCCGCCGGCGGCTTGCAATTATTTTGAAAGGATGATTCCAATGAATGTCAAAGACATTAAGACCATCGGCATGTATGGTGCCGGCACTATTGGCGGCGGCTTTGCGGCCTACTTCGCTTTGAAGGGCCTGAATGTCAACGTCTATGTGCGTTCTGAGGCCTCCATCGAGCGTGCCAAGCCCAAGATTCAGGGGCCTATCGACTCCTATGTCAAGCTGGGGCTGTGTGAAGACGGTCAGAAAATCTGGGACAAGATTAAGATTACCACTGATCCTGCCGAGGCTTTCACCGGCGTCTACTTTGTCCAGGAGAACGGCGCTGAGAATTTGGAGCAGAAGCATGAGATGGTTGCTGTCATGGAGAAGTACATGCCTGTCGACGGCATCATCGCCTCTTCCTCTTCCGGCACCCCGGTTACGCAGATTGCCTCTGAAGCACAGCATCCGGAGCGTATCATTGTCGGCCATCCCTTTAATCCCGCCTATCTGCTGCCTCTGATTGAAATCTGTGGCGGTGAGAAAACCTCTCCTGAGGTCATCGAGCAGGCCCGTGAGTTTTACAAGATGTATGACAAGGCTCCCTGCGTCCTGAAGAAGGAGAAGAACGGCTTCATTGCCAACCGCCTGATGCACGCTCTGTGGCGTGAAGAGATTGCCCTGGTCACAGAAGGCGTGTGCTCCATGGCCGACGCAGATGACGCCTGGACCTTTGGCCCTGGTATCCGTCTGGCCGCTGTTGGCCCTGGCATGAACTATGAGCTGGGCGGCGGTGAACTGGGTATCCGTGGCTGCGGCATCAAGTTCGGCGCTATGACGGACGCCATGTTTGCCACCTTGTCCAACATGGATAAGGTCCCCGATACCTGGCCTGACAAGTCTGGCGAGGACATCATCGAGGAGAAAGCCAACATGCCCGACGTCATCGGCCATACCAATGACGAAATCGCCGCGTTCCGTGACAATTTGATTGTCAACGTGCTGAAAATGCACAAGCGGATGTAACTTGTCCTTTCCCGGCGGGTTTTTACCCGCCGGCACAGGATTTTTTGTGCACCCTCTTGCATTGTGCGCAATTTGTGATACAATTAGTGTAGAAATTATTGAAAGGACTGATTCCCATGGCCAAGACAATTATCACCGCCGCTCTGACCGGCGCTGTTACTCCCGCCGGCTATGACATCCCCGAAACTCCTCAGCAGATTGCTGATTGCGCCTATGAATGCTGGAAGGCCGGCGCTTCTGTCGTCCATCTGCATATGCGCGACGAGAACGGCGCGGGCGTCATGGACCCCGTGAAGTTCTACGAAACCATTAAGGCAATCCGCGCCTACAAGGACTGCGACGTCATTGTCAACTGCACCTCTTCCGGCGATAACCGCGTTTCCGACGACTCTCCGTACGGCAACGCCATGCGTATGCTGCATCACAAAAATGTTCCCGGCATTGAGATGGGCACCTTTGACGCCTCTTCCTTCAACTGGGGCATCCCCGGCGGTGTGTTCCACAACTCCCCCACCATGCTGTCCACCCTGGGTACCTTGTACCTGGAAAAGGACATCAAGCCCGAGTTCGAGATCTTTGATTTCGGCGCTCTGCGGGCCGTGGGCATCTACTGGAAGAAGGGCTTTGTGAAGGCTCCTCTGCACTTCCAGTTCTGCCTGGGTGTTGTTGGCGGCATGGACGCCACCCCCAACGATCTGCAGGTTCTGCTGACCGAAATGCACAAGCTCCAGGCTGAGGGCAAACTGCCGCAGGAGTGCACCTGGTCCGCCTTCGGCATCGGCAAGGGCCACCTGCCCGTCATGTTCGCCGCTCTGGCCAACGAGGGCCACATCCGTGTCGGTATGGAAGACAACGTGGTGTACGGCCGCAACCCCGACGGCACCAAGATCATGGCCACCAACCTGATGCTGGTACAGCGGGCTGCCAACGCTGTCAAAGCCTTTGGCAACGAGGTTGCTACTCCCGCTGAAGCCCGCGAGATGCTGGGCCTGAAGCCTCTGGATCACGAAGCTGTCTGCGCCGCTCTGGACGCCGTCAACGTTGCGGATCTGGAAGCTGCCAAGCAGGGCGTGGCCGACGAGTTCGGCGGCCCCTACTTCGCTGCTGCCGGCATGGGCGCTAAGAAGTAATTTTCTTTCAATTGCATACATTGACAGGCGCGATAGAAACTCTATCGCGCCTGTTTCTTTTACACATCCTAGTGGATCCATACGGGACGTCCGCGGGCGTTTCCCGAGCCTGCCATGTCATTTTGGCCGCCGCGCATGCAGCTCTGTGACAATCTGGCGGATCCACGCCTTCACCTGTGCAACCTCTTCATCCGTCATACTGTTTGGGTCATAGTGGAAACAGCAGTCATCTGTGACGCATTCACTGCTCATGCGCACCAAAATGCCGTCTTTGCGAAACGACCCGTCCACACACATGCTGTCCACACCGTAAGTAGCATGCTCCGGGGACAACAGCTCTTTGACAAGGTCAAATATGAAATAAAAATCCTCTTCCCCGCGATAGCCGTTTACAGAAACCAGTACCTGCCCATTTTTCAACGGAATCTCCTGTACATATTCCATGGAATATCCCTCCTGTTTTATTTTCAATCTGCGCTATTATACCACATATTCCAGATGGCGTACAGTGTTTTACAAGCCGGTCTGTCATGCTGTAGGTCGTTCAAACTCTAACCCTACCATAGAGTTTTTGCGCCTCACGCACAATTTTTTTGTGATTTTTTCTGATTTTTTATTGAACCTGCCCAAATTCTATGTAGATTTTTAGCCATTGTGACGCTTTGGGCTTCTTGACTCTATCGTTCGGTTGCCTTTAAACTATTTTTAAACTATTTTTATAGATTCTTTTAAAGGAGGACCTGTAAATGAAAAAGCGTACACTTGCACTGCTGCTGGCTATTGCTTTGCTGGCCGGACTTTTGGCCGGCTGCGGCAACAGCGCCGGGTCTGCCGGAACCGAGACCCAGACATCTGCTGAAACCACTTCGGAAGAGGTCTCTGAAGCTCCCAGTGAATCTTCCGGTGAGACTCCTTCTGCAGACTCTGCTGAGGCAGAACCCTCTGCTCCTGCCGAGGAAGAAGCCACAGACGAAGACCCGTCTGCCGAAAGCGCCGCCAGTGATCTCCCGGCGCCTGTGGAGGCCGCAGACGTGGTACTGCCCCTGTCCGACGGCAGCCAGAGCTACGTCATTTGGATGGGCATCTCTCCAAGCGCCATGAACTACATCAGCACGCTGGCTGAGAACCAGACCTATCAGGAAATCATGAACCGTACCGGTGTCAATCTGGAGTTTATTCACTTCCATCCTGACAATCAGACCACACAGTTTACCCTGATCTGTTCTACCGGCGACTATCCTGATGTCATGAACGGCGTGGCCAACAGCTACACCGGCGGTCCTGACGCGGCCATTGAACAGGGGATTTTTATCGATCACACGGAACTGATGCAGGAATATGCGCCGCACTACTGGAATACCATTGTCTCCGATGCGGATCTGTGGAACGCTGTCACCACCGCAGAAAATCAGATTGCCGGCTTCTACAGCCTGTATACTTCGCCCATGATGAACGACTCCGGCTATCTGATCCGCCAGGATTATCTGGACGATCTGGGGCTGGACACCCCCACGACGCCTTCCGCCCTGAAAGAAGTCCTGCGGGCGTTCCGGGATGAAAAGAGCGTCACAGATGGTCTGTTTGTGCCAGCCAGCGGCGTCCACGAGTTTATTCTCGGCGCCTTTGGCATTGGCACCGGCTTCTATCTGGACGGTGACACCGTCAAATACGGTCCCGTGGAGGACAGCTTCAAGGATTATCTGACCTATATGAATGAGTTGTACACTGAGGGCCTGCTGTACAAGGACTTCCCCTTCTACGGCGAACAGCTGATGTTCACTGACCGTGGTATGATTGGAGAAGGCTCGGTGGCCGTGTTTGCCTCCGAGACCAATGAGATGGTTTCCCTGGCCGACTTCTCTGATGAAGAAGGCTTCCTGCTCAAGGCCATTGCGCCGCTGGTCAGCGAGGACACCGGCGTAGCGACTACCACCGAGCGGGCACCCTCCCGCGCCGATGACATCCGCTGGTCCGTCACCACCGGCTGTGAAGAACCCGAACTGCTGTTCCAGATGATTGACTATCTGTACACGGAAGAAGGCGCACTGCTGTGCAACTACGGCATTCAAGGCGTCACCTTTGAGTACGGCGACGATGGCCAGCCTCTGCTGACCGATCTGATTCTCCATAATCCCGACGGGCTGGACTACCGCACCGCCATGTTCCTGAATCTGATGGACACCGGCCCCTATATGATTGACGAAAAACGCGGCACCCAGGAGCACACCGCCGAACAGCTCTCTTCCCGGGCCGACTGGGCCAGCGCCAACATTGACTACAGCGGTGTCATCCCCGACAAAGCCGCTCTGAGCCAGGAAGAGAATGAGGAACTGGGGCTGTACCAGACCGACCTGGAAACTTATATGGATGAATGGGTCGTCAAGTTCATCATTGGCGACACCAGCCTGGACGAATTCGACACTTATATCGAAGGCATGAAGTCCCTGAACGTGGACCGCTGCATTGAACTGTACCAGCAGGCATATGACCGTTTCCTGGAAGGGCAATAACTCCATAAGCCGTATCCGATACCTTTATGGGCGGCAGCGAAATTTCGCTGCCGCCCAACTTTCTCTTTTCCCTTCCATTTGAAACTTTGGCCGTCTTCCTGCTTCCCAGCCATCCGTTTCCTTTCCCCTGGACTGGGAGCATCTGCTCCTGTCCAAGCGGTTATCGAAATCAGGAAATGACCAGTTTGCCTCCGGAGGGCAACGCCACACTGCCGGAAAGCGACGTTCCAGCCGCCGCCACCGCCGTGATGGTCACGCCTTCAGGCGCATCGATCCCGGCAGCGTCTGCGCAGTCCACCAACGCCACAGTGGAATCTGCCGGCGCATACCATTTGGCGCCGTTCACCAGTTTAATATAGGCATTTTGGATCGCGCCATGGACTGTAGAGCCGTCCAAAATGAGCGACATGGCACGGATATCGTCGTTTACAATATCGCCCTCCAGCGTGGATCCGGCAACGTACAGCTTATTGCCATACGGAACCGTGTCCGCAGGCATTGTATTTGCGTCGGGATCGTCATTGACAATGGCATGCACCACATAACGGGGCGAGGACAGCCGGGAGTTTTCAATATCCGCGTGGATATTATGGCTCTTGATATACAGGCAGGCCTCCTCCGCCTGACAGGTACAGTTCCGCACTTCCAGCGGCGCAGCGGAGTCTGCACCGCCGGACAAATCATGGCACATAAAGGCATACTTCCCGGACTTTATATCGCAGCCATTGAACTTGGCAGTGAAATCACCGGCCAGAATCCCACCATGGGTAGCCGTTTGAAAACGGCAGTCGTTGAGGACCACGTTGCAGCCGCCGTCGGCATAGACTCCATAGCCTACATTGCGCACAATGACGTCACAATTGTCCGCCTGCAAATATAAATCCCGTCCGTTGTCTGTGGACAGCGCCGCCCAGCTGTCCGATTCGATGTGAGAATCTCTGTAATATGTTTTGGTGGTTCCCACAGACAGATGGGTGCGAATGGTCCCGCCCAGGAACAGGCCGCGCGGCGGCTCCATCATGCCCGGTCCCTTGATGGGATTCTCCGGATCGTAATAGTCCGGCAGCGGACCGCTGTTGCCGTAGACTTTGCAGTTGTTGACATGCAGCGTAGCATTTCCGGAACAGGCCGTGCAGGGACGGATGACGCCATTGGTCTCTATGTAGCTGTTCTCCACCGTCAATTCCGCATGATCTGTGGCGAGGACTGCGGCTCCAATGGCTTCGAAGTCATTGACCCCCTGCCCGTTCAATTGGAAATAGGCGTCGGAAATGGTGTATTTGCTGTCACCCTTGACCACAATGCCGTTGATAAACTTGGCATCGGTGGTGAACCGAATCCCTTTGGCCTCCGCCGCACCAATTTCCCCGTCGAGCTGATGCGCAGTGGGAAACGCTTTCACCTGATTGTCCTCTATCACATACGAGGGAATCATTTGAAAGCTGCGCGGAAATCTCGGATCATCCGTCGGATCATTGGAAGGGCCGCCAGGGCCGGGGCCAGGACCGCCAGGGCCGGGACCAGGACCAGGACCGCCGGGACCGGGACCCATTCCAGGGGGGAATCCCATGGGCTTTTTCTCCGGTTTTTCGCCGATTTCATCTCTTTGGGGCATCCCATAGGGCGGCAAGCCGTCCTTCTTCAATACTTGCAATTCCATGCTATTACCTCCCGGCAGTTTTGTATGAGGCTTCGCACATATATCGCGCACACCTCTTCCTGATCATTATACCACAGCCACAGGCGCTCTGCCATAGGCAGTTTGGCAGATGTTGTGTGGATTTGCCGCTTTTTAAACCGGGTGGATAACCGAACCACACCCCTATTCGCCCGCCCAAAAGCAGCAAATTTGCTTCCAGACAAACATGACTGCCGCGGCATATCACGCCGCGGCAGTCAGGCGCTGGGGGGAGACGAATGAAGCATGAAGCATTCTGGCAAGCGTATCAGGATCTATCTGTTGAGATAGCGGTCATAAGCAGCCTGGTCAATTTCTACAACCCTGTCAATGCCCATGTCTTTCAGGGCTTTGCAGTAGGTATCCCACTCCGCGTCAATGTCCAGCGCACCAGTAATGAACTTCAGGCGCATTTCTTCCTGATACGTCTGAATATCTGTAGCGTACTGGGCGCGGGCGGCGGATTCGTCAGCAGTATAGGTCAGCATGGCCGTGGGGGCCGTCATGCTGGAGTCGGCAAAATTCCTGTTCCAGATATCCACCGCGTTCATCTGACACTCGTTGTAAGTCATACGCTCCACTTCCAGATTCACCACGCATGGGAACCCAGGGTTGATGAACAGGCTCTGGCACAACTGCCAGGGGAAGTCAGGGTTGTTGAGAATTTTATCGGTGAACTGAGGCTCTCCGTTGTCACCAATGACATACGTATCGCCCTCGATGCCAAAGTTGGCCAGAATCATCCCCTCGTCGCTGAACAGATAGTCCATAAACTGAATGGCATAGATTTGATTCTCCGGCGAGCAGTTGGAGGAAATGGCCAGCGTGTACTTATCAGAAACCTTCTTTCCAATATAGCCGGTGTGGAGCGCATCATCGGCGTTCAGCTTCACCTGAGGCAGTGCAGACAGCGCAAATCCCTCCACGTCGGCCATCAAATCGTAATATGTGGAGATAGAAGCCACGTCCTCACTGAACATGCCAGCATTGCCGCTGGTGACCACATCCTCTGGCGGCTTGGTGTTGGAGTAATTGTAGGAGGTGAAGTCGGCATTGATGTAGCCCTTTTCATACCACTCATGAAGCTTTTCATAAAACGCCTTTGTCTCATCGGCAGTGGCCTGGGAGATATATTTCCCATTTTCTACATAGTCCGTGGCATTGAGCGCCGTGGACAGGAACGCACAGTTGCCCTCATACAGAATTACAATGGGGTCTTTGATCCCCAGCTCCGACTGAAAAGCAGCCAAAATATTCTCCAAGTCGTCCAGCGTCGTAGGCAGGGGCAGGCCCAGCTGTTCCAGATAGTCCTGGCGGATAAAGTAACCCTGGTCGGTGTAATAATACTCGGTATACATGCCGAACAGCTCCGGCACTGCGCCATCGTCATTGAGGACAGACTTATAGATATTGTCGTCGCTCTGCATAATTGACCAGTAGTTGGGCGCATATTCCTCGATCAGGGGCAGCAGATCAATAATGACCTCGTCATCCAGGGCCTTGGTGGAGCCGCCGGAGTAATTGCGCATCCCCTGAATCATATCGGTCATATCGCCGGAAGCGCACATAAGACTCAGTTTTTCCGCAGAGGTCTCGGTATCCACGGCGGTAATCTCCAACCGAACGTTGAGGATTTCCTCCAATTCGGCAAACATGGCGGCATCCTGCGGCTCAGAGATGGAGGACAGGAACGGCGGCCATGCCTGCCAGTAGGTCAGCGTTACCAATTCATCAGACAGTTTTGTTGTAACCGGTTCCTCTGGCGCCGGCTCCTCAGAAGCCGGAGGCTCAGACGGTACAATCTCGCTCTCTTCGGCGGGCGCGGATTCGCTAGACATTACTTCCGGCTCTTCGGTCTCCACAGCGGGTGTGGCATCGGGGGACTCGCTGGTCTGTGCGGGGGACTCCGACGTGGTTCCGGTACTGCCGCAGGCCGTCAGCATACCCAATGACAGGACCAGCGCCAGCAACAATGCAAGAAGACGGTATTTCATATGGGACCTCCTTTATTTTTTATCAGGAGCTTCACGCATCCTTCACAATTTCAACATAACATCTTCACATTTTCCTGGCAATATGCAAAAACAGAACTGCGCTATCAAAAGGCAAACCTGTCACTATCGCATATTTTCACAAAGGAAAAAATCCGGGAAATCCGCACCGGCTTGAAAATTGGAAGGGAGAAAACGGAGCCATCCAGCTGCATGGGAAAATCTTGGAGGTTCCCCGCTTTGTCAGACCCACGGCGAAGGGGACGGCTCTCCCCACAGCCGGACGGATCTGCCTGCACCCGCCTGAATACTTTAGATGGCATACAGCTGAAACACAGGCCGGCTCTACTCAATTTCTACACTTTTTCTACACAAAATAAACAAATTATCATTTACTTTGCCCGCATCTTATACTATAATAAGAGCACTGTGTAAAAATCATGTCAAACTGTGTATGACACATTTCCGCCAAGGAGGCATCTGTTTTTTATGGAATCTGCTGCATCCGGCCGCGCCATGTCGTTCCGGAAAATTCTGACCTACTATATACTTCCGTTTTTATCGCTAGTCTTCGTGTGTGCATATCCCTGCGCGTTTTTGTATCTGCAAAACGTGAACGAGGCGTTTCTCATGGACGTGCTCCCGTTTTTTGCGATTTTTTTAGGCACCGGCGTGGTGATCGGCGCAGACTGTCTGCTTTTTTTGCGCAATTTTGCCGCTTCCGCGCTCATGGCGGACTTGTGCATGTTGGTCATCACCAACGGCAATCTGATCATTTCCAATATTAAAGCCCGCTGGCCGTGGTTTTTGATCCGATACCAGCTTCTATTGATGTTCCTGCTGCTGCTGGCCGTGTTTATTCTGCTGTTTGTCAAGCGGAAGAAGTGGAACTGCCGGCCCTTTGCCGGCATTGTGGCGGCAGTATTTGGCGGGTTGATCCTGGTCAATGTGCTGACAGCGTTGCCGGCTATGTTCACCACCGCCTCCACCAGCGTCAGCACTGCCGCACTGTCCGAAGAAGCCGCTTCCATCCACTTCACTTCGGACGAACGGCCCAACGTGTATTATCTCATCTACGACGAGTACGGCGGCTTTGAAAATCTGGAGCATCTGTTCGACTATGACAACGGGGAATTCCGCCAGTTTCTGGAGGAGGAAGGCTTTAACATCAACGTCTCCGGCATCAATTCCGAATCCTGCTGGACTGTGACCCTGATGCCCAATTTGCTGAATTTGAACTATGTGTTCACGGAGGTTCCCGAGACCTCTTTGCAGATTCAGTATTTGGACAACCCATTTTTGTTTCAGATTTTTTCCAACAACGGCTACCGCATCAACGTCATCAACCATATGGACTATATTGGCCACACCGGCACCAATCAGCTGACGGAGAATCAAACCCGGGACAATATCGCAACCTATCTATATGAAAACAGCCTCTATTCCCTGATTCCCGCCACCGGCGACCTCTATGACGCGCTTCACTGGTCCGACTATTATCGAGGCTATGTGGACCGGCTGCAAAATTGCCTGGAGGCTCAGCAGACCATGTGCGAGGCGGCGCAGGGCCAGCCTACCCTGACCGTAAGCTATATGCAATTCCCACATTGGCCCTATGTGTTTAACGCCGATGGTTCTGTCCGGCCCGACGGCGAGGTTCACTTCATCCGCGATTTCTATTTGAGCCAGCTGGAATACGCCAACACTACCATTGAGTCCGCCGTGCGGCAGATCAAAGAAGAGGATCCGGACGCCATGATTATTATCCAGTCCGACCATGGCTCCCGCTTCCCCTTCCAGCAATATGAGGCCTACGGCATCGACTATGATCCAGTGGTGGAAACACCCTATATGCAGAACAAGCTGGATGTGGTCTACTACAAAGGACAAACGTTTGACATTGAAGGGCTGACTGGTATCAACACCATCCGGTATATGCTCAACGAAGTTTTTGGCACGGAGCTGGAGCTGCTGGAAGCGCCCACAGGGTATCTTTTCTATTCTGACAATCCCGGCAGCTACGACTATGACGCCCTGTTTGAATCCATCAGCACTGAGGGAAAAGCCGGAAAAGACAAGGCCGGTGACACCAAGGATATCACATGAAAAGGACTGACACAGTAACATGTCCATTATCAACACTTTCATCGGCACGCCCCTGGGCTGGCTCATGCGGCTGTGCTATGAACTGATTGGCTCCTACGGACTGGCCATCGTCCTGTTTACGCTCCTGAGCAAGGTGGTTCTGCTGCCGGTATCCATTCTGGTGCAGAAGAACAGTATTAAAATGATCCGGCTTCAGCCGGAAATGAACCAGATCTCCCTGCGCTATGCCGGAGACAAGGACAAAATTGCCGAGGAACAGATGGCCCTGTATGCCCGGGAACACTACCATCCCTTTCTGAGCATGGTGCCGCTGCTGATTCAGATCCCGCTGATTCTGGGGCTCATCAACGTGATTTATAACCCCATGCAGCATCTCTTGCAGATCCCCACAGACGTATGCAGCGCCCTGGTAGAGGCCGCCGGAGTCACAGGCAGCGGCGCACAGCTGGCTGTGATGGAAAAAATCGCTGCCCCAGGGGGACTGGACTGGTTGTGCTCTCTGTCCGTTCCCGGCGCGGATCTGGCTGCCATCGGGCAGCAGGTGCTGAGCTTTGACACCACCTTTTTGGGCATCAACCTGGCCGATGTGCCGCCGCTGTTGCCGGTGACGGTGCTGAGCCTGGTGCCTGTGGGCAGCTGTCTGTCCACCCTGGTGCTGTGTGTCTGCCAAAACCGCGCCAATGTCCTCCAGCGGGAACAGGGCTTCTGGGCCCAATGGGGCACAACCCTGTTTACGGTGGCCTTTTCCACCTATTTTACCTTCCTTGTCCCCGCCGGTGTCGGCATGTATTGGATCTGCAGCAACCTGTTCGCCTGCATCCAGCTCTATGTCCTGAACTGGCTCTACAAACCGGAAAAGTACATCGACTACGAAACGCTGGAACAGACCAAGCAGCTGCTGGCCCAACAGAAGCAGCGGGACGCGGAACTGAAAAAGCAAACTGCCCCATACCGCCAGAAGGAGCGCGCCGATTACCGCCGCTTCATGAAGGACGACGAGACCAAGCAGTTGGTGTTCTACAGCGAGTCCAGCGGCTTTTATAAATACTTTGAGGGCTATATTGAGGAGATTCTGGCCAATTCGGATCTGACCATCCACTATGTCACCGGTGACCCCAATGACGCCATTTTCCAGAAGGAAAATCCCCGCATTCAGGCTTATTACATCGGTGAATACCGGCTGATTCCCTTCATGATGAAAATGGACGCCGATATGGTGGTCATGACCATGCCGGACCTGGAGACATATCACATCAAGCGCAGTTACGTCCGTAAAAACATCGAATATGTCTACACCGACCACGGCGTCAGCAGTGATAACCTGATGCTCCGCACCCATGCCCTGGATCACTTCGACACACTGTTCTGTGTCGGTCCCCATCAGGTGGCGGAGGCCCGCGCCATCGAGGCTCTGTACGGACTCAAGCCCCGCACGCTGGTGGAAGTGGGCTACGATTTGCTGGACCGGATGATCGCCGACTTCGGCGCAATGCCGCTCAACACTGCCCCCAAGAAGACCATCCTCATCGGCCCCAGCTGGCAGGTGGATAATATTCTCGATTCCTGCCTGGATCCCCTGCTGAAGAGCCTGCTGCCGTTGGGCCACCGGATCATTCTGCGGCCCCATCCCCAATACGTGCGCCTCTATCCCGACCGGATGCACGCCATTGCCAGCCGCTACGCCAGCCTGGTGGGAGAGGACTTCATCATCCAGACCGATTTCTCCTCCACCGACACGGTATACTCGGCGGACCTGCTGATCACCGACTGGTCCAATATCGGCTATGAATACGCCCTGTCCACCCTGAAGCCGGTGCTGTATATCAACACCCCCATGAAGGTCATGAATCCGGAGTGGGAGCAAATCGACGTCGTCCCCTTTGATATCCGCATCCGCGACCAGATTGGCGCGTCCCTGGACCCATCAGAACTCTCCAAGGCCGGCGAAACTGCGGCCAATCTGCTGGCCCGCGCAGGAGAATTCCGGGATCTGATCCGGCAGATCCGGGAGACGGAGATTTTCAATCTGGGTTCTGCCGCTAAGGTGGGGGCGGATTACATCATCCGCCGCTGCGAAGAGCTCCGTCTCATACGGGAAGCGGAAGAAGACGACGACGAGGATTGATCGTATTAGGAGGAAGGTTGAAACATTGTAATTTGAGTACCATTCCGAAAAAGGGCGCACAAAACCACGCCCCCTAAAAGCGAGCGAAAAATGAAGTTA
>CBCPMX010000090.1:0-18063 GCA_965120355.1 uncultured Oscillospiraceae bacterium
AATAGCGGGCCGGCCAACCCGCCAGCCGCGCCAAAGCGACAAACACCTGCGCATAATCCTGACAAACTCCCAGTCCACTGTTCAGCGCCTGCTCCGCTGTGGTAGAAACATTCGTCGCACCGGGCTGATACCGCAGCATACTGTGAATGGCATGACACAGGGCGTAGGCCGCCGCCAAGGTGCCGCCCCGGGCCATCGCAGCAGACACTTGCAGCAGCGTCGGGCCGGGCTTTGTGCGCACACCGGGGAATCTCAGCGCGGGGTTGGGCGCCGGCGCAGGCCGCCCTGGCGGCTCCACCAGCACAACCCCGCGGCTGCCGTACCGCAGGGTTTCATGGGCCTCATTGACGCTGCACCAGTATACGGTATTTCCAAAACCGTCGGTCAGCGGCTGAGGCAGGCGGCCCGGTGTCAGCTCAACCTCGCAGCTCTCCAGATGCTGGCTGTCATCTGTCAGGGGCAGGCAGCGCAGCGCCAGCTGATGGTTCCACACCGGCGCAGAGTATTGCATATCAGTCTCAAAGCTAAATCGCAATCTTTTCATGACATCCCCCAATCGACAGGCTCAAACGCCGGGAAACAGGCCCTCCAGCGCATGCAGCAGCAGCTCCAGGGGCGGCTGCGTTGTGGAGCTTTGATCCAGAATGGCGTCCACCAGCAAAGTCAGCTTCGTCTGATCGGGCGAAAGCTGCGCTTTATACAAGCGGTTAAACAGACGGCTAAACTCCTTTCTGCACAGCTCGTGGTCATAGTCCAGACGCAGATACAGGTCCACCCGCTCCAGGCTGGCGCCGGTCTTGATAATATTGCGGCTAGCTTCGTCCTCAATCTTCTCCTCACAGGCACCGCGGAAGGCCATGATATCATCCAGCACCCACTGCAGCTGTACCCCCGGTCCGGCACTGCCTGCCGCCAGCTCCATGGCGGAGACGGCCATCTGTACATAGGCCAGCGTTTCAGTGGACAGGGTTTCCCGCAGCACAATGGCGTTGTCGTAGGCGTACCCCAGGGATGCGGCGATGGAATTGGGATTGGATGTATCGAAGTAATACCGATGAATGAAGTCCGCGGTATTCTCATAGTTGTTTGGCAGCCCCAATTGACGGCAGTATAAGTCATAATCGCCCTCTATGCCGTCCGTTTCCGCCTCAAACAGCGGCTGCGTCGCCTTAATGCCCGTATAGACCCGCTCCAAATAGCGGCCCAGCCAGAACAGGCGGTTTGCCTTGCTTAACGTGATAGTACCCATGTATCCTTAAACCCTCCTCCTTGTGAACTGTTGACTACAAAGCTGTCCGCTTCCCGGCTGAAGCGGGTCAGACCGCTGGGCCAGACGGCGGTCTTTGCGCCCGCCAGCACAAAGGCGCGCAGATCCGCTTTGCGCTCCACTTCCTGCCCGTTTTCCATAATGGGCAGGTCCTGAAAGTCAATGACTTCCTGGGCAATAAACCGGCGCGGCTCCCGGCGGATCAGCGCCGCCATTTCTGCCAGCTTTTCCCGGGTCAGCTCCCGGCCGAAGATCACGCCGTAGCCGCCGGCTTCCGCCACGTCTTTGACAACCAGGTTGTCCAGGTTGTCCAGCACATACTTCCGATCCTCGTCGTAGAACGGCAGATAGGTGGGCGCGTTGTGCAGAATCGGCTCCTCCTTCAGATAGTAGCGGATCATCTTGGGCACAAAGTAGTAGATGCCCTTATCGTCGGCGGCGCCGTTGCCAGGCGCATTGATTATCGCCACGTTTCCGGCACGATAAGCCCCCATGACGCCGGGAATGCCGATGAGGCTCTCCGGCAGGAAGGTCGTGGGATCCAGATATTCGTCGCTGATGCGGCGGTAAATGGCGCCGACGCGCGCAGGCGCTCCCTGCCCGCGGTAATACACCACATTGTCCTCCACATACAGGTCCCCAGTCTCCGCCAGCACGGCTCCGGACATCTCCGCCAGATAGCTGTGCTCAAAATAAGCCGCGTTATACCGTCCCGGTGTAAAAATTACATGGATACCGCCGGTATTGACATGCTCCATGACACCCCGCAGCAGTTCACCATAGTTGCGGTTGTCCACCACATGGTTGTGCCGAAAGGTTTCTGGACTGCAGCGGCGGCAGAGCCTGCGGGCGATCAGCGGATAGGACGCGCCAGATGGGATGCGGAGATTGTCCTCCAAAATAAACCAGCTCCCATCCTTCCCCTGAACCAGATCAATGCCGGAAATATGGCTGTAAATTCCCTTGGGCGGCGTAATTCCCTCACAAGCCGGCAGATAGCCGGAGCCTGCAAAGGCAAAATCCTCCGGCACCACGCCATCGTGGATGATCTGCTTTTTCCCATAGAGATCCTTCAAAAACAGGTTCAGCGCAGTCACACGCTGGACCAGCCCCTTCTCCAGTACCGCAAACTCTGCCGCCGTAAGGACCCGCGGCAGCGGGTCAAAGGGAAACAGGCGTTCCTGAAACGTTCCGTTTTTATATAGCCCGAATTTGACGCCATACCGCGCCAGCTGCTGGTTGATGCTTGCCTGATGCACTACAAGTTCCTGCATGTCCCATCGCTCCTTACAACAAGTTCTACCCACCTGTGCCGGCGGCACCAAAAGCAGATAGGAAAAGGCAAAGGATGCCCGTCAAAGGCTCCTTTGCCTTTTTTTATTATACTGGCAATTGTTCCTCCCGTCAAGAGTCAGGCTGGTTGTTTAAGGCAAGAATCACCGTATCGCATTGCACAAAGCAGCAGAATTTTTCCCATCAGGCAGTCTGCACAAATTGGGATCGTACCTGCCGGGCCATGGATGCTTCTGCTTGTTATCAATTTCTTCACAGGCTATCGATATCGGCGGGAAACATTGTCCAAACGCCTTTGCGCTGTTACAATGGACGCAGAGAACAACTGCTCCCGTGCCCTGTGCACAAGGGCCGCAGGAGCCAAGAGGAGTGTATCATATGGCTTATATCATCGATCCGAACAACTGTACCAACTGCGGCCGGTGTGCCATGCAGTGCCCCACCCACGCCATCGCCGGCACACCCCAAGGGGTCTCCATCGACCCGGAACGCTGCATCGAATGCGGCAAATGCCGGGAGGTTTGTCCTCTGGACGCTATGTATCCTGAATCCGCGCCTTGGCCGGCTCCGATCCCTCATGACCTGATTGAGCTGGACTGCGACCTGTGCGTCATCGGCGGCGGCGGCGGTCTGGTGGCGGCGGGACGGTTTGCCTGGCTTACGGGCAAAAAGGTCATTGTTCTGGAGAAAATGCGCAAATGCGGCGGCAGCGCCTGGTTTGCTTCCACCATGCGGATGTACAACAGCCAGTGGCAGAAGGACCGGGGTGTACCCGATACGCTTCGGGAAACCCTGGTGGACCTTATGGACAAGACCTATTGGGAGTTGGACTCCCATCTGGTTCGCAACGCCCTGGCGGGCACCGGGCAGTGGTTTGACTGGCTGGGCCAGGTGGATCCGGAGCGGGACAGCAAGTTTGTAGAGAGCTTCTATGTATTTGACGGGCCAGACAGCATGATCACGCCGGGCTATTGCGAGCCGGGCGGCCGCATCGGTTCCCCGGAGAGCAACGGCACCGGCTGGTACACCGTTCAGCTGATGCAGAAGCTGATCCTGGAAAAAGGTGGGCAGATCCTGACCCAACACCGAGCCCAGCGGCTGGAGATGGAGAACGGGAAAGTCACTGCCGTCTGGGCCGAAGACCCCGGCGGCCCGGTGAAGATCCGCTGCCGCGCCTACGTCATGAGCCCCGGCAGCTGGATCAACAATCAGGAGATCCTGGACAAGTGCGTCCCCGCGTTCGGCCGTCTGCCCCGCAGCGTCAGCTCCCACTGCCACATTGCCTGCACCGGCGACGGCATCGGCCTGGCGGAGAGCGCCGGAGCCTTCATCGATTACGACAGTTTCTGTATGCGTCTCATGGGCGGCGCCGGCATGGCCCCCGGCGACACGGCCCTGGCCATGACTACCGGCCCCTACGCCGTCTATGTCAACAAGCTTGGCAAGCGGTGGATCAACGAGCTGACCATGGGACGCAGCAGCTTTTTCGCTGTGGCCACAGCGCTTGTCTATCAGCCTGAGGGGCAGAATTTTGCCATTTTTGACCTGGGTATGGCGCAGGAAGCAGCCAAACGCCCCTTCCGCAGCATTAAGCAGAAATTCAACCCCATTCCCGAAGTTCCTGTCCCCGCCAACTGCGCCGAGGATCTGCGTCAGAACGCCGCCCGCTTCCCCGATCAGCTCATCAGCGCCAACACTCTGGAAGAGCTGGCGGAAAAGCTTGGCGTAGACGCCGCCAATCTGCGGGAAACCGTGGCCCGCTACAACGCCATGTGCGCTCTGGGCCGGGACGAGGACTTCTTCAAGGCGGCGGAGGACATGATCCCCTTTGGCCACGGTCCCTATTACGCCGTGGCCGGCGGCGTGGGCACCGACGGCGCCTTCGGCGGCGTCCGGGTCAACGAGCATATTCAGGCTTACGCCGCCGACCGTCAAACCGTCATTGAAAACCTGTATGTTCCCGGCGACTTCGCCTCCGGCCGGTTCCTCAACATGCACGGCTACAAGGTCCAGATCCTCAATGACCTGAGCTGGGCCATGTCCAGCGGCTTTTTGGCTGGAACCCATGCGGCGCAACAGCTGTCAGAATAAGCAGCACAATCAGGGCGCAGTAAACCTGCGCCCTGATTGTGCTTTTTTAACGGCTTCGCAGTGCTCCGCCTTACAATCCCACATCACGAGACCAGTGGAATCAGCAAGAGCTTTCCGCCGATCGCCTCCTCCTCTGACAGATCATTTGCCTTTCGGATGGCCTCCTGGGTGGAGCGGCAGGATTTTGCGATAGACCACAACGTCTCGTCCTCCCCCGCTGTCCGAATAATGACGGAGGGCCGGACCGTATTCTCCAGCTCGGTGGTCTGTGCTCCGCAGACAGCTTCAAGATGTTCGTCCACGCAGCTCTCCACGTCAAAACATACTTGGAAGCGCACCTCCGCTCCACCTGCCGCCGGCGCGGCGGCCACACTGCCGTCGGTAGAAATTCTCGGAAGGCAGCTGCATCCCTCTGCCAGATCTGTCACCGCCAGTGCTTCCTGACGGCGTGTCATGCCCTGTAACACGCCGTTTTCATCGTAATACAGCAAGCTGACAACGGCGGGCGCCCGCAGTTCTACCCGGCTGCCTTCCCGGCTCTGGGCCGGCGGCTCCAAAAACACTGCGGCGTCTACTACTGAGCGCACCGGTCCCTGGAGCGTTTCCCGGATTTCCTGCGTCAGAAGCTGCCGGTCCAACCGGCTCTCCAGATCATAGGCGGCCATAGCCGGCGTCACCTGCTCCCGTGTGCTGTAAAGATCCCGGAGCACCGTCACGCTGCGCCGGGCCGTCACCAGTACCTGCGCCAGCACATTGACTGTCAACCGCAGGCGGGTACAGTGTTCCAATCCGTCCGGCTCCAGCTCCGCACCGGTCAAAGCCATTGACACATCCAGTTCGTCCTCTTCCCCCTCATAGTCCAGATCTACGAACTGCGAAAACGGCAGCGCAAAGTCAAAGGTGGCAAACCCTTCGTCCTCCGTCAGATACAACAGCCGCAGCTGCAGGTTGCCCTTAAAGACCGCCTTGCTGCCAATGAGTTTGCGCTCGAGCACCACCGGTACGGCGTTCCAGCGGCAAATGGCCCCTACCGGCGGCCTGCTGCCCAGCTCTACCTCGTCGCTGATGACAAACGCTTTCTCCCCTGCCGCCATAGGCCAGCTCACCGGCAGTTCCTGCTGCAGCACCTGCAAGCCGGGACGCTCGGCGGCAGCAGGATAGAACGTCTCCGTTTTCTGCCCATAGGCCGCCACAACAGCCGCCAGGTCCGCCCGCACCATAACCTTTCGGGAATTGACAATCCGCCCATCAATGGCCTTCAGGCAGACATCTGCCAAGACTTCGTCCTGCATGCCGATGGCGCTGCTGTCCAGCCGCAGACTAAAGGGCACATAGACCTCCAAAGGCCGCGGCCTGCTCCCATCCTCAGGCACATACAGCACCGCCGCTTTGATGCCGCCGGACAGCAGCACACTGCCCTCCCGGCACTCCTTGCTGCGCAGCAGCACCATACCATAACAGTCTACAATCCGCGCCGCATCGGGATAACTGTCGGGAATTACGGATTCTGCCGTTTCCTCCTGATACAGCGTCTGCCGTGCCACACAGACCAGATGATCCTGTGTCATCGTTTCAAATGAAAGCTCCATAGCATCCACTCCTTGTTGATTCACCTGGTCTATGTATACGCAGGCTTGACCGGGATTATGTCTTTTTCCGCACACGGTTTCATCCGCGTCACTATTTTCCGGCACTTCCGAAATCCGTCCGTTTTCCATAGACCCTATGGCCGGCGCAAGCTCCTGTCCTCTGGAAACAGCATATGCATTTGTAAATGAAAAAACCAGCCGCAGCGGAAATTCTCCGCTGCGGCTGTTTTTTCCTCACGGGCTTACAGGCAGTCCAGCAGAAGGCCATAGACCTCATCGTGGGTGAGCTGTCTGTACCCGTTCGGCAGGAGATTGCAGCTGTCTGCCACCTGGCGCAGCAGCCCCTGCGTAATTTCCACTTTGGACCGGAGCTGCCCAAGCTTGGTGGGCAAGCCGCACTCCCGAATAAAGTCTTCCAGGGCCTGAATACCGGCTTCTGCCACCTGCTCGTTTGTTTTCCCCTCGCCGGATATCCCCCATACGTTCCGGGCAAAGCGGGCAAACTTGGCAGTTGCACTGTGACAGATCAGCCGGTAGTAGGCTGGATGAAGCACCGCCAGGCCCTGCCCATGGTTGCAATCTGTATAGGCCCCCAACTGGTGTTCAATCTGATGGCACTCGAAATCTGTCAGGCGGCCCACCTTCAGGATTCCATTTTCCGCCATGGCAGAGTCCCACATCAGATTGCTGCGGGCTGTATAGTCACGAAGATCCTTCAGCAATGTGCGCATATTGGTAATGGTATTACGCATGATGGCCTCCGCCACGTCATCGGAAACATTGTCCCGGTCGGACCGGCCAAAATAGGTTTCCATGGCGTGACTCAGCGTATCAAAGGCACCGGAGAACACCTGGGACGCCGGCAGAGACATGGTATACGCCGGATCCAGAATGGCGAATCGGGGGGCTGCGGCAAACAGTCCGGCCTTGATTTTCACATCCTCATTGGTGATCACAGCGCCGCCATTCATCTCTGCGCCAGTGCCGGAAGCAGTCACCACCGCCCCCAGTGGAATGGGCGCAGCTGTGGGTGTCCCCCGCTTCACCATCTCCAGTTCCCAGATGTCCTCCTCCGTCACCGCTTGGGCCGCTACAATCTTACAGCAGTCAATGACCGAGCCGCCGCCTACGGCCAGAATCAGATCTGCCTGGCATGCTTTGGCCAAAGAGGCGCCCTCCTGGACCTTGGCATAGGTGGGATTAGACATGATTCCGGAAAATTCCGTTACGGTCTTGCCTGCCGAATGCAGGATGTCCAGGATTTCCTCATAGACGCCGTTTTTCTTGAGGGATCCGCCGCCATAGGCCAGCAGAACATTGTCGCCGTATTCTGCAAGAATCTTCGGCAAATGCTCCTTTGCCGCGCCATTTCCAAAATAGACCTTTGTGGGATATTCATATACGAAATTTTGCATTTATAAACGCCTCTTTCTGATATCCGGCATCAGGCGGGGCCGGCGGAAAACCGCCAAGCCGCCTCCCAATATGCGTCTTTCCATAATTGCCTGCCTCCTGATTCATTTTATTCGGATTCTGCGCTTGCTTTTATTATAGTTGCGTTTGTATGCCGGCGGAAGTTCCGTTTCGTTCTGCAGTTTAAACGTTTCGGTTATAACTGCCCCATATCCAGCCGGCTGCCCGTGAACAGCCTCCTTTTTGCCCCATCAGCCAAAAGACAAAACCGGACCCCAGGATCTCTCTTCGAAATCCCAGTGTCCGGAATATCACTATGCCCGCAATGTTGCCACAAATTCCACGATTCCCGGTTCCGGGCACACCGCGCGAATGGAGCCGTTATGCATCTCCGTAATGCCTCTGGCCATGGACAGACCCACGCCAAACCCGCCAGTCTGTTTGGATCGGGAACTGTCGGGACGGTAAAACCGCTCAAACAGATCCTCCAGCTTTTCCGGATCCAGGCCCGCGCAGGGGTTCCTGGTCCTGAGTACGACCTTTTTTTTCAGCTGCTCCAGAGACAGGAAGATTCTGCCGTCCTTGTCGGTGTACTTCACAGCATTGTCCAACAAAATGGATACCAGCTGCCGGATGGCATATTCGTCGCCGTGAAAGGTACAGCCGGCAGGAATCCGCACATCCAGAACGTGCCCCTGTGCAGCGGCATAATCCTGAAATCCTTCTGCAATTTCCGACACCGCCTCACTGAGATCAAACTCTGCCAGATGCGTTGCCGGACTCCCCTCATCCATGCGGGAGAGCTGTACCAGCTCGTTGATCAGGTCCCGCATCTTATCCGCCTGCGCTTGGGCTTTGTCGATCCACTTCTGCTGTCCCACTTCCATCTCCAGCACCTTCAGGCTGGTAGTCATGACCGTCAGCGGTGTTTTCAATTCATGGCTGGCGTCAGTGATAAACCGCTTCTGCCTCTGGGCGTTTTTGATCAGCGGATCAATGGCCCGTTTGGAAAAGAACAGCACCAGGACAAAAATCAGCAGCATACAGACCGCCATTACCAGCAGCATTGTCAGAGCGAAAATCCGCAGGGACCGCAATTCCTGCTGGCACTCCAAAAAAATTGCCATATAAGTGCCGTCCTCTGTCTGTGCAACATAATATTTGTAGCTGCCGGAGTATCCAAAGCCCTCGCCATGCCGCAGCGCAATAGCCAGATAAGTAGACGCATCCTCCTCCGTGACAGCGGCAATGTGGCCCATGTCCGCACTAAGCAGCGTCCCGCTGTCTTCATAGGACAGAACGAAGTATCTGGTGGAATAGGGCGTCTCCGGCGTCCAGGACAGGTCCCGCCGGTGTGAACCCCCCTCCCGCTCCGGAGATTCCTCCGGCTTTTTGCTCCCGAAAAACTCCGGAAGGACGCCCTGATTGTGATAGATAATCTCCAACATGCTCTGCAAATCCGCATCCGTGGAATAGAAATTGAGAAGATTTATAGAAAATCCAACCAGTCCCATAACCATTGTCACGGACAGCATGGCAATACAGACAAATTTGCGGCGCAGGCGGCTAAACATGCGATTTCTCCACCAGCGCATACCCCAGGCCGCGGCTGGCGCGGATGGTTGCCGTCGCGCCGATGGCCTTGAGTTTTTTGCGCAGATTGGAAATATGGACCCAGATCACATTGGTCTCCGCCTCTGCGTTCCATCCCCAGACGTGCTCCATAATTCGGGCTGCCGGAATGATGACCTGCGGCGACCGCATAAACAATTCCATAATCTGATACTCCCGGCCGCTGAGCCGCTCCCCGCGTGTCCCATGCCGCAAGGTTCCCGTTCCACTATCCAGAACAAGGGTCCCAAACCGCAGGATATCCGGCTTGTAATCGCCCTTCCGACGCAGCATGGCCCGCACACGGGACAACAGCTCATCCGGTGAAAACGGCTTGGGCAGATAATCGTCTGCCCCACTGTCAAACCCCACAATCCGGTCGTCTGTCTCCGCCTTGGCCGTCAGCAGCATAATAGGCGTGGAAATGCCCTCTTCCCGCAGCCGCCGCAGGACCTCAATGCCATCCATTTTGGACATCATAATATCCAGAATGACGGCATCGTACTCCCCCGTAGCAGCGTGGTCATAGGCGTCCGCCCCATCGTGCACCGCATCGACCACAAATTGATTCTTCTGAAAAAAGGCAGTCAATGCCTCTGCTAAATCCAGTTCGTCCTCTGCAATCAACAGCCGCATCTGTATCCCTCCGCTTCTTGCGCTCTCTCCGGTCCGCGCCCGGCCCGGCATGATTGCATATATTATATGGCAGGCTCCGAACAAAAGCAATCTTCTTTCGGAGCCTGCCGTCCATGCAGCAATGAAACAAACTATCCGCATCCTTACACGCTGGAAGTCCGGATTTTCCGTCCCTCTCAAAGCGCCTCTCGGGAAGCCACTCTGCCGCATATAATATTCAGATTTCCATTTCGGCAGCGAATCGCATCCAGAAACGCCTTTGGAACCTGCTCATCTTTGAGAACAATCCGATAATCCAGTTCATACAACGTACCCATATTGCTGGTTTTGACCTTTTCCAGCCGGGCAGAGCGGGTGTACTGTTGAAACAGATCTTCAAACAGGCCCTCATAGTCCAGATTCTCGGGAATGGTAATTTTTAATTCCCGTTCCTGATCGGTTCCACCGCCAAAACGCAGCGCCGAAAGGCAAAGGACAAAAACCGCCATGACGCAAAAAAACAAAACGGCCAGTACCACATATCCCATGCCCGTGGCCAATCCAATGGCCATGGCCAAAAAGATCATGCCAATCTCCTTGGCAGTACCCGGCGTAGATCGGAACCGAACCAGGCCAAAAGCGCCCGCCACGGCCACACCGGTACCAATGTTGCCGTTGACCAGCATAATGACCACCTGCACCACTGCCGGCAGCATTGCCAGCGTCAGCACAAAGCTTTGGGTATAGCTGCTTTTATACATACACAGCAATGCGCTGGCTACGCCCAGAATCAGAGAAACAATTGTGCAGATCACAAATACATACAATGTGATTTCTGAGCCGGAAATGATGGAATTAAGCACTGATGCAAACCCCCTCTCCATTCTTCTGAAGCCGCTCCAGAATATTTTCTGTATAACACGTGCCGTATTTCGAAAAGGAAGTCGGAAACACGCCGGCTTCGCTGAGCAAATGCGCCAGCCAGACAGGGGCGGCGCCGGGAATTTTAATTTCCATCAGAGTCCGTTCAGCAGGCAGGATCAGCTGTCCATGATCGCCCGCCCGCAGATCCAGCTCCGTGTCGCGCCAACGAAGATTTGTATCAAACGTGATCCGCAGCTCTGGATCCTCCCTGCCCGCAAAGGCTGTCCGGTCATAGGCAATAAAGACTTTTGGCCCTGGGCCATAGCTGTGCAGGAACCAGTCGATCTCATGACAGATCTGATCCTCCTGCGCCGGGGGCTGTCCTCCATTGACATAGGCAGCTGCATCCACTGCTTCCATCACGGTACGGCGCTTGTACACAACGCCGTCATATTTTTTCTTCAGCTCCACAAACACCTTATCGTGATCATTGGGAACACCGTAACTGCGCACACGCAACTTTTCTTTATAGACTGGCTTTTCCAGGGAGGCCCGGATCAGCGTGTAATCCTCTGTATCATAATAGATATTGCAAATCGTATAGCTTCCAAACGTATCTGGACAGGTATACGGCCGCATGCCTTCCAGCACAACCGCCTGTTGTTCCGGAGTCAACATGTATTTCTTCTCATATCGCTGAAAACAGCACTGCACTTTTCCGGGCATTCTAAAACCTCCTTGTGTTTTCTTTGCCTATCATGCAACCCGCACCTAAAGAATAGCTAAAGAAAATTTAAAGGATTTGTAAACTCCCCCCTCTATTTCCGGCTCCCTTTAGCTTTATTTTAGCTTTCTGTCTATAATGAGGACATCCCACACAAAAAAGGAGGTTTTTTCATTGCAATACAGAACCATCATACTGATCCTGTGCGCAGCCTTGATATTTGGCCTGTTCAGCGGCTGCACCACGGCCAGCAGCAGTACCGATTCCGAGGAATCTACGCCAGTGAGTGAAACTGCCGCAGGAACAGTGGAAGAAACCGTGTCTGAAGATCAGGCATCAGACATAGACCTGACAAACGCCGTGACAGTCACCCTGTCCGGCGATTCTGCGGAAATTGACGGTACCGGCGCCAGTTTATCTGACGGCGTCATCACCATCAGCGCCGCCGGAACTTATGTGTTCAGCGGAACGATGTCCGAAGGCCGCATTCTGGTGGATGCAGACGGGGAAGATGTGACACTGGTACTCAACGGCGCTGACATCACATGCTCATACAGCAGTCCGCTCTATATTTATGACTCCGCTTCTACTACAGTCCACGTCATGGAGGGCACAGAAAACACCTTGACAGACGGAGAAACCTACACCTACGAAGACAGTTATTCCTCCGAAGCAGACGAAGAGCCCAACGCCTGTCTCTACAGCAAATCTGACCTGATCCTTCAGGGCAGCGGCGCTCTGACTGTCTATGCAAACTTTGACAATGGCATTACCAGTAAAGACACCTTGGAGATCTGCGATGTCACTCTGTCCGTCACCGCCGTGGACAACGGCATACACGGCAAAGACTCCAGCTGCATTGCCGGCGCCACAATCACTGTCTCCTGCGGCGGCGACGCCATTCGCTCCACCAATGACACCGACACGTCCCTGGGATGGATCAGCATCTCTGATTCCACCCTGTACCTGACCGCAGGCGAAGATGGCATACAGGCAGAAACCTCGCTGTCCATCTCCGGCGGAGAATATACTGTCACCGCCGGCGGCGGCAGCACAGTCCAGCCCTCTGACGAAACCAGCGCAAAGGGACTCAAGGGCGGTGTCAGCGTGACCCTGGACGGCGGCACCTACACGCTGGACTGCAGCGACGATGCCATTCACTCCAATGCGGAAGTGACCATTCTGGACGGTGTTTTTACCATCTCCAGCTACGATGACGCGATTCACGCCGACGACACGCTGGCCGTTTCCGGTGGTGAAATTCAAATTCTGACTTCCTACGAAGGGCTGGAAGGCGCCAGTGTGGATATTTCGGGCGGTACCATCCGGATCAGCTCCAGCGACGATGGCATCAACGCCGGCGGCGGCACCGACAGCAGCGGTTTCGGAGGCTTTGGCCCCGGAAATGACTTCGGCAGTTCCGACGCCAGCTATACGATCACCATCTCCGGCGGCTATGTATATTTGGAAGCCGGCGGCGACGGTCTCGATTCCAATGGCACAATCGACATGACCGGCGGTACAATTATTGTCTCCAGTACAGGTATGGATGACGGCGCCATCGATTATGAGCGTTCTTTCACCCTATCCGGCGGAACCCTGCTGGCCATGGATTCCGGCAACATGGGACAAACTCCCAGTGAAGCCACCCAGTATACCGTGTGTATCGGTTTTGACACCACGCTCTCGGCCGGAACCTATGTGTCGCTGACCGGCACAGACCAGAGCTTTGTCTTCCAACTCCCTGTGGACACCAGCAGTTTGGTATTTTCCTCCTCGGAGTTGGAGAGCGGCGCGACCTACACCGTCTCCTATGGCGGCGAATACAGCGGTGAAACCACCGACGGGATTTGCTCCGGAGGGACCTTCACTGGCGGAGAGACGCTGACGGAACTGACAATATCCGACTATCTGACCTCCTATGGCAGCCTTGGAATGGGAGGAATGGGCGGCATGGGCGGCAATCGTGGCGGCGGCATGGGCGGCGGCCGCGGCGATATGGATGCGGCGCCCGGCCAGGCAGGCGAAACACCGCCTGACATGGGTGATGCGCCCGCCGATCCGGGAGAAATGCCGGAGCCGCACACTGATGAAGCACAGGAAACCACTTCTGACAGCCAAAGCGAACCGGAGCCCGTGGAAAACTGACACGCTCACGCCCGCTTTCCCAATATGCACACACAGGACAGCGCCGCAGGCAGCGGCACTGTCCTGTGCTGTTTATGTCCTCGGCGGGGACGCGCACCCCAAAGAAAAACCGGTTGACCATTTCTCTGAAATGCGCTAAACTGGTCTGGTATCAAAAGCAGCGAACTTCATGATGTACTTCACGCTTTTTTATGCGTCATATGCGCACATTCTGCGGGATCCTAGGCGCTGCGCCGCTTCCCGCCAAACAAAGGAACATCTGTAATGCATATCGTAGACACTTTCGGCCGCTGTGTGGAGCAGATCAGCGACAAAAATCCGGCGGCCGCCCGCCGCTTGCTGAGAACCGGCTGGCGTGCGCAGGATTTCAAATTCCGGTATCTTCCGAATCGGGCACTGCTCCCGGCAGACCGGTATCTTGCGCATTTAATGATGCGCACCATGCTCCGGCCTCTGCAAAATCCGGAAAACGCCGCCATCGTCAGCATCTTTACTCCCTGTGAACTGCTTCACGAAGTGGGGCTGTACCCCTACAACGCAGAGGGAATCTCCTGTTATCTCAGCGCCTCCCGGGCGGAGCGGGCTTTCCTGCAGCAGGCAGAAAATATGGGCCTGTCAGAGACGCTGTGCAGCTATCACAAAACATTTCTCGGTGCAGCCGAAAACGGGCTTTTGCCAAAACCCCGTTGTATCGTCTACACCAATTTAGCCTGCGATGCCAACACCTTGACTTTTCGCCGGCTGGCGGAGCTGTATCAGGTTCCCTCTTTTTTCATTGACGTGCCCATGGACCGCACTCCGGCCTCCGTGGATTATGTGGCGGGACAGCTCCGAGAACTTACCCGCTTCCTGCAAACGTGCACCGGCAAAGCCATCGAAGAAGCAGCGCTGAAAGAGCGTCTGCGCTGCAGCCAGCGGACGCTGGAAAATTTCCGGGCATTTCAGCGGGGCCGTACCGGGCGGTACGTGCCGGCGGATCTGGTAACGCCGCTGTATGCCGGTATGACCAACAACCTCCTGCTGGGGACAGAAGCGCAGGAGACGTATACCAAACTGCTGCTGCGCGATCTCCCCCAGACCGGCCCAGCCAGGGGGAAACGTATTTACTGGATGCACACCATTCCCTTCTGGTCCGCCGCCGTTCGGGAGCGGCTGTGCCTGACGGAGTCTGCACAGATTGTGGGTTGTGAGCTCTCCCAAACCTTTGATTTGGATTTGGATCCGGAACATCCCTACGAAGCCATGGCCAGCCGGCTGGTCTATCACGTTCTCAACGGATCAGTTACGCATCGGATCGAAGCCGGGATCCGCCATGCCCGGGAGGCCGGCGCAGACGGCGTCATCTGGTTTGGCCACTGGGGCTGTAAGCGTACGTTGGGCGGCGCACAGCTGGCCAAACAGCAATTTGAAGCCCAGGGGCTTCCCCTGCTGGTTCTGGATGGAGACGGCTGTGACCGCAGCCGCGGCGGTGAAGGGCAGACCGCCACCCGGCTCGGCGCATTCCTGGAGATGCTGGAGGGAGCCAACCATGCCTAAAACACATTATATCTGTAAGTATACCCCGGTGGAACTGCTGCACGCTTTTGGCGGAGAGTGCGTCATTTACAACGACATGCCGCAGGACTTTGCGCTGGCGGAACAATTGGCGCATCCCAACCTCTGCGGCTTTGGGAAAGCCCTGCTGGAAGCGGTACTGCGGGGAGATATTCGGGAGCTGGTGCTGGTCAACTGCTGCGACACCATTCACAGCATTTATGACATTCTGGACGCCACCGGCAAGCTGGACTTTCTCTACCTGCTGGACATGCTCCACAGCGGCGGCACCTGCAGCCGGGAGCGGATTGCCGCGCAGCTTCGAGATCTGGCCAAAGCCTATGGCGCCTATCGCGGCACAGCTTTTGACGAGCGCGCTTTCCGAGATGCCTTCTCCTCACCCAAGCAAATGCAAGGCCCGCATTTACGGGTGCTCGGTGCGCGAATGGGGACCGAGCTGTTTCAAATGGTGGAGCAGGTCATGCCCCTGCCGGTGGAAAACGACACCTGCATTCACAACCGTTCCGTGGGCGAAATGCCGCCTCCGGCGGATTTGGACTTCGACGGGTTGATGGACTGGTATGCCGGAGAATTGCTTGGTCAGGTCCCTTGCATGCGTATGCAGGACCGCACCGGCCGGAAGTCTCTCTATCAGGATCCGGACCTGCGGGGGATCCTGTATCATACCGTTAAATTCTGCGATTTTTACAGTTTTGAATACGCAGATTTAAAACAGCATGCCGGTGTTCCCCTCTTAAAATTGGAATCCGACTACACCGTCCAGAGCCAAGGACAATTGCTGACCCGGCTGGAGGCTTTCGCAGAAAGCATATTACCGGAGCAGTACGAAAGGAAGAAAGGCACAATGGGAAACGGATATTATGCCGGAATCGACAGCGGTTCCACCAGCACCGACGTGGTGATTCTGGACCGGAACCGGCAGATTGTAGCCGGCGTCATTTTGCCCACCGGAGCCGGAGCGGCCATGGGTGCGGAGCGGGCTTTGGAAGAAGCGCTGAAGGCCGCCGGCCTGCGCCGGACGGACATCGACGCCATGGTGACCACAGGCTATGGGCGCACTGCCATTGAGGCCGGCGATAAGAGCATTACCGAGATCACCTGCCACGCCCGAGGCGCACATTTCCTGGATCCGGAAGTCCGCACCGTGATCGATATCGGCGGTCAGGACAGCAAGGTTATCCGTCTCGACGAGAGCGGCGCGGTGGTGAACTTTGTGATGAACGACAAGTGCGCCGCCGGTACCGGGCGGTTTCTGGAAATGATGGCCGCCACCATGGAGATGAACCTGGACAACATGAGCCAATTGGGGCTGCACTACAAGGAGGATATTACCATTTCCAGCATGTGTACTGTCTTTGCCGAGTCCGAGGTGGTCTCCCTCATCGCCCAAAACAAAGCCCCTGACGACATCGTCCACGGTCTGAACAAGGCTGTGGCCGCCAAGACTGTCGCACTGGTCAAGCGTGCCGGCGGTGAAGCGCCCTATATGATGACCGGCGGCGTTTCCAAAAATACCGGGCTGGTCCGCACTCTGGAACAAAACCTGGGAGCGCCCCTGGTCATCAGCGACAAAGCGCAGCTGTGCGGCGCGTTAGGCGCGGCCCTATTCGCCGCCGACATGGCGGAATGAGTCCCCGGAAAATCAAAACGGCCTCCGCGGCAGTGCAGACTTCTGCACCACCGTGGAGGCCGCTTTTTATTTGTGTTGCCAGTTTTCCGTCTCACAGTCTCTCTATGTACGCCATCAGCTCCGGAAAACTGCCCTGGGGATAGGCGGAGATATCCTTCCCCGTCGTGTTGATCAGGCAATCAGTCAGCAAAAACACCGGAATCCCCGCATCCTCCGCCGCTGTATCCTCCACAGCGTCGTTGCCTACCATCAGGCAGTCCTCCGGCCGAAGGTCCAGCTTCTCCAAAATCTCCTTATAATAGGCGGGATTGGGCTTGCAGTAGTGGGATGTTTCATAGGTGGTATACAGTTCAAAGTCCTCCGGTTCCAAACCAGCCCAGCGAATTCGGCTCTGCGTGGCAATGTCGGGGAATATGGGATTCGTCGCCAACGCTACCCGCAGCCCCATCGTTTTCAGCTGCGCCACAGTCTGCGCCGCCAACGGATTATAGCCGCAGACATCCTTGGAACGTTGGAATTCTACGCGGTAAAACTCCTCAAACAGCGGAAGATCCTCCCGGACATGCGCCCCCAAAACAGCGGCAAAGCAATCCCAGAATGCCGCTTCATTGGTGCAGCTGCCGTCGTTGCGCACCATAGCGGCAATGCCACTCCAGATGCCCTTCACCAGCAGCCCGGCATCGTACCCATACGGCGCCAGTTTGTTTGCCAGATCTCCAAAATACACTTTTACAAATACATCCTGGTCCATGGGCAGCAGTGTCCCATCCAGATCAAACAGTACGATTTTTGGCTTCATAGTACCTCCACAGGTCAAAGAGAATATTTTTATCCTATGTTGCAGCGCCCCAGAAATCAATTGCTGCCGTGCTACGTTTCCGGAGAATCGGCTGGTTCATTGTAAGCAGCCAATGGCGGATACAGCCGGCCTTGGGCGGCATTTGTCTGACCGTTCGCTTGCCAATAGGTAAAAAAATCCTGAAACCGAAAACCGGTTTCAGGATTTTGGTGGAGCAATATGCGCCAAATCCGAACCAAACACGGCCTTAATCTCGTCAAGAGAAATCGGCTCGGTGCCATCTTTGAAGTTGTAAGTGAACAGCAGCTTATCGTCAAACACATAGATGGAATTGATGAAGGTCTCTATAATCTGCTTCTGGTAGTCCGGGTCATCCACATTCCCATACTTGAAGCGGCTAATCCAGCTTACCACCTGTTCCGTGGTGTACTTCGGCTTCTGCATCTGTGTCTGTAAAATGCTGAG
>CBCPMX010000091.1:0-9276 GCA_965120355.1 uncultured Oscillospiraceae bacterium
TGTCGTTCCTGTTCTCTCGCCATTTTTTGCCCTCCTCTACTTCGAGAACTATTATATCATACTTTTATTGACGACACCACCTAATATAAGGAGACAAAATCATGAACCTTCACTTACACCTTTATCAAACGGAAACAGACGATGCCGTCCGTTTGATCCAGGGTTTCTGGAAGGCCCACAATCAATATGAGCCGTCCACGGAGGATGCCCTGGCAGATCTGCTCCAGTGGACACAGACTGGGCATCGGTTCTACCTTCTGGAGTTGGGCGGCCTTTTCTTGACATTCTCTCACATCTGTGATATCTTAATTTCAGTGAAATTTGCCGCTGCGTTTTCTGGCCGGCGGCCATTAGATAGGAGACTGCGACTATGGAACGTATTAAAACTCTCGAGACTCGTGACCTGAACAAGAGCTTGAAGACCGGCGGATGCGGCGAATGCCAGACCTCTTGCCAGTCTGCCTGCAAGACCTCCTGCGGTGTTGCCAACCAGCAGTGCGAGAACCCCAACAAGTAATTCACCATGTCCCGAACGTGCCGCCGCAGCAACGGCGGCACTTTTTCTGCCTGCACCCTTTTCTGCACATATCCTTTTCACTTTGGGAGGACTAGTCTATGGTTCATCAATATCAGCTCAACGGCTACAATATCGTCCTGGACACCTGCTCCGGCAGCGTACATGTGGTGGACCCGGTGGCCTATGACATTATCGCCCTGTACCCCAGCACGGACCCGGACGCCATTGTGGCCGCCATGCTGGATAAATACGGCGGCCATGCCGATGTAACCGAAGCGGACCTGCGCGCCTGCATCGCCGATGTACAGGCGCTGGAGGCCGCCGGGAAACTCTATACCCCCGACACCTTTGAGCCCATGGCCTTTGACTTTAAAAACCGCTCCACGGTTGTCAAGGCTCTGTGCCTCCATGTGGCCCACACCTGCAATCTCAACTGCGCCTACTGCTTCGCCAGTCAGGGGAAGTACCACGGTGAACGAGCCCTCATGTCCTTTGAAGTGGGCAAACGGGCGCTGGACTTCCTCATTGAGCAGTCCGGCAGCCGGGTGAATCTGGAGGTGGACTTCTTCGGCGGAGAGCCGCTGATGAATTGGGATGTGGTGAAACAACTGGTCGCCTATGCCCGCACACAAGAGAAACCGCACAACAAAAAGTTCCGGTTTACCCTGACCACCAATGGCATGCTCATTGACGACGACGTGATTGACTTTGTCAACAGAGAAATGCACAACGTAGTCCTGAGTCTGGACGGACGCAAAGAAATCCACGACCGGCTGCGTGTGGACTACGCCGGCCACGGCAGCTACGACCGCATTGTGCCCAAATTTCAAAAGCTGGTGGCCAGCCGCCAGGGCAAAGACTACTACATGCGCGGAACCTTCACCCACGCCAATCCCGACTTTACCAACGACGTGCTCCACATGGCCGACCTGGGCTTTACGGAGCTGAGTATGGAACCGGTGGTCTGCGATCCCTCGGACCCCGCCGCTCTGACGGAAGAAGATCTGCCTATTGTTTTGGAACAGTATGAAATTTTGGCAAAGGAAATGCTCAAACGGGAGCAGGAGGGCCGCGGTTTTACCTTCTACCACTACATGCTGGATCTGACCAACGGCCCGTGCATCTACAAGCGGATCTCCGGCTGCGGCTCCGGGACGGAGTACATGGCCGTGACTCCCTGGGGCGACCTGTATCCATGCCACCAATTTGTGGGAGAAGAGGCCTACAAACTGGGCGATATCTGGAATGGCGTCACCAATACCGCTGTTCGGGATGAGTTTAAGCTCTGCAACGCCTATGCCCGCCCCGAGTGCGCCGACTGCTGGGCCAAGCTCTACTGTTCCGGCGGCTGCGCTGCCAATGCCTACCACGCCACCGGCTCCATCCGCGGTGTCTACGAATATGGCTGCAAGCTGTTCCGCAAGCGGATCGAGTGCGCCATTATGATAAAAGCCGCTCAGGCGGAGCGGGCATGAATACCCCCATCGCCGATTTTGTCCGTGCCTATGCGGCGCGCTCCCCCGTCCGGCTCCATATGCCGGGGCACAAGGGGACGGGTCCCCTGGGCTGCGAAGCTCTGGACATCACGGAAATCGCCGGTGCGGACGCCCTGTATGAGGCAGACGGCATCATTGCGCAGAGCGAACGCAATGCCGCCGCCCTGTTCGGCGCCGCCCGGACCTTCTATGCCACGGAAGGCTCCTCGCAGTGTATCCGTGCCATGCTGGCGCTGGCAGTTTGGCGTGCGGATCCCATTGGCAGCGGGCGCCGGCCTGTGGTGGTCGCCGCCTGCAATGCGCACAAGGCATTTCTCTACGCCGCCGCGCTGCTGGACTTTGACATTGTCTGGCTGTGGCCGGAGAACCCGGTGCGCTCCATCTGTACTTGCAACGTCTCGCCAGAATCTCTGGAGGCCACATTGGCCAAGCTGCCGGCTCCTGCTGCGGCGGTGTTCATCACCTCCCCAGACTATCTGGGCGGGCAGTGCGACGTGGCAGCGCTGGCACAAATGGCCCACCGCTACGGCGCACCCCTTTTGGTTGACAATGCCCACGGCGCATATCTGCGCTTTCTGACGCTCTCCCGGCACCCCATGGACCTGGGCGCTGATCTGTGCTGTGACTCTGCCCATAAGACGCTGCCGGTCCTCACAGGGGGGGCATATCTGCATGTGGGGCACAGCGCCCCCGCCGGTTTTGCAGAAAACGGGAAACGGGCCCTGGCCCTGTTCGGCTCCACCAGTCCTTCCTATCTGATTCTTCAGTCGCTGGATCTGTGCAATCGATATCTGGCCGACGGCTATCCGGCCCGGTTGGCGGAAACTGTAACCCGGCTCGCCGAGACTCGCCGCCTGCTCCGTCAGCGGGGCTGGCAGGTTTCCGACACGGATCCATTGAAACTCACCGTCGATTGCGCCGCTTCCGGTTGGAATGGATACGCACTGGCCGTGGAACTGCGCCGGCGGAACATCGAATGTGAGTACTGCGACCCGGACGATCTCGTGCTGATGTGTACGCCGGAGAACGGCTCCGAAGACCTGCGGCAGCTGTTGGACTGTCTCGGGGAAAACACCGCTGTACCGCTCCTCCGCCGTCCCCTGCCCCAAATCCACAGCGAAACCGTGCTCCCGGTACGTCAGGGCATGTTCCTGCCCCATGAGACGGTCCCCGCCGCCGCAGCCCTGGGCCGCATCTGCGGCGCACCTGCGATGGGCTGCCCGCCGGCCATTCCCATTGCTGTCACCGGAGAACGGATTGGACT
Source organism: uncultured Oscillospiraceae bacterium (assembly GCA_965120355.1). GTDB lineage: Bacteria > Bacillota > Clostridia > Oscillospirales > Oscillospiraceae > CBCPMX01. Next base: position 3,278 of record CBCPMX010000091.1, read on the forward strand.
GGAGGCAGTGGCGCTGTTCCAGCGATATGGGATTGATTCCGTGGAGGTGCTCTGCGAGAATCGCAGTGCCTTTTGATGCAGCCAAGTGCATACTGAAACAGTCCGCAACGCCGTGGGCGCACATATTTCGCTCCATTGGCAGACAGAAAAATTCATCCGGCCCAATGCAAAATTGCATTGGGCCGGATGAAACTGTTCTATGTACGCTCTTTCCAGAGCCCTGTTACGCCTGTGCGGACAACCAGCGCAGCCGATTCCGTTTCAGCCGGAGGGAGAACACCGGCAATTACGGCAGCGCAGGGAATACAGACAGCAACCCTGCTACCAGCAGGTTGCCCAGGAATGTAAACAGCACGGTAGTCATGGCGATGGGCGGATATCCCTCTTTATACTTGATACCGGTAATGCTCATCATCGCCACAATCGCGCCGGCAAAGGGCAGGGAATCCAGCACAGTGGTAGACAACATCAGCACGCGGAACGCAGCATCCGGATCCACACCCAGCACCGGAATGAAGGTGTTGGCAGCGGCCACTGCAGCGATCAGCATACCGGCCGCAGAGGCTGCGGCGCCCAGCAGCAGGATGGCCATAATAGACAGGGCCAGCAGAGAGGGGCCGGGCATGTTGATAAAAGCATTCTGAATGATCTCAAAGGAAGGCGCAGCCTCAATGGCATAGCCCAAAGTGTAGTTCAGCAGGATAATGGCGGGAATACCGGCAATGGTCACGCCGTCGTTCATGCTGTTGACCACCGTCATCACTCGGCTGGTGCCGTTGGCTTTGGGAATGTACAGGCCATAGCAGAGGATACCGGCCACACAGCCCACGGCCATAGACAACCAGGCAGCGCTGCTGAACCAGAGATTATAGGATACGGGGATGATCACCAGCGGGATAATGGCCAGGATCACCGGCGGCAGATGGTTCATATCGGTGGCAGGCGGTTCCAGCGGGCCGTACTCAAACTTCATGCCGCTGGCCACGTCCTTTTTCATCATTCTGTTGATGTAGAACGCGGAAGCTGCAAACACAAATACCACAAAGACCAAACCGCCAATGGTGCCGGACCAGGAGCTGACGGAATAGTCGGACAGCGTCGTCTGGCACATAATGTTGGGGGCCGCCAGAGAGCCGGGCAGCACATTGCCCAGAGTGGAGCCCAGTACCAGCATGACAGGCATGTACTTGCGGGGAATGTCCGCCTCATACATAATGCCCGTGGCAATGCCAATCATGGTAAACAACGAAGCAAAGGGATCCACGCCCACATAGTTGAACACCACATTCATAATGATGACGCAGACAAAGCCAATCATACGCTTTTTCTGCGCGGTGGCATTCTTACCCAACAGATTCAGCAAAAACCGGGACAGGGCGTGCGCCGCGCCAGAGTCAATGAACATTTTTCCAAAAATAGCGCCAAACAGGTACAACGGCAGAAGTGTCGCGGCCTGAGAGCCAACCTGCGGCATAATGGTCTCATTGAAAGTCTGGATCAGCGGCATGCTATTGGTCACAATGACAACCAAACAGGCCACGATGACAACATACGCCAGATGGAATCCTTTGTAAGTAAAGAAGATAACAATAAAAAACGCCACAAGGATTCCAAGCAAGCCGATAATATCAGACATATGAATTTTTTCTCCTTTCTTTTTCAACCCCCGGTACAGGCGCCTGCCGGACTTCGTTGTCCGGCGCGACAGGCAGCCATTCTCCGGCGATCTTATCCATCCCTCACGGGAACAGATGCCAATGCCTTTCCGTCTCCCTCCGGAGCGGGCCACTCACAGTTGGCCCGCAAGGCATGATGGCCATCGCGCATTATATCATATTTTCTGTCGATTTGTAAAGATTTGTAAAGATTTTGGGTGTGTAAAAGGGCGTTTCAGAATTCACGAAACATATAAAGAAATGCAGGCCTTTTTTGTCGCATTTTGCCTCTTTCTGTGTTGTTTTTGATCAGCCGAGCCTGTTTCCCGCAGCCGGCTGGCAGACGCTCGAAACCGGCGCTTTTCATCTTCCCCGTTTTGTGATAAACTGTCCGTATTCCCGCATATATTCCCACTGCACACACAGGAGGATTTGCCATGTATCAATTTGACGCCCATCTCCCTGGTCCTTGGGACGACCCCAACATTCACCGGCCCTATAACCGCCAGTCTGTGGCAGAGAAGGTCTATAACAAGCTGCAGCTTCAGGAGCAGCGGAATCTGCCGCTGTCGGACACACTGCCGCTGGTGGCCTCCGACGGGCCCGTCCCGGCCCCCGCCCAGGCCGTCCGCCTCGATACGATTCACTGCGCCGCAGATCTGACGGCGGTGCTGGCCGGATGTGATATTCTGGTAACCGGCGACCCTGCGCTGCAAACGCTGGCACGGCAATACGGAACCTGCCCCGTGGCAGATGCCGGGGCGCTGGCAGAAGCGCTGCAATTCTACGAAGATGCAGCAGCCTGGTACGCGATCCAGCAAAAACTGATGGAGCAGTCTGAACCGGAAGGATTGATCTGAATTGTCCTGCCGGATGGCTTTCCTGACGAATGGTTCGATGGATGGAGTCAATCGCGCACAACCATTTAATACAAAAGAACTGCCGCCGAGCAGGCAAGCATAGAATTTGCACTGTGCGCACTGATTTGTGTATGTATTTGAGCAAAGCGCATCATACAATCCGGGAATCTCTGCATCCTATATACTGCGGCAGACTGCCTTAAAGCAGCACAAGAGCCCCGCCTGCTCCATCAAATGGAACAGGCGGGGCTCTTTGCGGTTTCTTATTCCACCCGCTCTATGGGGATTGGCTCCCCTTTCAGAACGTGGTCTTTCAGATACCGGAATGTTGCGTCTTCTCCCTGATCCCGCAGCATTTCCAGCACATATTCCAGCTGCCGCCGGGTATTTGGGTGCATCATGGACATATCCCTGCCGCGGCGCAGATAGGCCAGGGCGTCGCCGTCCGTATACGCCGCGCCATTATAAATTTTGCAGGCAGCAATGCGGTCCATAACCATTTCCACAAAATATTTCGTGGGCATTTCGATGGGCACGTCCATATTCGTGACCGGCGAAACATCGTTCCAGTATTCAAAGTGGTGCTTATTGCGGCCCTTATGATGCAGCCATGCAGAGGAATAGCCGCGTTCGAGCCGTTCCTCCACATTGGGGCTGTGCTTGCCGCTGTAATACTTCGCTCCCATGCGGAATTCCGTCCAGGAGTATTTCGACAGGTCGTGCAGCAGCCCCTGTTTATACAGCCCCACACGAAAGCAGTGGCGCATCACGACAAATTTATGTTTGGTAATGGTTTTGAAATGTCCCCAAATATGCACGGTCAATCCTTCCTTTGTATTTGTATCGCAGTTCGTGACAGCTTTAGGCAAGGCCCAAAGCTTCCTCCAACTTGGACAGCGCTTTCTTTTCAATGCGGCTGACATAACTGCGGCTGATCCCGCACACCTCCGCAATTTCCCGCTGGGTGCGTGGTTTGCTGCCGTCCAGGCCATAGCGGAGAAAGATAATCTTTTTTTCCCGATCCGTCAGAGTGGCCTGTACCGCCTGCCGCAGCCGGTCGCTCATTTCGCGGGAGCTGAGTTGCTCAAACAGGTCCTCGTCGGAACAGATCACGTCCATCAATGACAGCGCCGTCCCATCCCCGCTGGTCTCGATCAGCTCTGACAGGGACACGTCCCCTGCGGACTTCTTTTGGCTGCGGAAATACATGAGGACCTCATTTTCTATGCATCTGGCCGCATAGGTTGCCAGCCGGGCTCCCTTTTCCACATTGAATGTGGAAATGGCTTTGATCAGCCCAATGGTCCCGATGGAGATCAAATCATCCTGATCAGTGGACTGCGTATAGTATTTTTTCATAATGTGGGCAACAAGCCGCAAATTTCGCTCAATGAGGATATTGCGCGCCTCCTGGTCCCCCTGTGCGCTGCGCAGGAGATACTCCCGCTCCTCTGCCGCGGTCAGCGGTTTGGGGAAGGATCCTCCCGACCCAGACAGCCGCAAAGAATATAAAATGCTGCTCATAGTCAGCATAACTGCTGCAGAAATCACCGACGACACCTCCGGTCTCAGTCTATTCCGGCACAGGTCGTCCCTATTCCCACTTTTTCCGGCACAGCCGCTCGTCTCTCCCCATTTTATACGCACAAGCGGGGAAACACAAGCGGATACGCCCATATCGGAACTGCAATCTTTGCAGCGTACAGACCCATGGGATTCTGTATGCTTCTCAATTTTCCCGGTTTCATCCAGTTTTTGCGCGGCATACAGAAGCCCACCAGCCGGGTGTACGGCCAAACACACCCCTTCCAGAAGAACATACAAACAGAGCAGAAATCCCAGCATATGAAAGGGGCTTCCTGCTCTGTTTATTCGTCACAAGCTGCGCGGCACAGCCCTCTGAAAGCAGAGCCATTTCCGGCATGCTTCCCATAACTTCCAGGGTCCCTTTCCCGCTCTGCATTTCTGCGGCATGACCGGCGCACTGGCTGCGCAGCGTCTCAGATAGGCACTCCGCTGAACGCGGTCATCAGGTCCCCAGGATCTTCAGTTCCTTGGAGCTTTGGTTGAGCACCTGTACTCCATCCTCTGTCACCAGGCAAAGGTCCTCAATGCGGACGCCGGTCTGTCCCGGCAGGTAAATACCCGGTTCACAGGAGAAGATCATTCCCGGCTGAACTACATCCGTGTTGACGCTGCTGACATCGCCCCATTCGTGGACGGCCCGTCCAATGGAGTGGCCCAACCGGTGTGTAAAATAGACTCCGTAGCCGGCATCCTCAATGACCTTCCGGGCAGCGGCATCAATGTCGCAGAACCGCACACCGGGGCGGATTGCCGCCTCACCGGCCAGATTTGCCTGGCGCACAATCTCATAGATCTCCCACTCCTGGTCACTGACCGAGCCGAAGAAATAGGTGCGGGTCATGTCGGAGCAATAGCCGTCTTTGATACAGCCGATGTCAAACAGGACGCACTGTCCCGCCTCCAGCTTCGTATCGTCCGGCCGGTGATGGGGGTCCGCCGCATTGGCGCCGAAGCTCACGTCGGCGCTGAAGGACGGGCCGTCCGCCCCCAGCTCCTGATAAATCTCCAGCAGCCGTCTGGCAAGTTCCGCTTCCGTCACGCCAAGACGGACTTCCTCCCGCAGGCGTTCTACCGCCAGATCGTTGAGACGGGACGCTTCTATCATGCGGGCAATTTCCTCAGCATCCTTGCAGGCCCGCACCCGGTCCACAATGGGAGATCCGTTCCGATAGGCACTGGCTGCATGGTGTTCCTGCAGCTCCAGCAGGAATTCCGCCGCCAGCAGCTTGTCTACCCCCAAAGGCGCATTGTGATCCATATATTCCGCCGCCAGAACCGCGCCGCGAACCGTGTCGTCAAAATCGACGATCAGTTTTTCCGGCACATGAGGCGCAAAAAAGAGCCGGTTCAGAAACAGACGGGGCGTCTCCCCCTGCCGCAGCAGCAGCGCCAGGAAGCGCTCTCCCGGCCCAATCCGGTCGTCAGTTAAGTAGGCAATGGTATCCGGGTCGCTGATCAGCAGCTGCGGCAGCCCCTCCCGTTCCATGGCCTGTAAAATACGGTCAATCCGTTCTTGATGCATCATGCATTCCTCCATCGCGTGCCAAAAAGCGGCCACGCCTTTTGACAGTGTCCCATTCCCGCGACGTCTGTGCCGCCGGTTTTCTTCTCTATTGTATACGCACGAAAGAAAAAACGCAAGGGGAAGAACCGGTGAGATCACAAATCCAATCACCCGGATTTTGCCTTATGCGAAATATTGTACAAAAACAGCTGTTGAAATACGAAATTATTTGTTGTATTTTGCGCCAGTTTCCACTTATGATACAGATATGAACGTTCATACTGAAATCATACGAAAAGGAGTTCTAAGGTTGAAACATTGTAATTTGAGTACCATTCCGAAAAAGGGCGCACAAAACCACGCCCCCTAAAAGCGAGCGAAAAATGAAGTTAT
>CBCPMX010000092.1:0-2856 GCA_965120355.1 uncultured Oscillospiraceae bacterium
TCGGTCAGGTAGTCCCGCATGGTGTCCGTGTAAGGACCATAGGTGATTTCCCCGTCCACCTGATAGATGGGATACTCCACCATGGGAGACGTCATAATGGAGATGTTCAACCCCCACGCGCCGGCAAAGGCAGAGACGCTGGCGTCAAACTCCGCCTGTGCACCATAGGCATTATACATAGCCAGCAACACATCGTGGAGTTCCGAAATGGTCTCCGGCGCTTCCAAGCCCAGGGCTTCCAGCCAGTCGCCTCGAATGACAGGGCCGGATCGGGTGATAGATGGCTCGTCGGTCATATGTACAAATCCAGGCCGGTAGCCGGCGTCCGTGGTGATGTTCCTCCAACCGTCCACCCGATCGACCCAATACAAATAATTCGGCGCATATTCCTCCAAATACGGCCCCAAGTCCACAATGACCTCCTGTTCCACGGCAGAGTCAGAGCCGCTGGTATAGTAGGCCAGGGCACTTTGCATAATGTCAGTGTAGTCGCCGGAGGCGAACATCAGCTGATACTGATTGGCCATGTTCATGGCACTGATATTGACAAATTCAAAGTTCACACCGGTCAACTCGGAATACCGCTGCCAAGAGGGATTGTCCTCGTAGCCCGCATAGTACGAAGCTAGCTGTGGATTGATCATCATGGAAACAGAGAAGGTCACATCCTCCTGTGTCAGAGGCAGCTCATAGGTATAGGGCTCATACCCGCTCTCTTCAAGGGGTTCTTCCGAAGATGTCTGTGCCGGCAGCCCCGATTCTGGAGAAGGCTCCGCAGCTTCCTCCGAAGGTTCGTCATCAGCTGCCTGCGTCTCAGGCGTTAGTTCCGCCGCAGCAGGTTCCTCGATTCCGATGGATTCCGGCGCAGACTCCATCTCGGCGGCAGTGCTACCGCACCCGGCTACCATGGCCAGTAGTAGCGCCAACGTCAGCAGCAGGATGATCCATTTGGTATGCTTTTTCATAATGATTGTCCTTTCTTCTTATTACTTGATCCTTTCTTTATTCTAGCGGCTTACGGCAAGAAAAACAATGCACAACTCTTCTAATTTTCACCTGCCAATTTGTCTATTTTGCGTATCCATTCAGCACACTTTGAGAAACCCTTGTGCAACACTCACAGCTTTCCTCGTAAATTTAGTTGAAGTTCACCAATGCAATCTGCCCATATATTTGATATAATGAAAAGAGATTTTCGGGGACTCGATGAATTAATCCGTCAGGACTGTGGACAAGATGTTTGGATTCATTTTGAGGCTTGACAGGCAGCCGTACACAGAACGTCTTTCCAGCTTCCACGCCAAAAGGACGGCGCAAATGCTATGCCACAGCCGCAGACGTTTTACTCAACGCTTCCCTAGCAAAGGATGGTACTCCCCATGGAACAGATCATTGGCATTCCCGAAGAAGAATACCGGCGCACCCCCTACACCAAGTTCGGCGGATTCCCCGAAGGTGAAGGGCCTGGCGGCCCGGAGGGCGGCCCTGGCGGCCCCGAAGGCGGGCCCGGTGGTCCCGGAGAACAGGCCCCCACCTATGCCGCCATTGAGATCTGCGACGGCAAGCTGAGCCCCGATTCGTGCACCTGGGCCCTCCAGGGCGGTCAGGTCAGCGACACCTGCGCCGCCGGCGTGCGGCTTGCGGCAGAGCGCGGCGATCTGGGCGGCGTTTATGTCAGCGGCAGCGGCTCCGACTTTACCGTGGAAGACGCCGTTATTCGCCTGCGAGGCGAAGGCGCAGGATTGGGCGGTAAATGCAGTGGTGCGGCCGTGGAAAACGGCGGTAAACTGACCTTGCGCCACTGTGACATCACCATGGATGGCAAACTGCGCTGCGCCACTTCCTGCGGCGGCAACTCTGTATTAAAGGTCTACGACTCCACCATCTGGAGCCATGGCGACCCCTGGGACCATCGGGAAAAAGAAGTCACCTGGGTTATGGGGCCCGGCATGGCCAAGCCGCCGGTCTATCTGGAGATCGAAGGCAATATGCGCACCCATTGCACCGTCATGGACTCTGAAACCTATTTCTACAATTCTACTGTCATTGCCGACTCCTGGGCAGCCCTGTCCACGGATGCCGGCGGCGACCGGGTCTATCTGGAGGCCAACGACTGCAAGATCATCACCACGGACTCCGGCTACGGCACCTATGCCGATACCAATTGTCACTGCGTCCTGAACCGCTGTGACATGGTGTTGCGGAACATGGCCGCCATTGTGGCCGGCGAAAGCAGCGTCCAGCTCAATGATTGCACCGCAAAATGCGGATCCTACATCGTTATGAACCATGTGGTGGGCGGCGGTCCCATGCAGGAGTCCTGCCTGACCCAGGTTTCCAATATTCAGATCCATGGCGGCAGATATCACTGCCAATCCGCTGCTGTGGTGGTCAAGAGCAACAATGCGGACGTGGTCTTTGACAACGCACAGATCACCTCCACTGCCGGTGTCCTTCTGGAATCCAAACTCAACGAGGATCCCTGTGCGCCAGATCCCGCCGGCCGCCCCTGCTATGGTATCCATGCTGTGCTGCGGAATCTGGACACGGACAACAGCATCCATCACGGCGATCCCAATCGGATGATGGAGGTTCGCATGGAAAACAGCACCCTGCGGGGCGCGATTACCGGTGGGGCCATCCTGTGGATGGACGCTGCCAGCCACTGGTTGGCCACAGCGGATTCCGATGTGACGCTCATGGGCCAGTTCGGCGCCGGACAGATCGACGCAGCCGAAGGTGTGACCATTACCGCCGTGGGCGCCCCGGGCGGGCAGGTTTGTTTTCCCTCCTGCGGACTTCTTTTCACGAAAGATGCCCGGAAGGAACCCCCAACAACCGGAAATCCCACCGGAA
>CBCPMX010000093.1:0-6806 GCA_965120355.1 uncultured Oscillospiraceae bacterium
AGGTAGCCATGACTGCCAGCAGCTTGTCCTTTTCCACGGTGTCAATTTTATTGATCACCAGGATGGCAGGCGCGCCGGCGTGTTTGAGCTGTTCGATCAGGCCCTCTTCCTGGGGACCGATGTTGTCGATCGGCTCCACCAGCAGCAGAATGGCGTCCACATCGGCCACACTCTGTTTGACCACATCCACCATATAGTCGCCCAGGCGTGTGCGGAGCCTGTGGAAACCCGGTGTGTCCATAAAGACCAACTGGGTGTCTCCCCTGGTCACCACGCCGCAGATGCGGTTGCGGGTCGTCTGGGGCTTGTTGGAAACGATGGCCACCTTTTCCCCCACCATGGTATTGGTCAGGGTGCTTTTGCCCACATTGGGCCGGCCACAAATGGTGATCATCGCGGATTTTGTTTTGTTCATATCAGGTCATCCTCAACTTTCTTGAACAATTTCTGTAAAATCAGTTCATAGTAAATAAAAAGCAGTCTTGCGCAAGCTTGACCAGATGGCAAACATCATTGGTGGGATTGCCAGGATCACAGGCACGGGTGCAACCGTTTATTTCTAAAGGCGCTTCCATAGTAAAACAAACAATGCGTACACAAGTGCGGTTTTTTGCAGAAATACACGCCCATGCTTTCGTCCTAACCATCGTTTTTAACCTGCTCCAGCTGCTTCGTATAAAATGTACGGTACGGCGCGAATCCCACGGTCTCATAGAGCCGCTTTGCCGCTTCGTTGCCCTCCAGCACATTGAGGGTAAACGCCGTTTTTCCAAGGCTTTGCGCTTCCTCCATGGCGGCTTCCACCAACGCGCGGCCATAGCCCCGCCGGCGGCATGCAGACAGCACGACCACCTGCTGCAAATGGGCCACAGCCCCATGGGTCTGGACCACCGCCATGCCCACAATCTCTTCCGTTTGGCAGACCAGCAAAAACCCTGTCCTGCCATTGATAAAATCCAGCCAATAGGCATCCGGCATAGACGTCGTGAAATACAGCCGCTGTAAATACGCCGGCGTCATGCCTTTGGCGCTTTTCTCCAGGACTTTCCCCAAAACCTTCACCCGCGGCAGATCGGCGGGAACTGCCGGACGAATCTGAAATTCACTCATGGCTCTTTCCCCTTTTCAGTCCCTCTGGCGGAGAGGAACAGCACATGGACAACGCTGAGCAGCACAGCCGCAACCAGCAGCACTGCCGCCCAATGATGGGTTCGCAGGGTCTGGCCCAACACCGCGGGGGTCTCTCCGCTGCAAAAAACCAGCAGCGCCACCACCACTGACGCTATGGCCGCCGCCAGCACGGCCCCGGCAGCCGCGTCCTTGACGCGGCCAACAGCCGGATCAAACTCTGCCGTCACCCGATTGCACAGCATCTCCACCGCCGTATTCAGCAGCTCCAGCGCCGTCACCAGTCCAAAGCACAGCACCACCGCTGTCCATTTCCAGGCCGGCAGGCGCGCCAGAATCCCCACCAGGACAACCAACGCCACAGCGTTGAGATGGATACGCATATTCCGCTGCGTGCGGATGGTAGCCATAATGCCGCGAAAGGCATAGCCAAACCCCCGCAGCAGCGCGAAAATATGTTCCATGTCAGCCCTCCAGCTCAGCGGGAAATACCCATGCCGTCCATGATCTCCTCTTCCCGCTTGCGCATCTGGGCTTTCATGGCGCCTTCATCCACATGGTCATACCCCAGCAGGTGCAGAACGGAATGGACCGTCAAATAGCCGGTCTCGCGCTCTACGCTGTGTCCGAACTCCTCTGCCTGGGCCTTGGCGCGCTCCAAAGAGATGCACATGTCCCCCAACGGAAGCAGACCCGTGTCCGGATCTGTCAAAATCGTCAGATCCTCCGGCAGCTGGCCCGGCGTAAATTCGAACATGGGAAAAGACAGCACGTCCGTGGGCCTGTCCACTCCACGGCTCTTTCGATTGATCTCCTGAATTCCAGCGTCATCAGTGACCATGACATTGATCTCACAGGCAGCCTTGACACCTTCGGCCTCCAAAGCGCTGACAATACAGCGGGTCAGATGGGCCTGCAGTGCGGCGTCCTCCATCGTGTCCTTTGCAAATGCAATATAAATCTCGTGCTCCATATGGATCCTACTTCTTTCGTGTATAGGTTTTTCCAGCAGCAAACTGCTGCTTTTTCTGATTTTTGGCCTCAAACGCCTCATAGGCGGCAATAATGCGCTGGACCAGGGCGTGACGCACTACATCGTTGGCCGTCAGGCGGCAGATGGCCACATCTTCCACTCCATCTAGAATGCGGATGGCATCCTTTAAGCCGCTGACCTTGTCCGAGGGCAGGTCAATCTGGGTAATGTCGCCGGTGATGACAATTTTCGAGCCAAAGCCAAGACGGGTCAGGAACATCTTCATCTGCTCCCGGGTTGTATTCTGCGCTTCATCCAGAATAATAAAGCTGTCGTCCAACGTGCGGCCACGCATATACGCCAGAGGCGCCACTTCAATATTGCCCCGTTCCAGATACTTATTGTACGTCTCCGCGCCCAGCATATCAAACAGGGCGTCGTACAAGGGCCGCAGATAGGGATCCACCTTGTTCTGCAAATCGCCGGGCAGGAAGCCCAGGCGCTCGCCGGCCTCCACCGCCGGGCGGGTCAGGATGATTCGGTTGACCTGCTTGGCCCGGAATGCCGCCACGGCCATGGCCACAGCCAGATACGTCTTGCCCGTACCGGCGGGACCGACGCCTACGGTGATGGTGTTTTTTCCAATGGCCTTCAGATACTTCTGCTGGCCAAGGGTTTTGGCTTTGACAGGCTTCCCCTTGGCAGTCACGCAGACCACATCCTTGGCCAGATCCCCAATCTTGTCGTCATTGTCGCTTTTGACCATATTGATGATATAGCGGACTTTCTGCTCGTCAATGATCTCGCCCTTCCCTGCCAGGGTCAAAAGCCCTTCCAGAGCCCGGGCGCCCCGGTCAGCATCCTCCGGCTCACCGGTGACTTTCAGTTCTGTACCGCGATTGGTAATGTGGACGTTGCATCCCTGTTCAATGAGCTTGATATTGGCGTCGAACGAGCCGAACACGTCAATGATCTGCTCCATCCGCTCCGCGTTAATCGTCTTCTCCATAAATCACACTCCTGGAAAACTCCACCGAAACCTTCCGGCTGATTTCCTCCCGACAGTCGAGCACTGCCGACAGCGTATGCCGTCCGGCGGCGGATCTAATAGTCTGGCGCATGGACAGGATCTCGCCAGCCACCATGCCGGCACGAACGGTATCCTGTACAGCTTGTTCCATGAGCGCTGCCGCATTCTCCTGGTCCACGTCCGCCGGCATGGCAGTATAAGCCACCGCGGTAACGATCTCCAGCGTCACCGGCAACGTAAAATCTCCCGGCAGCGTCAAGGTATATTCTGAAATGATTTTATCACAAGTAGTCAAAGGAATTCCACTGTTTCCCGATATTTTTATTCTTTTTCTTCCGATGACCAGATATTTTGCCACTTCTACAGCATCAGTTTCTTGTTTTTGGTAAACTTGATCCGGCGTTACTGCCGTAACTTCATGCCAGGTCAGCGCATAGATTTCGGCCATAGCATTGGAAAGCTGCACCCGGGTGGTCTGATCCTGCACACCTGTCACCAGCAGTTCCCCTTCCAGAACCGTCTGTCCTGTCTGCGCCACGGCCTTGCCCTGCATCACATCCATGGAGACAATGACGCCGGCCCGGCTGGCGACGATATTACTGACTGCCGTCCGGTCCACCACCTCCGGCGTCTCCAACCGCTCCCGGACCAGCACTTCAGCCCGCCCGCCCGTGCGGTTGACCGTTAGCCATTCCAGCTGTGGGAACCGCTCCAACATCTGATACTTCAGCTTCTGCGGCTCAATAGAGGGGCCAAAGGTACCAAACCCGACACCCAATTCCTCCAGCGCCCGCAGAATTTCCTCCTCGTGAATGGTCTCACAGCCGTAAACCTGGATAGACCAGACGAACTGCGGCAAAATCAGAACCGCTGCCAGCGCCAGCACCAATCCGGCCAGCAGGACAGGCCGCCGTTTCAGCCCGTAAAACACGCTCCGGAAACCGAAAACTGCCGTCACTTCCGCTTCACACATGGCCTTCCGGCACAGCTCCACGGCCTGCGCACGGTCCCGGTATAACACCTTCACAGTCACAGTGAAGTCATCCACCCGGGTCAGATCCCAAAACCGAAGCCGCGCCGACGCCAACCGGTTTACCGCTGTCTCCGGCGCAGCACCCCGTACCGTCAGCATCGCCCAGCCCCAGAAAAAGTAGACAAGCCGCATCATACGCCCGACACCTCCAAACGCACGGCTGTGATCTGACCTGTCAGCACAATCTGCGCATGGTCCATGCTGCGAACTGTCAGATCCAGCCCCTCCACCACCACAGCGCCCATATTGACCTCCACCACAATTCGTTCCGTGCCGTATTCCCGAATGCCATTATGCCGCTCAATGGCAAGCTTCGAAAAGCCAGTCAGCTCCAACCGCGGCAGTCCGGCCACCAGATCTGCCGGCAGTTCCAGCCGGTCTGCGGCATGGCTCAGCAATTGTCTCGGCAAATGTTCCTTTGACAAAGAATCACCCCTATTCCGCAGCCTGTCAACAGTGGCAGAACCCGTGCACTGTTTGACACCCGCTTGTTCTCCGTTCCCTTTATCCTATGTGGGACTGGCAAGTAACTTGCCTGCCGCGCATAGAATAGCACTGAGGTGATACAAATGGCAAAACTGCTGTCAAACAGAAAAATCTATGACCGGCTGGTGGCTTTGGCCCTGGGAACGGCAGTACTGGCTCTGGTGCTGTTTCCGGCTCAGGCGGTGGAGGCGGCAAAAAGCGGACTGGAGTTGTGCTGCAATGTCATCATCCCCTCTCTGTTTCCCTTTTTTGTACTGTCCTCCATGTGCGTGGAGCTGGGGCTGATCCGCCAGCTGGGAAAACTGACTGAGCCGATTATGCGCCCTCTTTTCCACGTCAGCGGCACCTGTGCCGCCGCCTTTGTGCTGGGTATCATCGGCGGTTATCCCGTCGGCGCACGAACGGCCATTTCTCTATATGAAAAGCGGGCCATTTCCAAAGCAGAGGCAGAACGATTGCTGTCCTTCTGCAACAACTCCGGTCCCGCCTTTATTTTGGGCGTCGTGGGCGCAGGAATTTTCTCTTCCAGTGCTGTGGGGCTGCTGCTGTACTTTGCACATATTGCGGCGTCCGTTCTGGTTGGGCTGTGCTTCCGGTTCTATAAGCCGGAACGGCTCACTTCCGCACGGGCCAGTACCCGCATTGAAACGGTGCGGTTCTCCACTGCCTTCACCACTTGCGTCAAGGACGCGTTTTCTTCCACCCTCAACATCTGCGCTTTTGTGATCTTTTTCACTGTTGTCATCCGAATGCTGTTTCTGTCCGGCGCCATGACCGTCGCCGCCAGAGGCGTGGCGTTCCTCCTGGCGCCTTTGGGATTTACGGAGCAGTGGGCGGAAAAACTCCTGACCGGCATCATCGAGATGTCCTCCGGCGTCTGGAGTCTCCAATCGGCGGCAGGCACTCTGACGGGAAAGCTTTCCATGGCAGCCTTTATTCTCGGCTGGGCTGGCGTTTCCGTCCACTGTCAGGTGCTCTCTTTCATCGGTTCTACGGGCCTGTCTACCCGTACATACATTGGAGGGAAATTCCTCCACGGCATCTTCTCTGCCGCACTGGTGGCGCTGCTGGCCAGGGTATTGCCGCTGGAAACGCCGGTCTCCCACTATTATGCCCAACAGATTACCGGCATCGCGACCATGGATTTCTCCTCGGCTCTGACAGTCAGCACCATCTCTGCCTGTGTGGTTTGGCTGATCATGATCATACTTTCCTTTTATATTATCCACCGGGCGTCGCACAATGTGCGGCTGCGATAATCAGAAATCAGCGCTTTCATTTTCCCGAAAAATCTGTTATAATGGCAAAGAACACAGGCTGTCAGAAACATATCTGCCGCACCTGGCAGCAGACACAGCCTGAAGAAGGGACGATGGTACCATGCTGTTTCGGAAGGATTTGGAACCGCGCTGCGCCTATTGCGCGCACGCCGCCGTAGCCGGCGAGAATAAAATGGCCTGCAGGAAACAGGGCATTATTCCACCGGCATACAGCTGCCGGAAGTTCTCTTATGATCCGCTGAAACGGACGCCTCCGAAACCGCTTGCGCCCAATTTCAAAAAATACGATAAAAAGGACTTTTCACTATGAGGCGCACCGCGCCGTCCCTGCAGGACGGGCGCGGTTTTCTCTTTTTGCTGCAACATTTTCTTAAAACCGCGTTCCGCAACCATTCAAAAATGGAAGTCCGGGGTTTCACTCAGATAAAGATCCCCCATCATTCCCACGATCCCAGCTGGACACAGCCGGGAGAGCGAAATAACAAGAACAGGCGGTATGCGCCCCGCAGGGGGGTGGCATACCGCCTGTTCTAATGGAGATTCCAAAGGGGAACAACGCCCCATTTGGAACCCGCCTTTGCGATACAGCGTGTCGTGTGTCATACGCTCTGCCGCCGCTGGCATGGAAAAAACAGTGCCGCCGGGAAGGGCAAAAGCATTTGGAGCAGCTGAAAACAGGGCTGTGATGGTGCAAGCGCAGGCCAGGTTTCATCAGCAGACAGGGCGTGCGCCGCTCCTCTTGCCCGTTGACTGGCTCAGCTGGATTTGCTCGCACAGAGAAATCCGAAACTTATCGCAAATTGCAATAACAAGTTGAACACTTCCGAGTAGATGGGACGGCAGTCAGGCAGCAAAGACTGAGTCAAGGAACGCATC
>CBCPMX010000094.1:0-2711 GCA_965120355.1 uncultured Oscillospiraceae bacterium
ACGGTATGTGGGAAGATGTACTGACCCGTGAGCAGATGGCTGTTATCCTGTACCGCTTCGCCCAGCTGATGGGCAAGGCGTGATGGACGCGGAGAAGAAGACCCGGAAAAAGCGGGAGTGGAGCAAAGTGCTCACGCTGGCGGTTATCCTGCTTGGCTTTGCCATTGTTCAGGAGTGCTTCTTCCTGATGTACCTCTGCATTACCAAAGGGTTCACCAGTACGGCGGCATGGCTCACCGCCGCCGTGGGGCTTGCCGAGGCCGTCATCGGGGCCGGGCTGACCGGGTATCTGAACCTGTGCAAGAGCGACCACAGCGAGGGCGGCATTACATATGAGGCGGCAAAGGCGAAGGGGTTCACTGAGGACACCAGCGCGTCACCGCCCATTTAGAGAGGAGTGCTACCATTGCCCGACGAGAAATGTATCATCAACCCGGAGCGGGACTGTATCGGAAAGGCTGCTGCGGCAAAACTGGAATCCCGAATTGAAGCACTGGAAGAATGGCGGGACGACTCCAAGAAGTTCCACGCCAAGTTTTATGATTGGCAGCGGGAGCAGATAGCCCGAGACTCCAAACTGGACGAACAGCTCAATAATATGGAGCGGAACATCAATAAGCTGGTGACTTGGCAAGAAGGGCAGCAGTCCAAATCTGGAAAGCGGTGGGAAGCTATCGTGGACAAGGTCATTTGGGCGGTGCTGGCTGCGGTGATCGCCTTTGTATTAGCGAGGATAGGATTGGGGTGAGCAGATGAGCGCAAGAGTGAAACTTCCGGAACCACTGGGAGACCTCTTGCGCTCAGAGCTTGTCAAGGCGATTGACGAAGCCGCCCTGCACCGGGACGATGATTTGATCGCCCGCCGGTACATCATCGACAAGTGGGCGCAGATTGACATAGCGGCGGAGCTTGGGTGGAGGAGGGCCACTGTTGGAGACCACCTGAAATATATCCTGCCCCGCATCGTGGACGTCGCAAACCGCCTGAACACAAACCGTATATAAGACGAACACAACCCCGACTGGGACCGAACCCAGCCGGGGTATTTTTCTGCGAAAATCTAAGCATGGAGGACGTGAGGAATCAAGGGCTGTACACGTCGCAGTCCTCCTCGCGGTCTCCTTTTTTGTCGGAAAGGACGTGTTGAGATATGAACTACTTACAGAGACTTATGGCAACGGGGATGAACAAAGAGTGCGCCTTGGATGCCGTGTCCTGGTACATTTTCCAGGGCGATGACGATGGCCTGGAACGCTATGTGGAGGACGTAGAGAGGGCAAACCGCCATGTGGAAACCGTACAACCCGAACCCTAACGGTAAGAATGTAGGAGACTGTACCGTCAGAGCATTATCAAAGGCCCTCGGACAGGACTGGTACACCACCTACATCGGACTGTGCATCGAGGGGTCGTTGTGCGGAGATATGCCGAGCGCAAATGCCACATGGGGGGCTTACCTCCGGCGAAATGGCTTTAAACGGGAGTTGGCATCCGATGATGTTACGGTGGCAGAGTTTGCAGATGCACGCCCTCACGGAACATACATACTTGCCTTGTCCGGCCATGTGGTCTGCATTGTGGACGGAGTTCTATACGACACCTGGGACAGCGGGAACGAAATTGTCTTGTACTACTGGCAGAAAGGATGACGTGTTATGCCTTATACACCTTATTACCCAGGCTATCAGCCGTACTATCAGCCGCCCATGCAGGACCAGCTAGCGCAACTACGGCAGAGCCAATACCAGTTGCAAAATATGCAACAACCACCCCAGCAGCCCCAAGCATCCATCGTGTGGGTGCAAAACGAAATGGAGGCGGCTAATTATCTGGTGGCTCCCAACAGCGCGGTCACTCTATGGGATAGCAACTCCCCGGTGGTCTACCTCAAACAGGCGGACGCTTCCGGGAAACCAACCATGAAGATCTATGACCTCGTAGAGCGCACACAGCGGCCCTCACAGGCCCCGGCAGTAGAGTATGCTCCCCTGTCCCGCTTGGAAGCTCTGGAGGCCCGTCTGGACGCTCTTGCGGCTCCAAAACAGGCGGCAAAGAAAACTGCGCAAAAGGAGGAAGTGACCGATGGCTAATCCGTTCTATCAGGCGATGGGCGGTCAGCCCAATATGATGCAGCAATTTCAATCCTTCATGCAGCAAATGCGTGGCAAAGACCCGAATGCCATGATACAAGAGCTGGTATCTTCTGGCCGTGTCTCTCAGGCACAGCTTGACCAGGCACAGCGACAGGCCCAACAGATGCAGCAGATGTTTGAGCCACTGCGGGGGATGTTTGGAAAGTGAAGACAGAAACATAAGGACACTTCACATTCTGCAAAGAAGTTAACAAACATCATAAGTACATTTTGAATGATTGCTATCAATAATCAAAATTCCGGCCGGATTTTGAAATAAACCTTCAAAGGAGATAACACAATGAGTCTTTCGACTGACAACACCGTCATGACAATGCCTGTGGCTCCTGCCTACGGCTCCGGCTATGGTAGCGGCAACGGCATGTGGGGCGGCGACTGGGCCTCCTGGATCATCCTCTTTTTGATCTTCGGCCTGTTTGGCGGAAACTGGGGCGGCGGTTTTGGCGGCTTCGGCGGTGGCCGTGACAGCTGCGGCACTCCTGCCACCAGCGCCGACCTCCAGCGCGGATTTGATAACCAGTCCGTCATGAACAAGCTGAACGGCCTGGAGAATGGTCT
>CBCPMX010000095.1:0-40923 GCA_965120355.1 uncultured Oscillospiraceae bacterium
GCTTCTTTCGTTGCTGCTGTCCATATCCGTTGTATTGCTATTTGGCTCCTTGTTTATTGACGACACCATCTAGAATAATTTGTGACAAAAAGAAGTGCTTGGCATGCTTTTGACCTGCATGCGATTTTTTGAGACACCCGCCTTTTTCCTGTACGCTCTGCCTGCAATTCTGTCATGAAACCGGGAAAGATGCAAATACTATGCAAAGGCTTTTTTAAGAGGGTGGTTTCATGACAAAAAAGCTGACGGCGGTGTTGGTGTGCGCCGGCCTGCTGTTGAGCGGCGTCCAGGCGGCGGAGACACCTGTTGGCGGTGAAATGGTGGCGGGCTATGTGGCGCTGACATTTGATGACGGCCCTTCGGGCCGGTTTACCGCCCGGCTGCTGGATGGACTGGCAGAACGGGGCGCGGCAGCGACCTTTTTCCTGTGCGGTTACCGGGTGGAGCAGTTTCCGGAACTTATGACCCGCTATGCAGCGGAGGGCCATGAGATCGGCATCCACGGCTATTCTCACGATTACATGCATACGATGTCCCGACAGACCCTGGAGCAGGAGTTGACCGGAACCGCCGAGCTGATTGCCGATGCTGCTGGCGTGGCGCCTGTGCTGATGCGCCCGCCGGGGGGCTTGACCAGCGACACATGCCGGGCTGTGGCGGATGAACAGGATTTGGGCATTATTCTCTGGTCTGTGGATCCGGAGGACTGGCATATTACGTCTTCCAGCCAGATTGTCCAAAATGTTCTCAGCAAAGTGCAGGATGGCGATGTGGTGCTGCTGCACGATATGTCGGATTCTTCCGTGGATGCGGCGCTGGAGATCGTGGATACCCTCCAGAGCCGTGGATTTCGGATGGTGACAGTGTCGGAGCTGGCCATTCTGCGGGGAAAGACCGTGGAGACGGGGAAGATTTATGGGAGCTTTTACCCATAGATAGAATGCTGAAACGATTTTGCTCCGGCTGCCCAGAAGGTGCGCGGCTGCTGCGGTACAGGGCCGGTTCATGGGTGTATGGGCAATTTGCAAACAGGGGCGAAAGCCTATTTCCCTTTTTGAAAATCTGTGCTATAATACTATACAATGAGTCCTGCGGCGGGGCCGCTTCGGGACATTTCGACGGTCCTGTGTTTTGGACCGCAGTACGCGAGAGGATTGATCTTTTTATGTTGACAGGAAAAAATATTGTCATGGGCATTACCGGTGGCATTGCCGCCTGGAAGGCGTGCCTGATCATCAACAGACTGGTCATTGACCTGCATGCCAACGTGGATGTCATTATGACCAAAAACGCTGAAACCTTTATTACCGAGCAGACCATCCGTACCCTGTCTCGAAACATCGTGACCCGCGATATGTTTAAGGAACCGGCGGTGTGGAACGTGGAGCATATCTCTCTGGCCCGGAAGGCGGACTGCTTCCTGATTGCTCCGGCCACTGCCAACATCATCGGCAAAATCGCCAACGGCATTGCCGACGACATGCTCACCACCACCGTCATGGCCACCCGGGCGCCGGTGGTTTTCGCCCCGGCCATGAATGACGCCATGTACACCAATCCCATCATGCAGGGCAATATGCAGAAACTGAAGGATCTGGGCCAATACAAGTTCATTGAGCCCCATGAGGGCGTCCTGGCCTACGGCGGCAAGGGGACCGGCGAATTGGCCACGGATCAGGAAATTGCCGACTACATTGTAAATCTGATTGGCAATAAAGCGTAAACCTCCGCCCCGTTTCCCACCGGAGGCGGGAGGGGCGGCAATGTAATAGGAGGATATTCTATGAAAATTTCTGTTGTCTACTTTACATCCACTGGCCGTACCGCCGCCATGGCGGAGGAGATCAAGGCCGGCATCCTGGCTGCCAACAGCGAGATTGAAGTGGGGCTGTTCCCCATTTCTGAGTTGACCAGCTATAATGAGGACAATGTGGCCTTTGTGAACGACTCTGCTGCAGTGATTGTTGGTACGCCCGACTACTACGCCGCCGAGGCGTGGCAGATGAAGCAGTGGCTGGACACCTGCCCCTGCAAGCTGGCAGGAAAGCTGGCCGGCGCCTATGCTACTGCCAACTTCCTGCAGGGCGGTGCGGATGTGGCGATCCAGTCCGTCCTGACCCAACTGCTGGTCAAAGGCACACTGGTCTATTCCTCCGGCACGGCCCAGGGCCTGCCCTTCATCCATCTGGGGCCCATCTGCCTGAAGGACGGGGAGGAGGCTGCCAAGCCCCTGTTCCAGACCTATGGCCAGCGGTTTGCCGAAAAGGCGCTGGAGCTGTTTGCATAAATGGAAGCTGCTCAGAATGCCCAGGCAGTCCAATGTGCCAGGTGCCCGTTCCGTGCAGAGGAACGCTATTGCAGGGCAGTGAACGGCCGTCATCCGGAGTTCTGTGCTTCCACTCTCTGCCCGGAGCTGGTGGAGGAGGCCAAGGCGCAGTTTATGCAGGATCCGGAGATCATGCGCTTTGCCTGCAATGCCGCCAAACAGGAGGCGGAGTGCTACGGCGTTTCCCCGTTTGATCCCGACCAGCGTATGCCGCTGAAGCCCAGGATTCTGGAGGTCATGGAATTCTGTGAGAAACAGAACTATCACAGATTGGGCTTGGCGTTCTGCATCGGCCTGCGGGAGGAAGCGGCGGCGCTGAATCAAATCCTAGAGCACCATGGGTTTGAGGTGGTGTCTGTTGCCTGTAAGGTTGGCTGTACGGACAAATCTTTCCTCGGCATAACGGAAGAGGAGAAAATCCACAGCGGCCATGAATCCATGTGCGATCCCATCGCCCAGGCGATGATTTTAAATGCCGCTGGTACCGAATTCAACCTGATGCTGGGTCTGTGCGTCGGCCACGATTCCCTGTTTTTCAAATACGCCGAAGCGCCGGTGACGGTCATTGCCGTCAAGGACCGCCTGCTGGGACACAATCCTCTGGCTGCCCTGTATTCCGGGTATTACGGTTTTTTGCGGTAAATCGAAAACATCAATTCCGCCCTGGGCTGCGTCTGTAAAACGCGGCCCAGGGCGGTTTGCTGTGGAATGCGTAAAACGGTTATCCGGCGTCTGCCAGCCATGGGTTGGCCGGATCGGGATCGGTGGGATCCCAGCCACGATTGGGACTTTCCGGGTCGATGTACAATGCCTCCGGTTTTTCCACGCCCAGTTCCTCCCGGTTTACAATGGAAACAGGGGTGCCATAGGGGCAGTTGTCATAAATCCATTTCACGTCGGCGACAGCCAGACGAATACAACCCAATGAGGCCTGCGTGCCGAGTTTGTTGAATTCCGTATATTCCAGGTCGTTTTTATTCGGCGTGTAGTACGGAACGGAGTGGAACAGATAGTCGCCGGAAATGACGATGGCATACTGCCCGTAGCAATAGGCAGTGTGCGCAGCGTTGGCATAGAGAGTTCGCCACCCCTCATACCGGGTAGAGGCTGTGAAGTTGCCCAGGGGCGTCCACTGGCCTGTAGAACACAGAAACGTCTTGACCAGTTGGGTATATTCCCGGTTTTCATCCATGCCGTAGATCAGAACCACGTTGTGATTTTTGACCACCTCGATGGAATAGGGCAGTTTTTCCCCGGAAGCCTTCGCATAGACCTCGTCAGGCCAGTTGACCAGGGTTACCTCGGTCTGCGCCGTCAGTGTTTCGTCACCGTAGGTCAGGACGTAGTAAACCGTGTCGCTGGTCTGAGTCATATATCGCGTAAACTCATAGGTCAACTGC
This sequence comes from uncultured Oscillospiraceae bacterium, assembly GCA_965120355.1. Taxonomy (GTDB): domain Bacteria; phylum Bacillota; class Clostridia; order Oscillospirales; family Oscillospiraceae; genus CBCPMX01. The sequence goes on from CBCPMX010000095.1 coordinate 3,727, forward strand.
ACAGGGCCTTCGCCTGTCTGGAGCGTCAATGCCACGTCCCAGATCAACTGACCGTTCTGATAGACCTGAAACTGTCCCGTTTCAGGCCCGTCGCCGGTACGGGTCAGGCTGCAGGGCAGGTTGACTGTGGGTGCGTCCGCTGTGACTGTGACGGCCTCCGGCACGGTCAGGGTGATTTCCAGCGGTTCTGGAGGCGGGGTTGTCACCTTTTCCACGATCTGGTCCAGAATCTGTGCCGCCGATGTATCGGATGGATTCTCAAAGGGAGTTTGGGAAGATGCGGTGCTGGCCTCTGTTTCGGAGGCGGGCGAAGACTGGGCGGTGGTTTCAATCCCGGCCTGGATAGAAGCGGACGGCGCCGGTTCGGTGGGAGCTGCCGCTGCCGCCGGGGTCTCTGTGCAGCCGCTCATGAGCAGCACGGCCAAAAGCAATAGGAAGATCCATGTTTGTTTCATAAGCAAGCCCTCGTACGGTCAAATATATATCTATTGTACGAAAAACGCTGAAACTTGTCAATTGAAGAGGGAGAGGTGTGCCGAAAAAAGTCCCCAATTGGAGGAGGAAAAGGCTTCCTGTTGCCCCGGCGCCAGAGCGCAGCCGTGGGCCGTCTCGCATTCCGCCGGACGGAAACGGCTGCATTTTGGGCTTCGGCCAACAGGATGGACAATGGCAAGTCCCAGACCCAGGGCCAAATCGCCCGATTTTGACACCGGTGTCGAGCAAAAAAGGGGAATTGCCCGTTGCATTTTCCAAGCAAACAGAGTATACTAGAAGAAGCGTGGCGCAAAATGGAGCAAAAATGAGCAAAGTGGAATGAGGTGAGGGCGTGACCGGAAAATATCAGCACAGTGTCGATCCAAAGGGCAGGCTGTTTGTCCCCGCCAAGCTGCGGGAGGAGCTGGGGAGCGCCTTCTATGTCACGCTGGGTCTGGACGGCTGCCTTGCGGCCTATCCACAGGAGAGCTGGCAGCAGATTCTGGATAAATATCGTGCACTGCCGCTGTCCGCTTCCCGGCACATGCGCTTTTTGTTCGCCAATGCCGCCAAGTGTGAGCCGGATAAGCAGGGGCGGTTCCTGCTGCCCGCAGAATTACGGCAGTATGCCCATTTGGAACAGGATGTGACATTCATCGGCGTTGCCGACCACGCGGAAATCTGGAACAGCGCCCTCTATGCGGAACAGGAGCGGGCCAATCTGACGCCGGAAAAGCTGGAGGCGGTCATGAGAGAGCTGGGATTTTGATGGAGTTTTCACATAAGTCCGTCCTGCTGGCGGAATGTATTGAGGGGCTGCAAATCCGGCCTGACGGGATTTACCTGGACGGTACGCTGGGCGGCGCCGGACATGCCTGCCAAATTGCCGCGCGGCTGACTACCGGGCGGCTCATTGGCGTGGACCGGGACCCGGTTGCCCTGCGGGCGTCCGGCGAGCGGCTGGCCCCGTATGGGGACTGTGTCACACTGGTACACAGCAATTTTAAGGAACTGGACGCCATTCTGGGCAGTCTGGGACTGGACAAAATTGACGGAATGCTATTTGACTTGGGGGTGTCCTCTCCACAGCTGGATGACGGCGCCCGCGGCTTTTCCTACATGGCTGATGCCCCGCTGGATATGCGCATGGACGGCGGAGACAGCCTCACCGCGTATGAGGTGGTCAACTGCTGGAGCCAGGAAGAGCTGACCAGAATTTTGTACGAATACGGAGAGGAACGCTATGCCCCCCGCATTGCCGCCGCCATTGTGGCCCGGCGGGCGGAGAAGCCGGTGGAAACGACGCTGGAGCTGGTGGAGATCGTGAAATCTGCCATGCCGGCGCAGGCGCTGCGGGAGAAGCAGCACCCGGCGAAGCGCAGCTTTCAGGCCATCCGGATCGCTGTAAACGACGAGTTGACGGCAGTGCGGGAGATGATGGAGACCGCGATAGACCATCTGAATCCCGGCGGACGGCTGTGTGTGATTACCTTCCACTCGCTGGAGGACCGGATTGTCAAGACCGCCATGCAGCAGGCGGCCAAGGGCTGCACCTGCCCGCCGGATTTTCCGGTATGCGTCTGCGGGAAGACACCCCAGGTGAAGCTGGTGACACGCAAGCCCATTGTCTCCGGTCAGGTGGAGCTGGCTGAAAATCCCCGTGCCCGCAGCGCCAAGCTGCGCATTGCGGAAAAGCTATGAGATATAGCAGCGGCAAGGCCCGCATCCCGGAAGCAGCGTTGACAGGCGTCGTGACGGCGGTTTTGCTCCTGACGCTGGTGTTGACGGCGTATGTCCGCCTGTATGAGACCGTCAGCGAAAACGCCGCCCTGGAAGAGGAGCTGGAAACGGTCCAGGCCAGGCAGGAAGAACTGCAGGCTGCTTATGAATTGGCGGCGGATCCCCAGCGCGTGTACCAAGAGGCCACCGGGCGGCTTGGGATGACTGAGCCGGAGGCGTGGCAGATGCGCACAGTGACATTGCCATTGCAGGACCGGGGAGAGATTCTAACTGTTCGGACACCTTCCGCGCTGGAGAATTTCAAAACCAATCTACAGGCGGCTGCTGCCGATATTCTGTCATATTTCTCCTGACTACCTGCATATAGTGGAACAGGGACATGTCCAAATCTTATCTGGAATCTGGGCGTCTGACCAACGGGGAAAGACGGCCTGTTCCTGAGCATGTTCCAATTTCCACCGGAGGCGATGCCCATTGCGCAGGGAATCAGGCGAACAGGCGGCAAGGCCGCAGCGGGATCGAGCGGGCCGCACAATCCGCGGTCGCACGCTGTGGTTGATGGCGGTGTGCGGGGTGGCCATGTTTCTGCCGCTTATTTACACACTGTATACACTGCAGATCCGCGACCATGATCTGTATGAACAGATGGCCGTGGACAACCAGACGCGGGAGACGACTTTGACGGCAGCCCGCGGAACCATCTACGACCGCAATATGAATGTGCTGGCGGTATCTGCCAGCGTGGAAAATGTGTTTATTTCTCCGCTGGAGCTGCAGCAGAAGGATCAGGATGTGGAATTCATTGCCCAGGGCCTGTCGGAACTGCTGGACGTGGACGCTGACTGGATTATGGAGCAGGCGGAGGATGTGGCCCTCCTGTATAAAGTTATCCGCCGGAAAATCGACAGCGATTTGACTGATCAGGTGCGGGCCTTTATCAATGAAAATGATCTGGAAGGCGTGTATCTGGAACCGGATACAAAGCGTGTCTATCCCTATGCGGCGTTGGCGGCCCAGATTGTGGGCTTCGTGCGCAGCAGCGACAATGTGGGTGCAGAGGGGATCGAAGCTCTGTACAACAGTGATCTGGAGGGCACCTCCGGCAAGATTATCACCGCCCGTGGGAACTATGGCAGCGAAATGCTGTACAAATTTGAAAAATATTACGATGCCGCCGACGGCAGCGATGTGATTTTGACCATTGACACCACGATTCAGTATTTTCTGGAGAAGAACATGGAGGCTGCCGTGGAGAAATATGATGTCCAGAACGGAGCCTTTGGACTGATCATGGATGTCAACACCGGGGAAATTCTGGCCATGGCCACTTTGGGCAGTTATGACCCCAATAACTATCTGGAAATTTATGATTTGGACACGGCGGCAGAATTGGAAGAACAGTATCTGGAGGCCTTGCTGCTGGGGGAGGGAACCGACGCCTATGAGGAAGCCATGGAGGCGTACAATGAGGCGCTGGTGTCGGCACGGCTTCAGCAGTGGCGCAACCGGGTGGTTTCGGACGGTTATGAGCCAGGCTCCACCTTTAAGACTGTGACCCTGGCTTCGGCGCTGGAAGAGGGAGCCGTTAGCCTGACGGATACTTTCTATTGCAGCGGTTCGACTACGATCAAGGGGCGGACCAAGGTTTTGAACTGTTGGAAACACACCGGTCACGGAAGCCAGACTACCAGTGAAGCGTTGCAGAATTCCTGCAATGTGGCATTTGCCAATATCGGCATCCGCCTGGGCGGAGAACTGCTCTATACTTATATTGAAAATTTTGGGCTATTAGAAAAGACCGGAATTGATCTCCCGGGCGAGGCCGCAGGCGTTTTCTTTCAAAAGGATGTGCTGACGGACCCGGACAGCTATGCCTCTTTGACTTCCGTGTCCTTTGGGCAGACCTTTAAAATCACCCCGCTGCAGATGGTTCGCGCAGAGGCCGCCATCGTCAATGGCGGTTATCTGCTGACGCCCTACGTGGTCAGTGAAGTGCTGGACAGCGAAGGGAATACCGTTACCCAAACGGAGCAGGAGGTGATCCGCCAGGTCATCTCCGAGGCCACTTCCGCCACCATGCGGGAACTGCTGGAAGCGGTTGTGGTCACCGGTACCGCCAAAAACGCCCAGGTGGCCGGCTACCGCATTGGCGGCAAGACCGGTACGTCAGAAAAAATTGACGTATTCGACGAAGACGGCAACCCGGTGGATGACAAAATCGTTTCCTTCATCGGTGTGGCGCCCATTGACGACCCGCAGATTGTGTGTCTGGTGGCGTTGGATACGCCCAGTACCTCTACCGGATATTATATCTCCGGCGGTATTATGGCGGCCCCTACGGTGCGGGATGTGCTGTCAGATGTGCTGCCGTACCTGGGCATTGAGCCGGACTATACCGATGAAGATCCTCAGTATGTGGACACCGCTGTGCCGGACTTGACGGGAATGTCTGTGTCTCAGATGAAAACGGCGTTGTCTGACGCCGGATTCACTTACCGCACGGTGGGTGACGGAGAGACAGTCACAGATCAGATCCCCACGGCGGACAGTGTGATCCCCGGCGGCTCGGAGGTGGTGGTCTATCTGGGCGGCCAGCGGGACAGCAGTACCGTGACAGTGCCCAGTGTGCTGGGGATGACTGCTGAGGCGGCCAATGCTGCAATTGCCAACAGCGGCCTGTATTTGAAGGCCGAGGGAGCCAGCGGCAGTGAGAGTACCATCACTGCCACCGACCAGTCGCCGGCGGCGGGGACGGAAGTGGAAAAAGGAACTGTGGTGACGGTGGAATTCACCGATCACACTGCCATGGACTGATCCCGCAGGCTGTCGAAAAAGCGGCTTTGCCGCTTTTTCGACATGCTGAGCGGTTGCATCAATACAATATTATGTTATAATGGTGGAAAACGCCCAGGTAAAAAACGCGGCGTTTGCAGCGGAAAGGAGTGGCTGGACATGAAATTGTCACAGTTGCTGGATGGTATTGAGATCCTGGAAACAACGGCTTCTCTGAATATGGAGATTACAGGGGTTTGTTACGATTCCCGTATGACGGCGCCTGGGAACTTGTTTGTAGCGATTGCCGGGTTCGAGACCGATGGACACCGGTTTATTCCCATGGCGGTGGAAAGAGGTGCGGCGGCGGTGTTGTGTGAGCGCCCACCGGAGGGCGATGTGCCCTATGTGCGCGTGGCGTCCACGCGGTTGGCTCTGGCGCTGGCTTCGGCCAACTGGTTTGGCCGCCCCGCGGAGAAAATGCAGTTTATTGGCGTCACCGGTACCAACGGAAAAACCACCACCACGTTTTTGCTGAAAACGGTCCTGGAACAGACACTGGGAGCAAAGGTGGGCCTGGTTGGGACAATTCAGAATATGGTGGGAGACGAAATCCTGGAGACGGAACGCACTACGCCGGAGAGCTATGAATTGCAGGCGTTGTTTGCCCGGATGGCCCAGGCCGGCTGCACCCATGTGATTATGGAGGTGTCTTCCCATGCGCTGGCGCTGGACAGAGTGGCCGGAATTCATTTTGCTGTGGGAACCTTCAGCAACCTGACACAGGATCATTTGGATTTCCACAAAACTATGAAAGCCTATCTGGAGGCCAAGGCCATTCTGTTCACCCGCTGTGATCATGGCGTGATCAATCTGGATGACAGCGCAGCAGAACGGCTTCGGGAAATTGCAACCTGTGATGTTCTGACCTATGGGATTCGTACAGGTGCAGACTTAAAAGCGGAAAATATCCAACTGGCTTCGGATCATGTGGCGTTTACTGCGTCCTGTGGCGGGGAGCAGACGGACGTTCATCTTGGCATTCCCGGCGGTTTTACAGTCTATAATGCGTTGGCGGTGTTGGGGTCCGCAATGGCTCTGGGTGTGCCCCTGGCGGCTGCGGCTGCGGCGTTGGCCACGGCCCATGGCGTGAAAGGCCGCGTGGAGGTGGTACCGACGCCAGGGCAGGAATATACGGTCCTGATTGACTATGCCCACACCCCTGATGGTCTGGAAAATGTGCTGCGGTCGGTGAAGGGCTACTGTAAGGGCCGGCTCATTGCGGTTTTTGGCTGCGGAGGCGACCGGGATCCCATCAAACGGCCCATTATGGGCCGCATTGGCGCAGAGCTCAGCGACTTTGCCGTCATCACCTCTGACAATCCCAGGACAGAGAATCCCCATAAAATCATTCAAGATATTCTGGTGGGGCTGCAGGATGTGGAAACGCCCTATGCTGTGGTGGAAAATCGCCGCGAGGCCATCCGTTACGCCATGGATATGGCACAAAAGGACGATATTATTGTGTTGGCCGGAAAAGGGCACGAAACCTATCAGATTCTCGGAACGACAAAAACCCATTTGGATGAGCGGGAAGAGGTTGCCGCTCATCTAGAGGAACAGCGAAAGCAAACAGTTGGGATGTGAGATACTATGAAAGAAATGACCCTATCACAGGTAGCGCGATGGTGCGGCGGCTCTGTAGCTTCAGCCCATGCCGGTGTGCGCGTCAGCAGTGTGTGTACAAATTCCAAGGAGGCCAGGGATGGAGATCTGTTTATCCCTCTGGTGGGAGAACGGTTTGACGCCCATCAGTTTATCCCGGATGCCATGGAGCATGGAGCCTCGGCAACCCTGACAGCGCAGGAACTGGATCCTTCTGTTCCTGCCATCCGGGTGGAGGACACGCTGACCGCCTTTGGTGCGCTGGCGAAGGCGTATCGCCGGACGCTGAACGCGACATTTACTGCCATTACCGGAAGCGTGGGGAAAACCACCACCAAGGAAATGCTGGCTGGTATTCTGGAGCAGCAGTTCCGTACCTCCAAAACCAGCGGGAACTATAACAATGAAATCGGGTTGCCCATCACCATGATGAACATTCCGGAGGATGCGGAAATGGCGGTGGTGGAACTGGGGATGAACCACTTTGGCGAGATGTCCCGCCTGACGGATATCACACGGCCCGATGTGGTGGTGATCACCAATATTGGAACCATGCACATTGAACATCTCGGATCCAGGGAGGGCATTCTCCAAGCCAAGCTGGAGATTATGGAAGGCGTTTCCCGTCAGGGGTTGGCCGTGTTCAATGGGGATGAGCCGCTGCTATGGAATATCAATGGCAAGACCAAGTGCAAAACGCTGTATTTTGGTGTACGCAATGAGCATAACGACGTCCATGCCACAGATATTGTGCAGCATGAGGGCGGCGTCAATTTCATTGTGGAAGGCTTGGGACACCATTTTGAGGTCTATTTGCCGGTGGAAGGCGAGCACAATGTGTATAACGCACTGGCAGCAATTACAGTGGGACTGTATTTGGGCGTCCAGCCGGAGAATATTCAGAAGGCTATGGGGAAGTTCCAGAACACGGGAATGCGCCAAAAGACGTATGAAGAAAACGGCTATACCATCATCGAGGACTGTTATAACGCCGGCCCGGAGTCCACAGAGGCGGCGCTGACGGTGCTGGGCGATCACCAATCCGAAGGCAGGAAGATCGCCGTATTGGGGGATATGCTGGAATTGGGCCATCGCAGCAATGCCGAGCACTACCGCATCGGACGCATTGCGGCCCAGAAGGCAGACATGGTTCTTGCTTATGGCAAGCTGGCCAGCCGCTATGTGGACGGCGCCATTACCGGCGGCATGACGCAGCGCAACGCCATGCACTTCGATACCCACGAAGAACTGGTCAACGCCCTGAAGAGCCGGGCACGGCCAGGAGATGTCCTCCTCTTCAAAGGCAGCCGCGGAATGCGGATGGAGCTGGCGTTGAACATGTTCCTGGACCGGACTGAGTGAGCCGGCCCACGATGCAGAAATTGAAAAAGTGAGGATCCCGAACATATGTTGAACTCTGAGTTACTGATTCAAATTGTAGTGACGGCTCTGGGGGCGTTTGCGGTGGGGCTGGTGCTGGGCCGCATCCTGATCCCGGCGCTGCGCGCGCTGAAAGTGGGCCAATCCATCCGGGAGATTGGACCCAGCTGGCACAACTCCAAGGCCGGTACGCCTACCATGGGCGGCCTGATGTTCATTCTGGCAGCGCTGGTTTGCGTTTTAACCGGATGGAGCGGAATGCTGGAAGGGGATGTGACCCATCTGCTGGTTTATGGGTTTTCCCTGATCTTTGGCGCAATCGGCTTTTTGGATGACTTTTTTAAAGTGAAATTTAAGCGCAACCTGGGCTTGACTGCATTGCAGAAATTCCTTTTGCAATTGGCGGCTGCTGCGCTGTATCTGGCGCTGCTGCGCTGGACCGGCAGCATGACCAATCAGCTGTATATTCCCTTTGCCAATATCACGGTGACCATTCCATGGGCCGTCTATCTGGTGCTTTCCATGTTTATTATCGTGGGCTGCGTCAATGCGGTCAATCTGACCGACGGCATCGACGGGCTGGCTGCCGGCGTCACCATGCCGGTGATGGCCTTCTTTGCCGCTGTGGCGTTTGCACTGGGCAGACACAATACGGGCCTGTTTGCCCTGGCGCTGCTGGGCGGATTGGGGGCCTTCCTTTGCTATAATTTCCATCCGGCTATGGTGTTCATGGGAGACACGGGATCCTTGTTCCTGGGCGGCGCCGTGGTCGGCCTGGCCTATGCGCTGGATATGCCGCTGGTGCTGATCCTGGTGGGCATCATTTATATCATCGAAACCCTGTCCGACATCATCCAGGTGACGTATTTTAAACTCAGCCATGGCAAGCGCATTTTCAAAATGGCGCCGATCCATCACCACTTTGAGAAGTGCGGCTGGAGCGAAGTGAAGATTTTCTGGGTCTTTGTTCTGGTGACGGTAGCGTTCTGTGTTCTGGCGTATATCGGTGTATCCGGTCTGTTTTGAGGCAATGGAACACAGCCTGCAGGCGCTGGGAAAAGCTGTATCAAATGCAAGTTGAAACGGGAAGGATTCAGTCCGGTTCGTGGAAGCTCAGATGGCGGCGTCCGCAGTATTAAAGATATAGAGGGATTTTTAGGATAGAAGGACTGTGCGGAAGGAGTCGCCTTTGGACACAGTACGAATCGCACAGAAGAAGGCTGCGGCGGCGAAAAAAGCCGGTCCCATCGACCTGCCGTTCCTGCTGCTGACCCTGCTGCTGGTCATGATCGGGCTGGTGGTGATGTATTCAGCCAGCTATGCACGGGCCTATGTGACCCAGGGGAATTCCGCTTATTATTTTATCCGGCAGTTGGTTTACGCGCTGCTGGGGCTGGCGGTCCTGTACGCCGCCTGCAATTTGAACGATCAGTTCTGGAAGCGGCTGGCCATGCCCCTGCTGGGCGTCAGTGTGGTGCTGCTGATTCTGGTGCCGGTCATCGGCGCGTCGGCCAATGGCGCCACCCGCTGGATCGCCATCGGGCCCATCACCTTTCAGCCGTCGGATGTGACAAAGCTGGCGGTGGTGCTGTCCTTTGCCACGATGATTTCGACCTACCGGGAGAAAATGCAGACCTTTCGGTGGGGAATCCTGCCGTTTGGCGTGATCCTGGTGGTCATTGCGGGGCTGTTGGTGCTGGAGCCGCATCTGTCCGGTACGGTCATTATCTTGGCCACCGGCGCGTCCATGATGTTTCTCGGCGGCGCGCAGCTTCGCTGGTTTGCGCTGGGCGGCGGCGTGGTGGCGGTGTTTGCCGTGGTGTACTTGGCCACCATGGGCTATGCCGGGGCGCGGATCTCGGCGTGGATCGACCCGTTCTCCGACCCGTCGGACGACGGGTATCAGATCATTCAGTCCCTCTATGCCATCGGTTCCGGCGGCCTGCTGGGGCTGGGGCTGGGAAAGGGACGGCAGAAGTATCTCTATCTGCCGGAGGAGCACAACGACTATATTTTTGCCATTGTCTGTGAGGAACTGGGCTTTGTGGGTGCGGTATTCATCATCCTGCTGTTTGCCCTGTTGATTATTCGCGGTTACTGGATCGCGCTGCACGCGCGGGACCGGTTTGGGACGCTGGTGGCGGCGGGCCTGACGACGCTTCTGGCGCTTCAGGTGTTTTTTAATATCGGCGTTGTGACGAATTTTCTGCCGGCAACGGGCATTCCGCTGCCGTTTTTCTCCTATGGAGGCACGGCGCTGGTGCTGCAGCTGCTGGAGGTGGGGATTGTCCTGAGTATCTCCAGGCACAGCAGGGCTGCCTAGGCGGCAGAACCGGCGCTGCAAAACGGGGGCATATGAGAGGCAGAACGCACAATGGATTCCTTGAAAAAGGATGAATGCGAACCGATTTAACTGCACAGGAGGGGACGACCCATGAATGTGATGTTTACCTGCGGTGGGACCGCCGGCCATATCAATCCCGCGCTCGCGCTGGCGAAAATGCTGCGGGAACGGCGGCCGGACTGCGGGATTCTGTTTGTTGGAGCCGAGGACGGCATGGAAAACAAGCTGGTACCTCGGGAGGGCTTCTGCCTGGAGACCGTCAATATTTCCAATTTTCAGCGGAAGCTGACGCCCAAGGGAATTTGGCATAACATAGTGACGGTGAAGCATATCCTGGGAGCCATGCGGAAAGCGGACCGGCTAATTGATACGTTCCGGCCGGACGTCATTGTGGGAACCGGCGGTTATGCCAGCTATCCCGCCCTGCGGCAGGGGAGCAGACGGGGGATCCCCACGGCAGTCCATGAGTCCAACGCGGTGCCGGGACTTGCGACCCGTCTGGTGGCGGATCATGTAGACCGCATTATGGTGCCCTATGAAGAGTGCCGCGGAACCTATAAGCATCCGGAACGGGTGGTGGTTACTGGAACACCGGTGCAGGAGGCGTTCATTTATACGAGAAAAAGTGACGCCCGCGCTGCGCTGGGGCTGGACGACCGGCCGGTTGTCGTGTCTTTTTGGGGCAGCCTGGGCGCCCGGGAGATGAACAAAAAGATTACCCGATTTATGGAACTGGAGTGCATGCATGGTCAACCTTTCCACCATATTCATGCCACGGGCTCTTTCGGGTGGCGCTGGATGCCGGAGTATGTGAAGGAACACGGCGTGGATCTAAGCGCGGCTCCCCACATTGACATGCGAGAGTACATTTTCGACATGCCGCAGGTGATGGCGGCGGCGGACTTGGTGATCTGCCGTGCCGGTGCGTCCACGTTCAACGAGGTGGCGGCGGCGGCAAAACCGTGTATTGTGGTGCCGTCACCCAATGTGACAGACAACCACCAGGAGAAAAACGCCCGAATCTGGGAGAATCGCGGCGCAGTGGTGGTTCTGCGGGAGGCAGAATGCGACGGCGACGTGCTGTTCGACCTGGTGACAGAGTTGGTTCACAGCCCGGAACGGCTGAAGGCCATGGAGACCGCTCTGCGGGACATGGCCGTGCTGGATTCGGCAGAGCGGATTTATCAGACCATTCTGGAGTTAGGGAACCGCTGAAGCAGGCGCTTTCCGGCGCGCGGCAGAGCTGCGCTGTGGAAAGGTTGAAAACGCACACAACTTCGTTCCTCCGCATAGGATGGCGTAAAACGTCAGCCAAGCGGAGGAATGGTTTATGCAAGTGATGAAAATTGAAGGCGGGCGGCGGCTGTGTGGCAGCATGACCGTCCATGGTGCAAAAAACAGTGTCCTGCCCATTCTGGCTGCCGCCATGGTATGTCCCGGCCCGTGCGTCATACATAATTGCCCGGACTTGCGGGATGTGGATGCGTCCATTCGGATTCTGGAATATTTGGGCGCAACAGTGGTGCGGGAGGGAAGCACGATTGTGGTGGATCCTACCGGTGTAGACCGGTGTGATATCCCGGACAGCCTGATGCAGGAGATGCGGTCATCTGTGATTTTCCTGGGGGCAATTCTGGCCAGAACCGGATGCGCGGCCCTGTATCCGCCCGGCGGCTGTGAGCTGGGGGCGCGCCCCATTGATCTGCATCTGAAAGCGTTGGAATCTTTGGGCGTGTGTGTGGAATCGGCAGGGGAAAAGATTTTGTGCCGTGCGGAAGCGCTGCATGGAGGAACGGTCAATCTGTCGTTTCCCAGCGTTGGCGCGACGGAAAATGTGATGCTGGCGGCGCTGGCCTGCCCAGAACCGGTGACGGTGACCAATGCGGCGCGGGAACCGGAGATTGTTGACCTGGCTCGCTTTCTCCGGGGAATGGGCGCTGAGATCCGCGGCGCAGGGACGCCAATTGTGACGGTTGCTGGTGCGCCGCTGCATCCGGTGGAACACCGCATTATCGGCGACCGCATTGCTGCGGCGACCTATTTGTCTGCTGTGGCCAGCGCCGGAGGAGAAATTTTGCTGGAGGGCGTACAGCCGCACCATTTAGGGATGGTGCTGGAGGTGTTGGCCGAGGCCGGCTGCCGGCTGGAGCTGCTGACTAATGGGATACATCTGCAGCGGCTGGAGCCGCTGCGGGCGGCCCGCCCCATCAGCACAGAGCCGTATCCTGGATTCCCCACCGATGCCCAGCCGCCTGTGATGGCAGCGCTGGTGAAGGCGGCGGGAACCACGGCTTTTGTGGAGAATATCTTTGAAAACCGCTACCGGCACGTGTGCGAACTGCAGCGCATGGGGGCGGATATCCGGGTAGAGGGCCGCGTGGCCATGGTCACGGGGGTTGGCTATCTTCACGGGGCCAGCGTTCGGGGCACTGATTTGCGCGGCGCGGCGGCCCTGGTGGTGGCGGCGCTGGGGGCTGACGGAGTCAGCACCGTCAGCGGCCTGGAGCATCTGGACCGGGGATATGAGAGCGCAGAAAAAAATCTGCAAAATCTTGGCGCGGCCGTAAAACGGGTAGAAATTTTGTGAGAAATCGTGTATACTAAAGGCCAAATCTGTACATCATAGTAACCGAGGGCGGGCCCGCCGGGCAGCTGCGGTTATCCTGGAGGCAACGTATGGCGGGAAAGCAGAAAAAACAGGCCGGAGCACGGATGCAGCGCCGGCTGCGCCAGTCCGACGTATTGACGAAGCTGCTGATTATGGCAGTAGCGGTAGCGGTGGTGCTGTTCGCAGTGGTGGTTGGGTTCCGTGTAACCAGCTTTGAAGTGTCCGGCAACACGGCATATTCCGACGAGGAGGTCCAGGCGGCCTCTGGCGTGGAGCTGGGGGAGAATACAATCCTGCTGCGCAAGTCCAGCATTGCCAGTTCCATTCTGGCAAACCTGCCCTATGTGGAGTCTGTGCGCATCACCCGGGATCTGCCGGGCACTGTACGGATTGAGATAACCGAGGGAAAGGCCGCCGCTGCAGTTTTGTCAGAGTATGGCGACTGGTGGCTCATCAGTGCCGCGGGTAAATTGATGGAGCAGATTACAGAGGACGAAGCCCAGAACTACCCCCGGGTGACCGGTGAAACGGTTCAGCTCCCAGAGGCCGGCGACATGATGCGCCTGAGCGGCAGCGCAGAGGCGCTGACAGAGATTTTGACAGCCTTGGAAGACAACAATGTCACGGGAGTGACGCTGATCGACCTGAGCGACAGCGACGATCTGGTTTTGTGGTATGGCGACCAGTTTAAGATCCTCTTGGGCGGTGCGGAGGATCTGACCTATAAGGTGCAGTTCCTGGCCAGCGCGCTGCAGAGCCTTGCCGGGGAATATTCCGGCATTCTGGATTTGACCTTTTCGGAGGATCAGGCAGCGCATTTCCATCCATGGTGACGGAGTGTAGGATTTCGCCAGATTTTGCGGTCGAAAATTGCGCAAAAGCTATTGACCGCGGCGACTTTTCGAGATACAATAGATAACAGTATAAATTAGACTGAGTATGCGTTTCCGCATTTTACAAAAGAGTAGGAGGAACCAGCATGGCTGATACATACGCAGAGAATGTTGTCAAGATCAAAGTGATCGGCGTAGGCGGAGCCGGTAACAATGTCATCAATCGGATGATTCAGGAAGGTATCAAGGGCGTGGATTTCATCGCCGTCAACACGGATCGGCAGGATCTGGAGAAATCCAAGGCGGAGAATAAGATCCAGATTGGTGAAAAGCTGACCGGCGGTTTGGGTGCCGGCGCAAAGCCCGAAATTGGCAAAAAGAGCGCTGAAGAGTCTCGGGCGGTCATTTCCAAGGCTCTGGAGAACACGGATATGGTGTTTATCACCGCCGGCATGGGAGGCGGAACCGGCACTGGCGCCGCGCCGATCATTGCGGATCTGGCCCATGAGGCAGGGGTGCTGACTGTGGGCGTTGTGACAAAGCCCTTCGGTTTTGAGGGCAAGCGCCGGATGGCGCAGGCGGAGAGCGGGATTGAGGCGCTGGCCGAAAAGGTGGATTCTTTGATCATCATTCCCAACGACCGGCTGAAGTACGTTACCGATCAGAAGATCACATTTGCCAACGCCTTTGGAATTGCTGACGATGTGCTCAAACAGGCGGTCTCCTCCATTTCCGAACTGGTGGGATATTCGGAGAATGTCATCATCAATCTGGACTTCGCGGATGTGTCCTCCATCATGAAGGACGCAGGCCATGCCCACATGGGTGTCGGCACCGCTACAGGCCGCGATATGGCCGCGCAGGCTGCTGAGCAGGCGGTCTCCAGCCCGCTGTTGGAGACTTCCATCAATGGCGCCACCGGCGTGCTGGTCAATGTGACCGGTGCAATGGATCTGGGCCTGGACGATGTGGAGACGGCGGCCAATATCGTCATGGAAGCTGCCAATGCGGAAGCCAACATTATTTTTGGCGCAGCGTTTAACCCGGATATGGAGGACGAGATTCGCGTCACGGTGATTGCCACAGGATTTGAGGATGGTCCCACCGGCGCCGATCGTTCCAGCGCGTTCTCTTCCGCTGGCGAAAAGGCGAAAACTGTACCGGAGTCCGATGTGTCGGATATCGACGAGATCTTTAAGATCTTCAATCGAAATTAAGCGAGCAGAAAGGGTGTGTGCAGAATTGTACACGCCCTTTTTCATGCGGTGACCCATTTTCTAAGAAAGGATGTATAATTTGCCAGCTGATTTTACGATTTCCTCATCCACCGTGACGGCCCTGGGCGTGTCGGCATTTATCTGCTTCGGTGGCTTGATTGTATATCTGATTATGCTTTATGGCCGTGTAAAGCTGCGGCAGATGATGGTGGGCCTGCTGGTCAACGTGGTCATGGTATTGCTGCTGGAGAGCAGTTTGCATTCTGTGGCGCTGGCAGACGGTTCGTTCTTGAATAGCAGCGTGATAGGGCAGATGCTGTATCTGGCCATAGTTTCTGCTTTGATTGAAGAATTGTCGCGGTATGCGGTATTCCGCTATGGCCTGTCCAATCAATACTCCTCGGCGGATGCCGCGGTGGGGTTTGCCATCGGTTTTTGCCTGACAGAGGTGATTATGGGCGGCTTCAGCAATCTGTCGGCCTATTCCATCGCCTCGTATCTCAATTCCAATGGACTGGAGACGGTTCTGGCGGAAGCGGGAGAGGAAGCGGATGCGCTTATAGAGCAGCTGCAGACAATCGCCGACACGGGGGCGCTGACATATCTGCTCAGCGGGATCAACCGGATCTTTTATGTAGCAAGAGAAGTGGCGCTGTCGGTCATCGTCTGGTATGCCTCCACCAAGACGGAATGGGCAAAACTTCTGCCCGCAGCCATCGCCCTGCACATTTTGGTGCGGCTGCCGGACTGCTTTTACCAGGCAGGTGGAAATGTGCCGCTGCTGGCGGAAGAGATTGTATCTTATGCACTGACTATCGGACTGTGCATTTTTGCAGCCTGGCTGTATAAGAAACTGGAAGAGCCTGTGTTTCACTTCAAGATTGACACGCTTCGTGTTCGAAGAAGAAAATAAAAAACGCATTTGCCCTCTGCCGCATTGTTGGCAGAGGGCAAAATTTTTATAGCCTATTGACAACCGGAAATGCTATGCTATAATCAACATATGAACAGATGCTCATATGTTTAATTCTTTTGGGAGGGGTTCCATGGAACATTTGGCCGATTGCTGCGAGCTGCAGCATGTGCATGAGGATGTGGTGGAGCAGGTCCAGCGGAAGCTGCCGGCGGATGAGCTGCTGTATGATTTGGCAGAATTGTTTAAAGTCTTTGGCGATTCCACGCGTATTAAGATTCTGTATGCATTGTTTGAATCGGAGCTGTGTGTCTGCGATATCGCCAGACTGCTGAATTTGTCCCAGTCCGCCATTTCCCATCAGCTTCGGATCCTGAAAACCAACAAGTTGGTGAAATTCCGCCGCGATGGAAAGACCGTTTATTATTCCCTGGATGACGACCATGTCCGCTCCATCATTCATCAGGGGCAAGAGCATATTACAGAATGACAGATAGGAGAACATAGCTGTGAAAAAGACATTTCGTATGGAAAACCTTGATTGCGCCAACTGTGCGGCTAAAATGGAGCAGGCCATTGGCAAACTTTCCGGTGTGGAAACTTGTACCGTGGCATTTATGACCCAGAGGCTGACGTTGGTGGCCGATGACAATCGGTTCGACGAGATTTTAGAGCAGGCCCAGGCCTGCGTCAAGAAGGTGGACGCCGACTGCCGGATTGTGAGGTGAACGGCCGCCATGCACAAAAAGCAGCGGAAAATGCTGGCACGCATCCTGATTTCAGCGGTACTGTTTGCGGCGCTGCAAATTGCCGGACCGGAGGGCTGGCAGCGGATTGTCCTGTATCTGATCCCCTACGCCATCATCGGCTGGGACGTCCTGTGGCGGGCGGTGCGCAATATTGCCAGAGGGCAGGTATTTGATGAAAACTTTCTGATGGCCCTGGCCACTGTAGGCGCCTTTGGCTGCGGCGAATATCCGGAAGGCGTAGCGGTGATGTTGTTCTATCAGGTGGGCGAGCTGTTCCAGACGGTGGCGGTGAACCGCAGCCGCAGATCGATCGCGCAGCTCATGGATATCCGCCCGGACCACGCCAATGTGGAGCAGGATGGCCAGTGGGTGCAGGTCGACCCGGAAGAGGTACAAGAGGGCCAGCGGATTTTGGTGAAACCTGGCGAACGGATTCCTCTGGACGGCATTGTAGAGGACGGAACGGCCGCTTTGGATACGGCGGCGCTTACTGGTGAGTCCGCACCTCAGGATGTAGAGCCCGGCCAACGGGTTCTGTCCGGCTGTGTGGATCTCAACGGCGCACTTGTAATTCGTGTGGAGCAGCCGTATGCGCAGTCTACTGTGGCGCGGATTCTGGAACTGGTGGAAAATGCGTCGTCCCAGAAGGCCAGGGCGGAGCAGTTTATCACCCGGTTTGCCCGCTACTATACACCTTGTGTTGTCATTGCGGCGGTGTTGCTGGCGGTTTTGCCGTCGCTGATAACGGGACAGTGGCTGGTATGGATTCACCGGGCGCTGGTGTTTCTGGTGGTTTCGTGTCCCTGTGCGCTGGTGATTTCGGTGCCGCTGGCCTTTTTCGGCGGAATTGGCGGCGCGTCCCGGCAGGGAATTCTGGTCAAGGGCGGCAACTATCTGGAGGCCTTGGCTCACGTGGATGCCGTGGTTTTTGACAAGACGGGCACCCTGACAGAGGGCAGTTTCCGCGTTGCGGCACTGACGGCGGTACAGGGCAGTCAAGAGGAGCTGTTAGAGCTGGCGGCGCTGGCGGAGAGCTGGTCCTCTCATCCCATTGCCCAGTCTCTGCGGCAGGCATGGAATGGGCAGCCAGAGGCCCATACAGTGACAGAGGTGCAGGAGCAGGCCGGCCACGGCGTCAGCGCAGTGGTGGACGGCAGGCAGGTGGTAGTCGGAAACGAACGGCTCATGGCCGCTGCAGGCATTCAGGTACAGACCCCGCAGCAGGCGGGCACTGTGGTTCACACAGCGGCTGATGGCGTCTATTTGGGATGGATCGTGGTAGCTGACCAACCCAAGGACGGGGCGGCACAGGCCATCGCGGCGCTGCGGCAGGCTGGTATCCGGAAAACTGTTATGCTCACCGGAGACAGTCGCGCTGTAGCGGATCAAGTGGCCAGAGCGCTGGGGCTGGATCAAGTGGAGGCGGAATTGCTGCCCGGAGACAAGGTGGAACGGCTGGAGATGCTGTTGAAGTCTGAATCCGAGGGCGCAAAGCTGGCCTATGTGGGAGACGGCATCAACGACGCGCCGGTTTTGGCCCGGGCAGATGTGGGCATCGCCATGGGCGCCATGGGTTCCGATGCTGCTATTGAAGCCGCTGATGTGGTCCTGATGGACGACAATCTCCAGAAGCTGCCTGCGGCCATTCGGCTGGCGAGAAAGACCATGCGCATTGTGCGGCAGAACATTGTGTTCGCGCTGGGCGTCAAAGCGGTGGTGCTGCTGTTGGGCGCGGTGGGTGCTGCCGGTATGTGGGCGGCGGTATTCGCCGATGTGGGCGTTTCTGTCCTGGCAATTCTCAATTCCACACGGATGCTTCGAGCGAAATAAGCGCAGCCAAAGCCGCCGCATACTGCGGCGGCTTTGGTCTGTATTTCCAGGGCAGAGCAAAGAACCAGCGCGGAAATACGCCGCATGCTTCCGCGGCGTGCAACAAAATCGGGAATACCTGTCCGTATGTGCCATGCCACTTGTCAAGAATGTGGCGGTGTGGTATACTTGGACGGCTCGAAAATAAAAGAAATTGAGGATGAGAGAGTGACATGGAAAACAACACGCTGATTCACAATTTGACGGAGGGCCCTGTGGTACGCCAGCTGGTCTCTTTTGCGATTCCCTTCGTGCTGTCCAACGCGCTGCAGTCCTTCTACAGTTTGGTGGACATGGTGGTGGTGGGCCAATTTGTCGGCAGTGCGGGTCTGTCTGCTGTGTCTATCGGCAGTCAGCTGGTATGGCTGCTCAGCTGTCTTGGCATTGGATACGCCTCCGGCGGTCAGATCTATATCTCCCAACAAGTAGGCGCTGGCGATCATGCCGGTATCCAGCGGACCATAGGGACGCTGTTTACTTCCACGCTGATTTTTGGCCTGCTGTTTACAGTGGTGGGCATCGTGTTCCACAGCAGTCTGCTGAATCTGCTGAACACGCCAGAAGCGGCCATGCAGGATGCGATTGATTACATGATTATCTGCTCGGCGGGCATGGTGTTTGTCTATGGTTATAATGCGGTGTCGGCGATTCTCCGAGGTATGGGCGACAGTAAACGGCCGCTGCTGTTTGTGGGCATTGCGTCAGTGGTCAATCTGGTATTGGATCTGGTATTGGTGGCGCTTTTTGACATGGGCGCCGCCGGCGCTGCGCTGGCCACAATCATTGGCCAGGGCCTGTCCTTTGTAGTGTCCATGATTTATCTCTATCACCGCCGCGACAGTTTTGGATTCGATTTTAAGCTGCGCAGCTTTGCCATCGATGGACCCGCTTTCAAGGCTTTGTCCAAACTGGGGCTGCCGTTGGCGGTGCAGACTACGGCCATCAATGTGTCAATGCTGTTTGTCAATGCCTGCGTCAATGGCTATGGCTTAGTCTATTCCGCCGTGTATGGCATTGGCAGCAAGCTGCACTCCATTATGCTTATTGTCACCAACGCCCTCAGCGCTTCCGGTTCTACCATGATGGGGCAGAATCTGGGCGCGGGGAAGCCTGAGCGGGTAAAAAAGGTCTTTCATGTTGTCAATTTAATCTGTATGGGGTTCTGGGTTGTGGTGAGCGTTGTATGTATGTGCTTCCCGGAGCAGATTTTCCGCCTGTTTACAGCCGATGCCGAGGTGTTGGCCATGGCTCCGCGGTATATGGTGACGACAGTGGTGATGTTCCTGGGCTTTGCTGCGATGTGCGCTGGGATTGCCCTGGTCAACGGTATTGGCAATGGAAGCTTGAGTCTGGTGATTGCGTTGTTGGACGGCGTAGTGGCGCGGGTGGCATTGAGCATGTTCATGGGCATTGTGTTGAATATGGGCGCTTGGGGCTATTTCTGGGGAAACAGTCTGGCTGGCTTTGTCAGTGTCCTCATGGGGAATTTCTATTTTTTCAGTGGTCTGTGGAAAAAGAGAAAGTTGATGGTATGATGTTTGCCAGCGCTGGTTTGCTGTCGAAATATCAATAAGACTGAAATGTGGGGCACGCCGCAAAATACGGCGTGCCCCACATTCGGATTTTAAAAAAGATTTGTGTTTTGCACTGTATGGTCTATGCGATGCCCTCTGCCAGCAGGGCTGCAGCGGTCTGCCCCAATTCTGTAAGGAAGCCCAGTTGCTGCAAAAGCAGCCAAAGCGCCAGTAAGATGGCTGCGCCTTTTAACAGGCCGAATATCCCGCCGCCGGCGCGATTGAGAAAGTGGATGCCCGGAACACGGTCGGCCAAATTCAGCACCGAACTGAGTATCCGCCCGATTACCAGCACCAGCGCAAAAATGCAGGCATAGACCAACCCGTAGGCGATGCTGCCGCTCAGCTCCTGGGCGATGGCGGCGGACACGGTGGGGATTACGGTGCTGAGTGTGCTGGAAACGGCGCTGTCCACTGCCCCAGCCACGGATTCATACAGTCCGGCAGCCTGGAGCAGCCGAATGATTTCCTCAGAGGAAAACAGTGCGTTGCCATCTATGGCATCCAGGGCAGCCTCGCCGAAGGCGTCTGTCAGAGCGCTGGTCATCTGCTGTTCCACCACCTGGGTGATGGGCGCGGCGATGGCGTCTGCCACAGGGTTGGCCAAAAGCTCCGCGCCCTGAGCGGCCAGCACCATGGCAGCCAGAACTGCCAGCAGACCGCAGGCAGAGCGGATCAGCCCCACTTGTACGCCGCGCAAAACACAGACTGCCAGCACTGCAATGGCGACGAGATAGTACCAGGTCATACGGTCACTTTTGTACCCAGACGTTCAGAATCTGGGCGATGTAGGCGGTGTGATAATCGCTTTCCGGATAATTGGCTTGGGCGATGGCAGGGTCCAGAAAGTGCTGCGGCTCCAAAATGTCCGTATAGAGCTTTTTGCAAACCAGCGTCATGCGGGCCTCCTCAAAACCGGGCTGGCCATCGACGGAGATGGGGTGAAGGCCAGCCTCTGCGATTTTGTCGCAGTCGCGGCCAGACTTGGTGCCGAGGATGGACAGGGCCTGTTTGTGGCCGCTGAAGAAGGAAAGGGTAAATAAATCATTGTGATCCACAAATTCTTTTGTATACCGCTGGGGTCGAATGAAGATCTGGGCCACAGGCTTGTTCCAGAGAACCCCCAGCATCCCCCAGGATGCAGTCATGGTGTTGATTTTTCCGTCCTTTTCTGCCGTGATCAACATCCAGTCGCGGCCAATGGCGGTGAACGGATTGATTTGCAGTTCATATAAAGAGCGTTTTTCCAGTGCCATATAAATCCCTCCATTAAAATCATAAGATAGAACCAGCGTAACGCCATGTATATGCGGAACAACGCCGGATGATTCCGCAAAATGCAATTTTACCACAACGTGTTTGCGATTGGTGTAAAAAACACGAGTACGGCCCGGCTATATGTGGCGTTTTGACGGAGCCGAAGTACGTACTGTGGCAATTCGAATTCTTTGGCAGAAATCAGAAGACTGGCGGCGGGGAGAGAAGCCATTTTCAAGCAATGTGAGAAAGAAAAAATCCGGCTGCAATTGCAGCCGGATCTGTATGTTGGCATTACCTATCTTCCCGTGCAGTCACCCGCAAAGTATTGTCGGCGCAGGCGAGCTTAACTTCCGTGTTCGGAATGGGAACGGGTGGACCCTCGCCGCAATCAACACCAACTGCGTTTTACGCAGGTTGTATTATATCACAGGCAAGGGGAAAATGCAAGTGTTTTTTGAAGATCATTCTTTTTCGTAGACGACGGTGTGGATCTGGGTATCGCTCTCTTCCACGGCGAGATAGTCCACCACGTCCTGTAAGGTTTCCAAGGGGTAGCGCTCGTCAATATCCAGAGCTTCGCGGTAATATTCCGCCCGCGATTCGGTCAGGGCCACATCCTGATAGCCGGTGCCGGTGCCCAACACGGCGGCAACGCTGACTGCCGAGGATATGGCCATGAGCGCCAAAACGAGGACAACCAGTAAAATCCGTTTTCTCATTTGTCTGACTCCTTTTCCAGCTGGATTTGGTGTGGAGACCGTAAGAGGCACAGCGCTCCCGCATACAGGAAATTCAATAAGCGTACCATGCGCCTGCCGGCGGTACAAAAGGATGTTTGGCATGGTTTTTCGGATTTTTAGATTGCGATAATTTTGTTTTCCGTCACTGTACAGAATCCAAATCTATAGAGCCTAATATACTGGTTTGAATTTTACCATTCATCATAGTATTACGCAACAGGTCACATGAAAAGTTCACAAAAAACACATGAAAAGCACAGATATAAGATGAATTTACTCAACTGACAGATTTTCCGTTCAGAACTTCTCGATAATCCTGCAAATTCTTTTGCAGCAGGGCAGGGGTGTCCAGCCCGTAGGGACAATGGGACTTGCAGGCGTTACAGTGCAGGCAGCTGTCGATCAGCGCCATTTTGGCCTGCCATTCCTCTGTCAGCCAGGCGGCAGATGGAGCGCGGCGGAGCATCAGGGACATCCGGGCACAGTTGTTGATCTCGATCCCAGCGGGGCAGGGCATGCAGTAGCCGCAGCCACGGCAGAAGTCCCCCTGGAGCTGGGCGCGGTCGCAGTCGATGACGGCCAGCAGCTCTTCGGTCAGGACTGGGGGAGCCTGAATATAGGACAGAAATTCTTCCAGCTCCGTTAGGCGCTGAATGCCCCAGATGGGCAGCACGTGGGGGAACTGGTTGAGATACGCTGCCGCAGCGCGGCCATTGGTGATCAGTCCGCCGGACAGGGCTTTCATGGCGATAAAGCCCATACCGGCCTGGCGGCATTTCTCCACCAGCTCGATATCCTTTTCTGTGGCCAGATAGCAGAAGGGAAATTGCAGCGTCTCATACAGGCCGGATTCGACTGCTTCATGGGCCACGGCCAGCCGGTGGTTGGTGATGCCGATGTGGCGGATTTTGCCCTGCTTTTTTGCTTCCAGGGCAGCTTCATACAGGCCGTCGGCGCCGCCGGGCTTGGGGCAGAAGGCCGGGTTGTGAAACTGGTAAATGTCGATATAGTCAGTTTTCAGCAGCTTCAGGCTGGTGTGCAGGTCGTTCCAGAAGCCTGCCGCCGTCTGTGCGCCGGTTTTGGTGGCGATGTACAGCTTGTCCCGCACAGAGGACAGGGCGTAGCCGATTTTTTCTTCACTGTCAGAGTAGGCGCGGGCGGTGTCGAAGAACTCGATGCCGCCGTCAAAGGCTGTTTTCAGCAGACGGGCGGCGGTTTCCTTGTCCACGCGCTGAATGGGCAGCGCGCCAAAGGCGTTTTTTTCTACAGTGATGCCGGTTTTTCCAAGGGTAACAGTTGCCATGGTCAATTCCTCCTGATTTTTGAAATCGCGTGGGCGTCAAACGCGGGTGATGGGGCTTTTGGGATATGTAGTTAGAAGGTGGCTTCCAAAGCGGCGATGTTTGCTGTCAGACCATCGTTGACTGGGGTGGGGATGCCCAGTTCGCGGCCGAGACGGCAGATGGTACCGCCAAACAGGGCAACCTCGGTTTTGCGGCGGGCACGGCGGTCCTGGACCATGGAGGGCGCGCCGTCAGGGTTGAGACTGTCCATGAGATCCATCCACGCGGCAATGTCGCCGTCGGTGAGCGGGATGTTTTGGGCGTTTGCCATGGCCTGCACCTCTTTCATGGCCGCCAAAACCGTCTGGCGGGCAGGGCCGTTGCATTGAATGCCCCGGTAACCACAGTTATAGACACAGCAGGTCTGGTTGACACCGGTGTTCAGCATCAACTTGTTCCACATGGCGTGGAGAGTGTTGTCGGGAATCCGGGCGGGGACACCGCTGGCGTTGAGATACTCCACCACGGTCAGGAGACGTTGTGTGCGGGAATTGTCCGGTTCGCCGACGTACAGGTATCCCATGTTCTGATAGGTATAGACAAACCCGTCCTTGCCGCAGTCCATGCCTTGGCCGACGCAGTACAGCACATGCTCCGCGCCGAAGGCGTTGATCAGGTCCTGTTCACTGGCGATGCCATTGAGTACAGAAAGGATCAGCGTATCTGGGCCGACAAAGGGCGCGGCCAGCCGGACAGCGTCCTGCATGGCGCCATACTTCACTGCAAAGATCAGCAGATCAATGGGCTTTGCATCCTGCACTGGGTCCAGAAAAAGAAAGGATTTCGGCTGCCCGTTTACTAGAATCTCACTGGCCCGATACCGGGCAATGCGGTCCGCGTCCGCAATGAAGGCTACGGCGCCGTCTCCGCGGGCGGCGGCGATGTGCTCGGCGTACATGACGCCCATGGCGCCCATGCCAATGATGGCGGCGGATTGAATCTGCAATTGAATCAACTCCTTTTGCGTTCATCTTAGCAAATTTCATGGCGTTTTGCAATGCTGCAATTAAACCGGGTCCGGCAGCAGCAAAAACGCGTTTGCCGGGTTTGGCTTGCAGGCCCGCGAACCGGCGGCATGCCGGTACAAATGCCCGCAATGGGAAAAACTCTGGAGCTGCTGCGTGAAATGCTGAAAGGCCCTGGCGGAGGTTGTGCTTTTACAGCGACGAAAACCGCAATAAAGCACAACCTGCTATGCCGCTTTTTCTTCTTTTCACGAATTTGGGCCATTTAGGTACACCACAGAAATTTCGTCCAGGTTTTTTGTAAGACTACTTGACAGGCTGCGCCATCGCGTGGTATACTACCGACAGAAATGAATGAGCGTTCATAAATAGAAAAGGGGGGCTTTTGTGGCTATTACTAGACAGGATGTGATCGACGGCACAATTCGCTGTGCTTACCGGGTGGGTCTCCCCGCTGTGACCATCAGTATGATCGGCAAAGAGGTCGGCATTCTGGGACAGGGCTTATATAACCACTTTGACAGCAAAGAGGAGATCCTGTCTGCCTGTTTTGATTACTGCAAACAACAAATCGGCGCCCTGTACCGGGGCTATGCGCTGGATCCGGAGGACGATTTATCCATGGCGATTAAAAAGCTTTGGGTGAAATACTTCAACTACTTTGTCAATCATCCGGAGGAATGTGCGTTCTACCGGAACTACCGGGAATTGCGCAGCAGTGCGCCGCCTCCCAAAGACGAGGAAGAACCCTATTTGAAAGAGCTATGGCGGCTTGCGGATGAATTGGATGGTAAATACCACATTTTTCAGCGAGTCTCCAGAAAAACGATACTCTACTACGTCCGAAACCTGACGCCCTATCTGGCGCGCGCCATTTCCGATCAAATTATGGCGGATACCCCAGAGGTACGGGAGCAGCTGTGGATGTTGGCGGCAAAAGGTTTGTCTGTGCTGGAGCAGCCATAGGAAAGCATCGTTCCTCACTTTAGGCGAAAGCCGGGTGAGGAACTTTCAAAGCACAAAAAATGAATGAACATTCATAAATTATCTCTTTTTGTGAATGAGCACTCATAAATATTTTGCAGAAAGGAGCAAAGGAATGAACCAACAGGCACTAAAATGTGATGTGCTGGTCATCGGCGGCGGCATTGCAGCCTGCTTTGCTGCCATCAAGGCCAAAGAAGCCGGGGCCGGCGTCATTATGGTGGACAAGGGGTATGTGGGCCGCAGCGGCCAAAGCCCTTACGCTGACAGCTTCATGATTTTCAACCCGGAATGGGGCCATGATCTGGCAGCCTCCATGGCGCAGTTGAACAGACACAGCGAATATTTAAACAACCAATACTGGACAAAAAAGGTTATGGAAGATTCCTATTCCCGCTATTTAGATTTGGTGGACTGGGGCTGTGTATTTAAACATAAGCCAGACGGCGCCTTGGAGATCCGGGGGAGCGATGGAGACGGCCTGCCCACAGGCGTACAGTTTGACAAATCTGCCGGGGCCTATGGAACCGTCCTCCGGAAAAAGGCTCTGTCCGTAGGTGTGAAGATCATCGACCAGTTGATGATCGTGGAGCTTTTAAAACAAAACGGCAGGATCGTTGGAGCGGTGGGCCTGCCCAACGATTCTTGCGAACTGGTGACGATTGTGGCAAAGGCCACAATTTCCTGCGTAGGAGCCTGCGGCTATAAGCCTACCGGCTACCCGCCCTTGATGCAGCTTACCTGCGATGGCGAGGCTATGGCCTACCGGGCCGGGGCGGAGATTTTGGGAAAGGAATTTGTAGATGCCCATTACAGCAAGGATGGCATGCCCGATCCTGTGGGCCAGCGTACTGCTGGGGACGCGCCGCCTGTGACAGGACCCGGCCCCGGGGATCCCGGAACTGGCGGGGGAGATGGCGGACCCAAGCTCCGCCGCAATGCGCTGGGGGATGTGATCTCTGACCGTCCCGACAGCGTTTCCGGATATATGTTCACTTATCTGCAATCGGAGTTTGCTGTCCACGCCGGAGAGGGGCCGATCCTGAACCGGGGAGCAAAGTCCTTTGGCGGTGCGGCGTTGGGAATGTCCCTGCGAAAGGCAGACGGTTTGTTCCCGGCGGATCATGAGTGCCGCAGCAGCGTGCCCGGCCTGTTTGCGGCGGGCGACGCCCTCGGCAATATGCAAAACGGCGCGGCTTACTCCCTGGGCGGAAGCTCTATCTGCGGGGGCGCTGTCACCGGGACCATTGCGGCAGAGGCGGCGGCGAAAGAGGCCCTGGCCATGGAGGAGATTGCCGTAGACGAGGCGGAAATTCAGCGGGCAAAGGCGCTGGTTTTAGCGCCGTACCGCAGAAAAAGCGGATTTGGCCCCCGCTGGGTCATCACACTGCTCCAGAATTACATGATGCCATACTTTGTGTATTTCATCAAAAAAGCTGACCGGCTGGAGGCGACATTGACCATGATCTCCTTTTTGCAGGAGCATATTGTTCCTCAAATCTATGCCAAAGATTCCCATGAGCTTCGGTTGGCGCATGAGGCGGGAAATATGGTGCTCAGCGCTGAAATGCGCCTGCGGTCTGGTCTGTTCCGCACGGAAAGCAGGGGAAATCACTACCGGGAGGACTATCCTGACCGGGACGATGAAAATTGGTTGTGCTGGACAAAAATCAAAAACGTGGACAGGAAAATGCAGCTGGAAAAGGTGCCGCTGCCAGAGGAATACCGCCCGGACCCGGCCCTTTCTTATCGGGAGAAATATCCGTTCCCGTTCCCCGGCGAAAAGGAGGCGTGACATATGGCGGTAAAACAGATTGATCCAAGCAAATGCGTGGGCTGTAAGACCTGTGTCAAGAGCTGCCCGGCGGACGTATTCCGTTATGATGCGGCCACAAGAAAGGCCGTTGTTGCCTATCCACAGGAGTGTCAGCTCTGCCTTTGGTGTATTACAGAGTGTCCGGCGGACGCAATTATATTGACCAAAGACAAGACATTCCCTGTGTTTACCTGCTGGGGTTGATGGAAATACAGCCGGGCAGGCACCGGCTGCAAATAAATGAAAAGGAGAACAAAACATGAAAAGAATCATCCCATTATTGTTAGCACTGACCATGCTGCTGGGCTGCCTCACGGGCTGTGGGCAGGAGACGGCAAGTGAAACGACTTCCATTTTGGCGTCTGACGAGCCGGCATCCGTCCAGACCGATGCATCTCCGGCAGAATCGGAAGCGCAGCCCTCCGACGCAGAAATTTCTGCCGAGGAGACAGCGTCCTTGGAGGACACGCTCCATGAAAAAGTGAATTATGAACTGCCCATGTTTGAAGAAGCGCCGGAATTCACGGTCTTTTATCCGTCCCGAAATGCCAATCTGACGGCAATGCCCAGCCATGACAGCGAGGACTTTCCGTTCTGGAGCAGGTTCCAGGAGAACCTGAACGTAGAGCTGATCTTCCAGGAACCCAATCAGGATGTGTGCGCAGAACAGTGCAATCTGATGTTTGCCTCCGGCGATTACACGGACCTGGTTTTTGAGAGCATGGTTCATTCTGTGAGCAGCGCCTATCCCGGCGGCTACGACCAGGCCATCGAGGATGACATCTATGTCAATTTGATGGACTATATGGACTATGCCCCGAACTATGCCCATTATGTGCTCGACAATCCCGATAACCGCCGGGTGGTGGTCACCGAGGAGGGCAATATCGGTGCGTTTATGAAGATCCTCTCCGAGCAGCAGAAAGCGGTCATTGGACTTTGCGTCCATACGGAGTATCTGGAAAACACCGGCCTGCCCATGCCGGAGACCGTTTCGGATTGGATGGAGGTGTTTGCGGTTATGGCAGATCAGGGAGTCAAATACCCCTGCGATGTCAACAGCAGCGGACAAATCCAAGGCGGTGATTTTGAGGATGCCATGGGGGCCTGTATCAATCCGGAGTTTCTCATTGACGCAGAGAGCGGCGAAATGGTGTTCGGCCCCACCACAGCAGAGACGAGAGAATACATCGAACTGTTTATCCAGTGCATGGACAACGGCTGGATTGATCCGGACTGGGTCAGCTTTACAGGCAACGAAAATCCGCTTTTTGCGGATGGCAGCATCGCTACCTGCGACCAGATCTACATGCAGCTGATCCAGGCGCCGCAGCGGCTGGGCTTTGACCTGACCCCCTGCCCGGTTCCCCATCGGGAAGGTTATGCCGCGGGCCAGCTTGCCATTGGCGAACTGGCCTATCCTCTGGCCTCTGCCGGCGGTGGTATTGCTGTCACCACGGCCTGTGAAGATCTGGAAAGCGCCGTGAAGATGCTTGACTGGATGTACAGCGATGAGGGCGCGGATATTATTAACTTCGGCTGGGTCGAAGGCGAGACCTACGACGTGGTGGATGGAGAAAAGGTTGTCAACGCCTTTTATAACGCAAACAACGAAGACTACGGCTGCGGCAACAAGAGCCTTTACACCAATGACCGGGATTTTGGCTATACCTATCCCAATGTAGCGCTTGCTGTGGCGGAAGATGTTCAAATCAGCGCAGCCAACGGCTGGACTGTGGATACCAGCAATGAGGCCGCTATTTACCTGCGGCTCCCTGATGCGGTGCGGCTGAACTCCGATGAGAGCAGCGAGCTCAACACCTTGATCAGTGATCTCAGCACCTATATCCAGACCACCATCCTGGGCTGGATGAACAAGACCGTAGTCTTCAGTGACACGGAATGGGAGAACTTCTGCAATACCTGTGAGGAAATGAGCCTTGCGGATATACAGGCCGGGTATGAAGCGGCCTATGAGCGGTATTTAAGCAAATAAAGTTCTATGTTTCATGAAGCAAAAAAACGCAGCTGCCGCAGTTCAGCGGCAGCTGCGTTTTTATAAAACCAGATAGGAAACCAGACAGGCAGGAACCTATCTTTCGGGCTAATTTCGCTCATCTTTTTTAAGCGTAAGCGTATGTGCTGAGAGGTCAGACATCCGCCGGCAGGAAGTGTGGGGAAGTCTGTCCAGCAGAAAGCGCTGGTGCAAGAGATACGTCGGGACATGGCAGGCGCTGAAGGCGCACTCCCGTCGTCCCACAGCCGCCCCAGGCAGTAACAACTTATACCACAGAAAACGAAAAAAAAGATTGACAAAACAACCTTGACATAGTAAAATAAATCACTACTATGCCAAGGTTTCGCCATGAATCTTTTCTTCCGCTGTATACGCTTATCTTACCACATGGCGGACCGGAAATCAAGCACAAAAACAAAAACCAACAACGCTGCCGCGCGTGCCGCGCCTGCAACGCTAATAGAAAGGCTGTGATCTGCAATATGGAGATGGTCAAGGACGTATATTACGGCAAGACCCTTCGTAAAAGCTATCAAAAGCACAAGGAAATCCTGGAAATGCCGAACCTGCTGAAGATCCAAAAGGATTCCTATGAGTGGTTCCTCAACGAGGGCCTGCGGGAAGTGTTCCGCGATGTGGACACCATCACCGACTACACAGGGAATTTGGAACTGAGCTTTCTGGATTTCTCCATGGACGAAAAGCCCAAGTACGACGTGGAAGAGTGCAAGACCCGGGATGCCACTTACGCCAAGCCCATCAAGGTGCGGGTCCGCCTGCGCAACAAGGAGACCGAGGAGATCAAGGAGCAGGAAATTTTTATGGGCGATTTCCCGCTGATGACGAAGGGCGGCACCTTTATTATCAACGGTGCGGAGCGCGTCATCGTTTCCCAGATTGTCCGTTCTCCAGGTATGTACTATGGCGACGCCGTGGACAAGGCGGATCAGCACATCTACTCCGCTACCATTATTCCGTACCGCGGCGCATGGCTGGAGTATGAGACAGATCTGTCTGATGTATTCTATGTCCGGATTGACAAGAACCGTAAGATTCCGATCACCTGCCTGATCCGTGCGCTGGGTGTGGCCAGCGAAGGACAAATCAAAGAAATGTTCGGCGAGGACACGCGCATTCTGGCTACCCTGGAGAAGGACGCCTGCAAGACCCGGGAAGAGAGCCTGCTGGAGATCTACCGCCGTCTGCGTCCCGGTGAACCGCCCACGCTGGACAATGCCGAGTCCTATCTCAATGCCCTGTTTTTTGACAACCGCCGTTATGACGTGTCCAAGGTGGGCCGCTATAAATTTAATAAGAAGATGGACATCTGGAGCCGGCTGGCAGGCCAGGTGCTGGCGGAGCCCATTACCGATCCCATGACCGGCGAAATTCTGAACATGCCCGGCGATGTCATTTCCCGTGATCGCGCCCATGAACTCAGTGACCGGGGAGTCAACGAAGCGGTGCTGGATGTGGATGGTACCCGCGTCAAGGTGTTCTCCAACGGCATGGTGGATATGTCCAAGTTTGTCTCCTTCGACCCAAAGGAAGTGGGCATCAAGGAGAAGGTCTGCTTCTCCGTCCTGCGGGAGATGCTGGAGACCATGAGCGAGGAGGAACTGAAGGAAGCTGTTGCCGACCGGCTGGAAGACCTGATTCCCAAGCACATCACCAAAGAGGATATTCTGGCTTCCATCAACTATCTCAATTGTCTGGCACATGGCGTCGGGACCACAGACGACATTGACCATTTGGGCAACCGCCGCCTGCGCTGCGTGGGCGAGCTGCTCCAGAACCAGTTCCGTGTGGGCTTTACCCGCCTGGAGCGGGTGGTCCGCGAGCGTATGACCATTCAGGACCTGGACACCGTCACGCCCCAGAGCCTGATTAACATCCGTCCTGTCACAGCGGTAATTAAGGAGTTCTTCGGCTCCTCTCCCCTGAGCCAGTTCATGGATCAGAACAATCCCCTGGCCGAGCTGACCCACAAGCGCCGCCTGTCGGCCCTGGGCCCCGGCGGTCTGAGCCGCGAGCGCGCCTCCTTTGATGTGCGCGACGTCCACTATTCCCACTATGGCCGTATGTGCCCCATTGAGACGCCGGAAGGTCCCAACATTGGCCTGATCAACTATTTGGCCACCTATGCGCAGATCAATGAATATGGCTTCATCGAAGCGCCCTACCGCAAGGTGGATAAGGCCACGGGCCGGGTCACCGATGAGGTGGTCTATATGACGGCCGATGTGGAAGATGATTTCTATGTGGCCCAGGCAACGGAGCCCACGGATGAGAATGGGTGCCTGGTCAACAGCCGCATCACCTGCCGCCACCGGGATGAGAGCATCTCCGTGGAACGGGAAATGATTGATTATGTCGACGTGTCTCCTAAGATGATGGTTTCTGTGGCTACGGCGTTTATTCCCTTCCTCCAGAACGACGACGCCAACCGGGCCCTTATGGGCGCAAATATGCAGCGCCAGGCGGTACCGCTGATGGTGACCGAAGCGCCTATCGTGGCCACCGGTGTGGAGCACAAGTGCGCCGTGGACTCCGAGGTTTGTATCAAGGCAGAGGGCAGCGGTGTCGTCACCAAGGTCTCCGCCACCGATATCACCGTGCGGTATGACGCCGGTGAGGTGGTCAACTACACCCTGACGAAGTTTGCCCGCAGCAACCAGGGTACCTGTGTCAACCAGCGCCCCATTGTTTCTGTGGGCGATCGGGTGGAGGAGGGCGAAGTCATCGCCGACGGCCCCAGCTGCTCCAATGGTGAGATCTCTCTGGGCAAAAACGTCCTGATCGGTTTCATGACCTGGGAGGGCTACAACTACGAGGATGCCATCCTGCTCAATGAGCGCCTGGTCCGGGAGGATGTGTTCACCTCCATCCACATCGAAGAGCATGAAACCGAGGCCCGCGATACCAAGCTGGGCCCCGAAGAAATTACCCGCGATATCCCCAATGTGGGCGAAGACACCCTGAAGGACCTGGATGAAAACGGCATTATCCGGGTCGGCGCCGAGGTCACCTCCGGCGACTATCTGGTGGGCAAGGTCACCCCCAAGGGCGAGACGGAACTGACTGCCGAGGAGCGGCTGCTGCGGGCCATTTTCGGTGAAAAGGCCCGAGAGGTCCGGGACTCCTCCCTGAAGGTTCCCCACGGTGAGAGCGGCATTGTGGTGGATGTGAAGGTCTTTACCCGTGAGAACGGCGACGAGCTGTCTCCCGGCGTCAATAAGGCGGTGCGGATCTATATTGCCCAGAAGCGGAAGATCTCCGTAGGCGACAAGATGGCCGGCCGCCACGGCAACAAGGGTGTCGTGTCTCGGGTACTGCCCCAGGAGGACATGCCATTCATGCCCGACGGAACTCCGCTGGATATTGTGCTCAATCCGCTGGGTGTGCCTTCCCGTATGAACATCGGGCAGGTGCTGGATGTGCATTTGGGCTATGCCGCTCAGGCGTTGGGCTGGAAGGTGGCTACCCCCATTTTCGACGGCGCCAACGAGCAGGACATCGCAGAGACCTTGAAATTGGCCGGCCTGCGTGAGGATGGAAAGACCGAACTGTATGATGGCCGCACCGGTGAAAAATTCGACAACCTGGTCACAGTGGGCTATGTGTACTTCCTGAAGCTCCATCATCTGGTGGACGACAAGATTCACGCCCGTTCCACCGGCCCGTACTCTCTGGTCACCCAGCAGCCCCTGGGCGGCAAGGCCCAGTTCGGCGGTCAGCGCTTTGGCGAAATGGAGGTTTGGGCGCTGGAGGCATATGGCGCGGCGTACACTCTGCAGGAGATCCTGACAGTGAAGTCCGACGATACCACCGGCCGCGTCAAGACCTACGAGGCCATTGTCAAGGGCCACAATGTGCCCAAGCCCGGCGTGCCGGAGTCCTTCAAGGTGCTGGTCAAGGAGCTGCAGTCTCTGTGTCTGGATATCCGGGTGCTGGATGTCAACGGCGAAGAGATTGAGCTGAAGGATGACGATGACGACGAAGTCGTCTACACTGCCGACAGAAGTGAAGAGACCTATGTGGTGGATGATGATGACACCATCGCTTCCGAGGGCTACTATATTGAGGACGCAGAAGATGCGTCCGATGATGAGATAGATGACAGCAGCGCCTATGACGACAGCGGCGATGACGACGCCGACCTGCTGTGAGAAGGGGGACGATCTGAGTTATGAGTAACGCAACATTTGAAGCGATCCAGATCGGGATCGCATCTCCCGAAATGATCCGCAACTGGTCCTACGGCGAAGTCAAAAAGCCCGAGACCATTAACTACCGAACACTGAAGCCCGAGCGGGATGGCCTGTTCTGTGAAAAGATTTTTGGCCCCACCAAGGACTGGGAGTGCCACTGCGGCAAGTACAAGAAAATTCGCTACAAGGGCAAGATCTGCGATCGTTGCGGCGTGGAGGTCACCCGCCAGAAGGTGCGCCGGGAGCGTATGGGCCACATTGAGCTGGCTGCGCCGGTATCCCACATCTGGTATTTCAAGGGCATTCCATCCCGGATGGGACTGCTGTTGGACATTTCGCCGCGGATTTTGGAAAAGGTCCTGTATTTTGCCAGCTATATTGTCACCGATCCCGGCGATGCGCCGCTGACCAAGAACCAGATCTTAACGGAAAAAGAGTACCGCGATATGCGGGAAAAATATGAGGACGACTTTGACGCCGGTATGGGCGCGGAAGCCGTCAAGAAACTGCTGGCCGACATTGATCTGGAAAGCCTGTCCGCCCAGCTGCGGGCCGAGCTGAAGGAGGCCTCCGGCCAGAAAAAGCTGCGTATCGTGAAGCGGCTGGAGGTGGTCGAGGCGTTCCGGCTGTCGGGCAACGACCCGACCTGGATGATCCTGGACGTGCTGCCGGTAATCCCGCCGGAACTGCGTCCCATGGTGCAGCTGGACGGCGGCCGGTTCGCCACTTCCGACCTGAACGATCTGTACCGCCGGGTCATCAACCGCAACAACCGCCTGAAGCGGCTGCTGCAGCTCAGCGCACCGGATATTATCATCCGCAATGAGAAGCGGATGCTGCAGGAGGCCGTGGACGCCCTGATTGACAACGGACGCCGTGGCCGCGCCGTCACCGGCGCCAATAACCGCGCGCTCAAGTCTCTGTCTGATATGCTCAAGGGCAAGCAGGGCCGGTTCCGCCAGAACCTGCTGGGCAAGCGCGTGGACTATTCCGGCCGTTCCGTCATCGTCGTCGGTCCGGAGCTGAAGCTGTACCAGTGCGGCCTGCCCAAGGAGATGGCCATTGAACTGTTTCGGCCCTTCGTCATGAAGAAGCTGGTGGAGGATGGACTGGCCAACAATATCAAGTCTGCCAAGAAGATGATCGACAAGGGCAAGCTGGAAGTCTGGGATGCCCTGGAAGATATCATCAAGGACCGCCCTGTTATGCTGAACCGTGCGCCTACGCTGCACCGCCTGGGAATCCAGGCATTTGAACCGGTGCTGGTGGAGGGCCGTGCCATTAAGCTGCACCCGCTGGTCTGTACTGCTTTCAATGCCGATTTCGACGGCGACCAGATGGCTGTCCATGTTCCCCTGTCTGCCGAGGCGCAGGCAGAGGCCCGCCTGCTGATGCTCTCTGCCAACAACCTGCTGCGTCCCCAGGACGGTCAGCCGGTTACTGTGCCCACACAGGATATGATCTTGGGTACCTATTACCTGACCTATGTGAAGGACGATGAGCCGGGGCATGGCAAGGTGTTCTCCTCCGTAGAAGAGGCCATGTTGGCTTATGACGAAAAGGTGGTGGGCATTCATGCCCCCATCCGCGTCCAGGTGACCAAGGAGATCGACGGTGTTCGTAAGTCCAAGATTATCGACGCTACAGTGGGCCGTTTGATCTTCAATGAGCCGATTCCCCAGGATCTGGGCTTTGTGGACCGCAGTGATCCGGATAAGGCATTTGATTTGGAGATCGGTTTCACCACCGGTAAGAAGCAGCTGTCCTCTCTGATCGACAAGTGTATCCGTAAGCATGGCTTCACGATTTCCACGGAAATGCTGGACAACGTGAAGGCACTGGGCTACAAGTATTCCACCCGTGGCGCTTTGACGGTTTCCATCCATGATATGACCATTCCCGAGAAGAAATATACGCTGATTGCCGAGGCGGAGCAGGAGGTCGTCAAGATCGAGCGGCAATACAAGCGCGGCTTTATTACCAACGACGAACGCTACCGGCTGATTGTCTCCCAGTGGGAACAGACTACCAAGGACGTTACCGACGCCTTGCAGGAGGGCTTGGATCGCTACAACCCCATCTTCATGATGGCGGACTCCGGCGCCCGCGGCTCCATGGCCCAGATTCGGCAGCTGGCCGGTATGCGCGGCCTGATGGCCGATACCGCAGGCCGCACCATCGAAATCCCCATCAAGGCCAACTTCCGTGAAGGCCTGTCTGTGCTGGAGTACTTCATCTCCTCCAGAGGCGCGCGGAAGGGCTTGGCGGACACGGCGCTTCGCACCGCCGACTCCGGTTATCTGACCCGCCGTCTGGTCGATGTGTCCCAGGATGTGATTATCCGCGAAAAGAACTGCGGTACCACAGAGGGCATAGAGGTTGGCGAAGTGGTGGATAAGGGCCAGGTGGTGGACACCTTTGGCAACCGTATCCGCGGACGCTATCCGGTGGAGGACGTTTGCGATCCTGTCACCGGCGAACTGCTGATTCCCAAGACTCGTTTGATGCAGGAAGACGATGCGAAGATGCTGGAGGCCCATGGGATCCATTCTGTGCGGATTCGCACGGTGCTGGGCTGTAAGGCCCGCAGCGGCGTCTGTGCCACTTGCTACGGTATGAACCTGGCTACCTCCGAAGAGGTGAATCTGGGCGAAGCCGTCGGCATCATTGCGGCACAGTCCATTGGTGAGCCGGGTACCCAGCTGACCATGCGGACGTTCCACACCGGCGGCGTTGCCGGCGACGATATTACCCAGGGTCTTCCGCGTGTTGAGGAACTGTTTGAGGCCCGCAAGCCGAAGAAGATTGCCCAGCTGGCGGAGATTTCCGGCAAAGTCTCTGTGGACGATTCTCACCGGACCGCTCTGCGGAATATCACCATCATCAACGAAGAGGACGGAGAGGTCAAGCAGTATCAAATCCCCTACAGCGTGGGCTTGCGGGTTACCGATGGCCAGCATGTGGAAAAGGGAGATCGAATCACCGACGGCAGCCTCAGCCCTCACGATATTCTGCGGATTTCCGGCGTGGAAGCGGTGCAGAACTACCTGATTCAGGAGGTTCAGGCCGTGTACCGGCAGCAGGGCGTGGATATCAACGACAAGCACATTGAGGTCATTATTCGTCAGATGATGCGCAAGGTGAAGGTGGAAGATGCCGGAGATACGGAGCTGCTGACCGGTTCTACGGTGGACGTCATCGAATTCGAGGATGCCAATGCCAGGATTCGGGAGCGCATTGCCAACGGTGAAACAGATCTGAAGGAAGCCACCAACTCTCTAATGCTGATGGGTATTACCAAGGCATCTCTGGCAACAGAGTCCTTCTTGTCTGCGGCTTCTTTCCAGGAGACTACAAAGGTCCTGACAGAAGCTGCCATCAAGGGCAAGGTGGATCACCTGGTTGGCTTGAAGGAAAATGTGATTATCGGCAAGCTGATCCCTGCTGGCTCTGGTATGCAGGTCTATCGTGATTATGAGCCGGGGGCGACGCCGGAATCTCAGGTGACACAGGATATGATTGATAACGAGCAGTTTTAATACGGCTCGAATACTGACCGGGCGCGTTGCAAAACGCCCCCAAAAAAGGCAGGCTGCGTACCCCAAGAGGGGTACGCAGCCTGCCTTTATATAATTCTGGTGTGGTATAAAAAAAGTTGACCGCAAATTGCAATAACAAGTTGAACACTTCCGAGTAGATGGGACGGCAGTCAGGCAGCAAAGA
>CBCPMX010000096.1:0-7699 GCA_965120355.1 uncultured Oscillospiraceae bacterium
CAACTTCGTACACAACAGGACAATATTTGCGAATACTTAGAGAAAGGCGTTTATACCGTTGAAATGTTCACAAAACGCAATGAGGCATTGATGAAAGAGCTTCGAAAGCTGCAAGCTTCAGAGGATGACCTGCTGAAGCAGAAGGAATCCAAGAGCAGTACGAAAAGCATTGAAGCGGAGGTAATACCTACAACACAGAGAATCCTGGACAGTTATCCCCACCTATCGGTAGAAGAAAAAAATCGGTTGTGGAAAATTGTCATGAAGAAAATCACAATGTATCGAACGCCAGAAGGAGACTTTACCCTACATATTTATCCAAAGCTCCCTATGGGAAACACGCCGTAGGCTGTAGGCTATTTCAAATCTATATCTCGACGCTGTCCTCCTCTTGTGATATACTAATTTATAGTATGTCTTTACGAGAGGAGGATTTTTTATGGGCCGACAGGCCAACGAAACGAAGCCTATCAAACATATTTGTGCGGGTCTGTTGGCCCATGTGGACGCGGGAAAGACCACCCTGACTGAGGCCATGCTGTATCAAAGCGGCTGCCTGCGGAAATTGGGACGGGTGGATCATCGGGACGCGTTTCTGGATACTGACACATTGGAACGGGAACGCGGCATCACCATTTTCTCCAAGCAGGCCATTTTGCCGCTGCCGGAGCTGGAATTGACTCTGGTGGACACGCCGGGCCATGTGGACTTTTCCTCAGAAATGGAACGGGTGCTGCCGGTGCTGGACTATGCCATTTTAGTTGTCAGCGGCACCGACGGGGTCCAGGGCCACACGGAAACCCTCTGGCGGCTGTTGGAACAGTATCAAATTCCCACCTTCGTGTTTATCAACAAACTGGACCTGTCCGGGACCGACCGGGCAGTCCGCATGGCCGAGTTGAAAGCGCAGCTGAGCGACGGCTGCATTGATGTGTCCCGTCCGGAATCGGCCTGGTGGGAAGAGGCAGCGTTGTGCAGCGAAGCCCTGTTAGAGACGTATTTGCAGACCGGCCAGCTGCCCCCTGCCCAAGTGGCTGAAGCGGTCGCGGCACGCCGGATGTTCCCCTGCTATTTCGGCTCGGCCCTGAAGCTGGAGGGCGTGGACGCCCTGTTGGAGGGACTGTCCCGCTACACAGTGCAGCCCGTCTATCCCGAGTCCTTTGGGGCTAGGGTCTATAAAATCTCCCGGGATCCCCAAGGTACGCGCCTGACCTGGCTGAAGGTCACCGGCGGCGTTCTGCGGGTCAAAGATCCGGTGCAGGGGCCCGGCTGGGTGGAAAAGGCGGATCAGCTGCGGCTGTATTCCGGCGAAAAATTTCAGCAGGCCGAGCAGGTCCCCGCCGGCAGCATCTGCGCCGTCACGGGCCTGACCCAGACTTACAGCGGTCAGAGTCTCGGGGCAGACACGGCAGCCCACGCGCCGCTGCTGGAGCCGGTACTCACCTATCAAGTGATTCTGCCGCCGGACGCCGATGTCCACACGGCGCTGCAGCAGCTGCGGCAGCTGGAAGAGGAGGACCCGCAGCTGCATATGGTCTGGAACGAACAGCTGCGGCAGCTGCACATGCTGCTGATGGGAGAGGTACAGCTGGAGATTTTGCAGCGGCGCATTGCCCAGCGCTTTGGAATGGACGTGCAATTTGGAACCGGCAGTATCGTATACAAAGAAACCATCGCCAACACGGTGGAGGGCGTGGGCCACTATGAGCCCCTGCGCCACTATGCCGAGGTGCATTTGCTGCTGGAACCGCAGCCACAGGGCAGCGGCCTGGAATTTGCCACGGCATGCAGTGAAGATGTCCTGGACCGGAACTGGCAGCGGCTGATTCTGACCCATCTGGAGGAAAAGACCCATCTGGGCGTTTTGACCGGCTCGCCCATCACCGATATGAAGATCACGCTGCTGACCGGCCGCGCCCATCTGTCCCACACCGAGGGCGGCGATTTCCGCCAGGCCACCTACCGGGCCGTGCGTCAGGGGCTGATGGAGGCGGAGTCCGTTTTGCTGGAGCCGTGGTATGCCTTCACCCTGGAGGTGCCGGTGCAGAACGTGGGCCGCGCCATGACGGATTTGCAGCAGCGGTTCGCCCAGTATGACGGTCCCGAACAGGCCGGGGACATGGCCGTCCTCACCGGCGCCGGTCCCGTTGCCACCTTGCGGGACTATCCCACGGAGCTGGCATCCTACACCAAGGGCCGGGGCCGGATGCGCTGCACCGTGCGGGGCTATGCGCCCTGTCACAATCCGGATGAAGTGGTGGCGCAGATTGCCTATCATCGAGAGGCCGATCTGGAAAACTCCGCCGATTCCATCTTCTGCTCCCACGGCGCCGGCCATGTGGTTCCATGGGACCAGGTAAAGCAGCATATGCATCTGGATGCGGTCTACCGGCCCGCCAAACCGGCGGAGGAGGTTTCTCCGGCCTCCGCGCCGGCACGCCGGACAAGCCGGCCCCTGACGGCTGCCGAAGAAAAGGAACTCGAAGCCATTTTTGAGCGCACCTACGGCCCCATAAAACGCCCCCAGGTGTATCGAGAGGTCAAACCGGCCCGCCACAACCTGGACGACAAGCCGGTCACGTTGAAAACGCCGAAGCCCATGGATGAATATCTGCTGGTGGACGGCTACAACATCATTTTTGCCTGGGACGAACTCAAGCGCCTGGCTCAGGAGGATCTGGAAGCCGCCCGGCAGCAGCTGATGGACCGGCTGTGCAGTTATCAGGGCTATAAAAAGTGCCGCGTCATCCTGGTGTTTGACGCCTACCGGGTCAAGGGCGGCCACCGCACGGTGGAGCCCTATCACAATATTACAGTGGTCTACACCAAGGAGGCCGAAACCGCCGACATGTATATTGAGCGGGCTTCCTACGACATCGGCAAAAAGCACCGCGTCCGCGTGGCCACTTCCGACAATATTGAGCAGCTCATCATTCTGGGCCACGGCTGCCTTCGCATCTCCGCCCGAGCCTTTCACGCAGAGGTACTGGAAGTGGAAAAAACCATCGGCGGGCTGCTGGACCAGCGCAGCAGAGGCGATGCATAGCCCGATATGGAACACGCCTTGTCTGCATCCGCTTCCGGCGGCAGCAGGCGCCCTCTCCGGAAGCTATGTGAAAAAAACTTGACCAAACGTTTACAAACTTCTAATGCTTTCGCTATTATTTTGTCATATCTGTGGCGCATACTGTTCTCACAGGCGGAAAATCCGTTTTTCATTCTCTTTCTCTCTTTGTTGCAAATCGCCGATGCAGTCCGGTCAACTGCATCGGCGATTTGCGTTTTCTTTTTGATGCGCTCAGTGAAATTTCACGTCAATGAAAAAGTCCAGCCAATCGGCATAGGCAGGGCTGTCCACCGTATCGGCGTCGTTGCGGAAGAAGTACAGCTTCGGCTCCGCCGGATCATAGGCGGGCCAGGTCAGGCCGCTGGGGCGGTCCAGCCCGGTGTTTGGGTCGCCGCAGGTGATGAAATTGACCCAGCTGTTGTGCACCTGGGCCAGCATCCGCTGGTTTTCCTCCGTGTCCTCCCGGCCATAGAGGTTGGCAAAGGCGAAGTTCATCTCCACCGTGTGATACGCCCCCAGGGCCGGGTCGCCGTCGGCAGGCACATAGTCAAATTGATAGGCGTAGACCGTGTCGCCGTGGCTGGCCAGCATCCGCTCCATCTCCGCCATGCCAGACCAGAAGAAGGACATGGTGCAAATGTTCCGGGCTATCTCGTACGGTTCGCTGCCCAGCTGATCCGCCACGGCCAGCACCTCTCCGGCCCGCTGCTTGAAGATCTTGTACACATACCGTTCCAAATCCGCCTGATTCGCGCTGGTGGGGACAAAAATGCTGCCTTCGTTGGTATTGTAGCCCATGAGGACCTCCACATGGTTGTAGTCCCCCGCCTCCATGGCGGCGTAGGGATCCAGTGGGATCACCGTACCGTCCGACACCGGCCAGAAGGTAAACGCCTCGTTTTCCGTCACGTTCCAAGGCCATTTTGCCATATTCCAGAGGGTATGTGCATCCACAGAGCGCAGCAGCGTCAGCCCCTCTTCACTGTCCTCCGCGCCGAACTGGGCGGCATAGAGCTGGGAATTGACAATGGCATCCTCCAGCACACCGCCATTCATCAGCGGTGCGCCGTCCACATTGGACAGCAGACATCCGCTCTCCAGAATCGCCCGCTGGAACAGGCCCTCCGCCAGTGGGCTCATGATCAGATTGGACACGGAAAACGCGCCGGCACTCTCACCGCCGATGGTGACGTTATCCGGATCGCCGCCAAAGGCGGCGATATTGTCCTGCACCCATTGCAGCGCCATGATCTGATCCAGAGTTCCCCAGTTTCCGGTGGTGCCGTATTCGTCATATAGCGTCTCCAGGGCCAAAAATCCCAGGGCGCCCAACCGGTAGTTCATGGTCACCAGGATCACGCCGTCCTTTGCAAAGTTGGTCCCGTCAAACAGACCGTTGCCGCCGGAACCCTGGACAAAGGCCCCGCCGTGAATCCAGACGTAGACCGGCAGATTCTCCGCATTTTCCGGCGCCCAGACGTGCAGATACAGGCAGTCCTCGTCCCCCAGCAGCTGACCGGAGGTGTTGATCTGCACCGCCATGCCGTCATAGCTGGTGCAGTCCAGAACGCCCTCCCAGGGCTCCGGCTCCTCCGGCGGCGCAAACCGCAGATCGCCCACTGGAGGCTTGGCATATGGAATGCCGTGGAATTCCATAATTCCGTCCACAGCGTAGCCGCCCACGTCGCCCTTTTCCGTAGAGATCGTGACGGCGGTGACTTCCGGTTCGACCGATGCGGCAGGTTCCGGCGCCGGTTCCGCGCCGCAGGCCGTCAGCAGCAGCGCCAGCACCAACAACAATATCCAGATCCGG
This sequence comes from uncultured Oscillospiraceae bacterium, assembly GCA_965120355.1. GTDB lineage: Bacteria > Bacillota > Clostridia > Oscillospirales > Oscillospiraceae > CBCPMX01. Next base: position 4,881 of record CBCPMX010000096.1, read on the forward strand.
GTCCTTTGCTTCATTCTTTTGTCCCTCTTTCGCCTTTTTTGTTTTGGCAGGTTTTATGACATGCGTCCAGTGTATCACAAATGGACGGTTTATGCAATCAAGTGTGCGCTCTGTAAGATTGCGCGGCCATTTTGGAGGGCCGGGTTGGACCACTGCCGTGCATTTTTTCAGGAATGGCGCGCACAAACAGCGGACGCCCGCCTGATTCCGCCCTCTTTTCGCCCAACTCCTCAGCGGTCTTTGTTCTTGCATTTATCTGCGGAACTTGGTATGATAAAAGCCAGAATTGAAAGCTGGGGCGGATCTGTGTGGATTGGCCCCAATCGGGAGGGTCCACCACATGATTACCATTCGCAACGAAGGCGTTTTTTATCGCGGCGGAAACCTGCTGCCGGTGCATGAGGGCGCGGCGCTGGGGCTGACGCCGGAGGCCGGCCGCCAGGCTACCATGGCCTACGGCATTCTCAAGGCCCACAACACCGCCCCCACCATGGAGCATCTGAAGATCCGATTCGACGCCATGGCATCTCACGACATCACCTATGTCGGCATTATCCAGACAGCCCGGGCCTCCGGCCTGGAGCGGTTCCCGCTGCCCTATGTGCTGACCAACTGTCACAACAGCCTGTGCGCTGTAGGCGGCACCATCAACGAAGACGACCACCTGTTTGGGTTGTCTGCCGCAAAAAAATATGGTGGAGAATTTGTTCCCGCCCATCAGTCCGTGATCCACTCCTATATGCGGGAGATGTACGCCGGCGGCGGCAAAATGATCATTGGTTCCGATTCCCACACCCGCTACGGCGCGTATGGCACCATGGCCATCGGCGAGGGCGGGCCGGAACTGGTGAAGCAGCTGCTGCAAAAGACCTATGACATCGACTATCCCCGGGTTATTGGCATCTATCTCGAGGGCGCGCCCCGCCCCGGCGTCGGCCCGCAGGACGTGGCTCTGGCTCTGGTGGGCGCTACGTTCCAGGCCGGCACCGTCAAAAACGCCGTCATGGAATTCTTTGGCCCCGGTATCGCCAATCTGGCCATGGACTACCGCAACGGCATTGACGTCATGACCACCGAGACCTCCTGTCTCAGTTCCATCTGGCAGACCGATGAAACTGTCCGCGAGGCTCTGACCATCCATGGCCGCGGCGGCGAGTATCAGGAACTGGCCCCCGGCGACGGAGCGTACTATGACGGTTTGATCCGCGTGGATCTGAGCAAGGTGGAACCCATGATCGCCTTGCCCTTCCACCCTTCCAATACCTATACCATCCGGGAGTTCAACGCCAATTTGGAGGAAATTCTCCATCAGGTGGATCGGGACACGGCGGAGCAGCTGGAGCTGAAAACACCCCCGGTATCTCTGACCAAGAAGATCCGGAACGGCAAGTTCTACGCCGACCAGGGCGTCATTGCCGGCTGCTCCGGCGGTATGTACCAGAATTTGACGCAGGTGGCCAAACTCCTGGACGGGGCCGCCCTGGGCAGCGACGCCTTCTGGCTGTCGGTCTATCCGGCTTCCCAGCCGGTACTCATGGAGCTGGGCCGCACCGGAGCCCTGAACAGCCTGCTGGCTGCCGGCGTGTCCGTCCGCACAGCCTTCTGTGGCCCCTGCTTCGGGGCGGGGGATGTGCCGGCCAACGGCGCGTTCTCCATCCGCCACTCTACCCGCAACTTCCCCAATCGGGAAGGCTCCAAGCCCGGCGACGGCCAGATCTCCTATGTGGCCCTCATGGACGCCCGCTCCATTGCCGCCTCCGCCCTCAACGGCGGCGCCATCACTTCCGCCATGGACCTGCCGGAGCCGCCGGTGGACGCGCCCCGGGTGGCCTACCACTTTCACACTGCCCCCTATGACGCCCGGGTCTATCACGGCGTGGGCAACCCCCAGCCGGACGAGCCTCTGGTCTTCGGCCCCAATATCGCCGACTGGCCGGAACAGATTCCCATGCCGGAAAATCTCCTGCTGACCGTAGCCGCCGCCATCTATGACCCGGTGACCACCACCGACGAGCTGATTCCCTCCGGCGAGACGTCCTCCTACCGCTCCAACCCCTTGAAGCTGTCGGAATTCGCCCTGAGCCGTAAGGATCCTCAATACGTGGGCCGCGCCAAAACCATCCTCAATGTGGAAAAGCTGCGCCGCGCCAACCCCATGACGCCGGAAGTCAAAAAGGTCATGGCCGGCTACGATCCCCATACCACTGGTCTTGGCTCTGTGATCATGTCCATTCACCCCGGTGACGGCTCCGCCCGGGAACAGGCGGCCTCCTGCCAGCGGGTGCTGGGCGGCTGTGCCAATATCTGCGAGGACTACGCCACCAAGCGCTACCGCTCCAACGTCATCAACTGGGGGATGGTTCCCTTTACCGTCACGGATATTGCCGGTTATGACATTCAGCCTGGCGACCGGCTCTACATCCCCGGCATTCGGGCCGCCCTGGAGGGAGACACCTCAGCCGTGATGGCCACCCTACTGCGGATCAACGGCGAGAGCGCCCCCATTCAGCTGAAGCTGGAAAACCTGAGCCGGGAAGAGCGGGACATCATCCTGTCGGGCTGCCTGATCAATTATTACGCCCGCTGAACTGCCGGAATATCTCCAAAAGCAGCGCAAACAGGCACGGAGCTTCGCTCCGTGCCTGTTTGCGCTCAGCTTGTCAAACCCAGTGGCTGCGGCACTGGTTTCCGTCCGCTGTCTTCTGATCTGCTCAGGAGAAATGAATTTGCCCGGTGACATTCGCAGCCCATTGCGTAGCAGGGACGCCGCCAGGCATCAATCCGCAGCCCATTGCCGCGCAATGGGCCGCAAATTTTAT
>CBCPMX010000097.1:0-17907 GCA_965120355.1 uncultured Oscillospiraceae bacterium
GCCACCTGGTTGGCAGCGGTGTATATGGACGAATACGGCTATGTGGAAAAATATACGAAGTTTGACTACCAGTTCAATGAGGAACAGATGGCTGCCCGAGAGATCTGGTCGAAAAACACCGAGAGCCTGTACAACATCCCCCAGGGCGTTTCTCTGACTGCGGAGGAAAATGAAGAGTACAGCGCCCTCATGGCGGATATCATCACCTATACCCAGGAATGCATCCTGAAATTTATGACTGGTGACATGTCTCTGGAAGAGGAATATGACATCTATTTGCAGACATTAGAGAGTATGGGCATTGCCCGCTGTCTGGAGCTATACCAGGCGGCCTATGACCGGTATCTGGACAGATCATAAATGGCGATTCGCCCGAAATACGCCCCCCGCCGCACGGCTGTGCGGCGGGGGGCTGGTTTTCTGCAAATATCTACGCCTTTTTCCGATAGATGATGCCTACTACATTGGGGCCGGCATTGATGGCAATGACGCCGCCAATGTAGAAATCCACCGCAGAGCCGTAGCCCAGCGCTGCGGCGGCACTGGAGATCATTTTTTCATTTTCCGCTTCCAGAGAACCGCAAATACAGCAGTAAGGGACATTTGCATCAATTTCTGCGGTCGCCAGTTTTAAAATTGTAGGGATGATGGCTTTGTCGCCGCGAACTTTTGTCAAAACTTTGGACTCTCCGTTTTCAAAAGTCATAATGGGCTTCAAGCCAAGGGCCTCGCCCAGAAATGCGGCGGCAGCGCTGACGCGGCCGGATTTTTTTGCAAACTTCAGATCATAGGGCGCAAAAAGCACCCGGCCATTGCGGCACCAGTCCTGGATGAAGTCTACAATTTCTGACGCCTCTGCGCCATTTTCAGCCATTTTAGCGCCTTCCACCACGGCATATCCATAAAAATACGTATAGCAGGTCGAGTCAATAACATGGATTTGCAGCGCATTTCTGGCGTCAGGATATTCCTCATAGAACTCCTCAATGGCCATGACAGCGTTCTGATAAGTGGCGGAACCTTTGGCATTGATGGCGGTGTAAATCAGATCCGTATATCCGTCCTTCCAGGCAGTGTGGTAGCACTCCACAAAAGTGTTGGGGTTAATCTGAGAATGGGTGGGAATTGTGGGCGCCGCCACCAGCGCCTTATAAAACTCCTGCGGCGTAAAATCCACGCCGTCGCGGTATTCCTGATCGTTCATACAGATAGAGAAGGGGAGGACCTGAATGCTGGGATGGGCATGCAGCTGTTCCGCGGGAATGTCCGCAGCGGAATCGGTGATAAATCGAATATTTGGCATAAGTGAACCTCCATTGGATAGCTCTGAAATTTCGACTATTGTAACTATCATAGCACAACCGGGAAGGGTTCGCAATAGAGTTTCCTAAATATTTTGAGATAATGGGAGCGTGTGGACCTAGCAGGAATACGGCGAGGGGAGAGGACAGGCCAAACGGCAAACAGCCCGGCGCATCAATCCGCGCCGGGCTGTTTGGCTTATGCAGGGGCCGCGCATTGCGGTGTAGAGAGAGCCTCTGGGAGAGGAATTTTTCCTCCCCCAGAGGGACAACTGTGTGAGAGTTTAGCGCCTTAGCCCTGATTGCGCTTTTCCAGCTGCGCAAACTTTTCGCGGGCATTTTCTTCGGCTGCCGCAAACAACTTCTGGGCGCGCTCTGGGAACTGAAGTTTCAGCGAGCTGTAGCGAACCTCAGACATAATATAGTCCTGATAGCTGCCGGTGGGAGCCTTGGAATCCAGCGTGAAGGGCTTTTCAGCAGTGGGGTTGTACCGGAACAGGTTCCAGTAGCCTGCCTCCACGGCGCGCTTCATGGTTTCCTGAGATTTGCCCATGCCGGCCTTGGCGCCGTGGTTGATGCAGGGCGCATAGGCGATGATCAGGGAAGGACCATCATAGGCCTCGGCTTCCGCAATGGCCTTGAGCGTCTGGGCCTGGTTTGCGCCCATGGCGATCTGTGCCACATAGACATAGCCGTAGGTCATGGCAATGGCTGCCAAATCCTTCTTTTTGACCTCCTTGCCGGCGGCGGCGAACTGCGCGACAGCGCCGGTAGGCGTGGACTTGGAGGACTGGCCGCCGGTGTTGGAGTACACCTCAGTATCAAAGACAAAGATGTTGACATTCTTGTTGGAAGCAATGACGTGATCCAATCCGCCATAGCCAATATCATAGGCCCAACCGTCACCGCCAAAGATCCAGATGGAGGGCTTGACCAGCATGTCTTCCATACTGGCAATTTCCTTGAGCAGTTTGGCGCCTTCGCACTGAGGATCCCAAGCGGCAATGCAGGCGTCCACTTCCGCCTTCAGAGCGGCGGAGGGGGCCTTGGAGCCTTCACCCTGGTCTTTGGCAGCCAGCCAGGCATTGGCGGCGTCCTTCAGAGAGGCGGGCGCGTCGGGAAGCTCGGCGGCCTGCTGGACCAGCGCGGTGACTTTGGCGCGGCGCTGCTCCGTGGCCAGCATAATGCCGTAGCCGAACTCGGCGTTATCCTCAAACAGAGAGTTGGCCCAAGCGGGACCCTTGCCCTGCTTGTTGACGGTGTAGGGTGTGGAGGGAGCGGAACCGCCCCAGATGGACGAACAGCCGGTGGCGTTGGCAATGATCATGCGGTCGCCAAATAGCTGGGTGATCAGTTTGGCATAGGGCGTCTCGCCACAGCCGGCGCAGGCACCGGAGAATTCAAACAGAGGCTGGGAGAACTGCGAACCCTTGACGGTGTTCTTGGCAAAGGGCAGATCCTTGTCGGCCACATGCTTGACGGCATAGTCGAACTGGACCTGTTTGTCTTCGTTTTCTTCCAGAGGCTTCATGACCAGAGCCTTGTTCTTGGCGGGGCAGACGTTGGCGCAGGAGCCGCAGCCGGTGCAGTCCAGCACGGACGGCAGGATGGAGAAGGTCAGTCCGTCCATACCCTTGCCGTTGGCCTTGACACTGGGGGTACCGGCGGGAGCGTTGGCCAGTTCGTCAGCGTTCATGACAAAGGGCCGGATGACCGCATGGGGGCAAACATAGGAGCACTGGTTACACTGGATGCAGTTTTCGGGGATCCAGACCGGCACATCCACGGCGATGCCGCGCTTTTCAAAGGCAGCGGAGCCTTGGGGCAGGGTGCCGGTGGCCATGGGAGCCAGCTGGGAGACGGGGATGCTGTCGCCCTTCATGGCATTGGCGGGAACCAGCACGTCCTCCACAAAATTCTTGAGGATGGGACGGTCACAGTCCACACCGGACGAGGTGCTGCTTTCATCCACAGCGTCCTTCCAGGAGGCGGGGATCTCCAGCTTCACAATGCCAGTCAGGCCCGCGTCCACGGCGGCCTTGTTCTTGTTGACCACATCTTCGCCCTTCTTGCCATAAGAGGAGACGATGGCGTTATACATATACTGGACAGCGTCTTCAATGGGAATGATGTTGGAGAGTTTAAAGAAGGCGGACATGAGGATCATGTTGTACTTGTTGCCCAGCCCCAGCTCACGGCCCAGATGGACAGCATCCACGGTGTAGACCTGAATGTCATTTTCAGCGATATAGCGCTTGGCCTCGGCGGGCAGATGGTGGCCCAAGGTCTCCACGTCATAGCCGCAGTTGATGAGGAAAGTACCGCCGGGTTTACAATCCTGAACCATGGGGTATTTCTCCAGATAGGAGGCATTGTGACAGGCCACAAAGTCGCTCATGGTTACATAATAGGTGGAGCGGATGGGTTCGGGACCGAACCGCAGGTGGGAAATGGTGACGCCGCCGGACTTCTTGGAGTCGTACTGGAAATAGGCCTGTACCTTCAGATCCGTGTTGTCGCCGATGATCTTGATGGCGTTCTTGTTGGCGCCGACAGTGCCGTCGGAGCCAAGGCCCCAGAACTTCAGGGACTTGTTGGCCTTGGCCTGGGTGTCCACCTTTTCGTCTTCCGGCAGGCTCAGATGCGTCACGTCGTCGGTGATACCCAGGGTGAAGGGGTGCTGGGAATCGGCCTTCATCAGGTTGCGGAAGGCAGCCAGATAGGCAGAGGAGCCGGTGTCTTTGGAGCCGAGGCCATAGCGGCCGCCGATGACCTTGATACCGGCAAACTTGCTGGCAGAGATAGCGGCAACCACGTCCAGATACAGGGGCTCGCCCAGGGAGCCGGGCTCCTTGGTGCGGTCCAGCACGGCGATTTCCTTGACAGTGTCCGGCAGGACGGAAATCAGGTGCTTCGCGGAGAAGGGACGGTACAGGTGGACGCTGACCATGCCCACTTTCTGCCCCTGGGCGTTGAGATAGTCCACCACTTCGCTGATCGCGTCGCAGCTGGAACCCATGGAGATGATGACGGAAGTGGCATCGGGAGCACCATAGTAATTGAAGGGCTTGTAGTCAGTGCCAATCTTGGCGTTGACCTTGTCCATGTAGGACACGACGACATCCACAATGTCATCATAGTGCTGATTGCATGCCTCGCGAACCTGGAAGAAGATATCCGGGTTCTGCGCAGACCCCTTCAGGACAGGGTGATTGGGATTCAGAGCGGCGTCTTTAAAGGCTTTGACAGCATCCATATTGCACATGGACTTCAGGTCCTCATAGTCCCAGATTTCAATCTTCTGAATCTCGTGGGAAGTGCGGAAGCCGTCGAAGAAGTGGATAAAGGGCAACTTGCCCTCGATAGCGGCCAGGTGCGCCACAGCACCCAGATCCATAACCTCCTGGGGATTGGCGGAGGCCAGCATGGCATAGCCGGTGGAGCGGCAGGCCATGACGTCAGAGTGATCGCCAAAGATGGACAGCGCGTGGGTCGCCAGCGCACGGGCCGACACATGAATGACGCCGGGGAGATTTTCCGCGGCAATTTTATACATGTTGGGGATCATCAGCAGAAGACCTTGCGATGCAGTGAAGGTCGTTGTCAATGCGCCGCCCAGCAAAGAGCCATGCACCGCGCCGGCAGCACCGGCCTCGGACTGCATTTCCGCAACGCGGACTTCCTGACCGAAAATATTTTTGGTACCAACGGCGGACCACTTGTCAGCCAATTCCGCCATGACGGAAGAGGGAGTGATGGGGTAGATGGCGGCAACCTCCGTGAACGCATAGGCAACATGTGCGGCTGCGGTGTTGCCATCCATGGTTTTCAGCTTTCTGGCCATTTACATTCCTCCTTAATATATCTGATCGAATCAAGCATGGGGATCGAAAGTGTGTATCGAATAGCCCAAAGAACTGACCAAATCATTGCTATGGGTATTTTACCACAAACCATGCCAATATGTAAATTATAAGATGAAAAAAATAAAATTTTTGATGGAAATCCATCAAAGAGCAGCCGGTTTCTGCACTGAAGTGTATGAATAATGCTGTAAATAGTTAAAGAATTAACGGGACTGCGGGACTTTTGCTTCGATAGGGAATTGTATTTTGTGCAAAAATGCGGTATGATATCAAATAAAAAGAGAATAAAAACCGGGAAAAACAAAAAGAGGTGTTGTCATGCTGCATACAGTCCGCTCCGTGGGCCTGGCCGGAATCGATGGCTATGAAGTGAGCGTGGAATGCTATATCACCAACGGTCTTCCGAATTTTGAGATCGTCGGTCTGCCGGATATGGCTGTAAAGGAAGCGCGGGAGCGGGTCCGCGCCGCCATCAAAAACAGCGGCTTTCAATTCCCCGTCAGCCGGATTACCCTGAATCTGGCGCCCGCCGGAACGAAAAAATCTGGCACTTTGTATGATCTGCCGATCTTGGTGGGAATTTTGGCGGCGGCGAACCATGTGTCGCTGCCGAAGCGGCCCTGCGCTTTTGTGGGGGAGCTGAGTTTAGAGGGAAAACTGCGGCCTGTCTCCGGGGTGTTGCCTATGGCACTGGCGGCAAAGCGCACCGGTGTCGAAGAGTTTTATGTGCCGGCGGACAACGCCCTGGAGGCCACGCTGGTGGATGGCCTGACGGTCTATCCGGTTCGCGATGTGCGGCAGCTGGCGGAGCATCTCAGCGGATTGGAACCCATAACGCCGCAGACTCCATGGACGCCGGAGCTACAGCTGCGTGCGCCGGCAGATTTTTACGATGTCAAGGGACAGGAAATCGTGAAGCGGGCCATGGAAATCGCCGCCGCCGGAGCCCACAATATTCTGCTGGTGGGGCCGCCGGGATCCGGTAAAAGCATGTTGTCCAAGCGTCTGCCCTCCATTCTACCGGACATGACGAAGGAGGAAGCTTTGGAAGTGACGCAGATCCACTCCGTGCTCGGCCTGGTGGACAGGAAGCATCCACTGGTGACGCAGCGGCCTTTCCGCAGCCCGCATCACACGATCTCTGCCGCAGGGCTTGCCGGCGGCGGCGCTTCGCCGAAGCCGGGGGAGATCTCGCTGGCCCATAACGGCGTGCTGTTTCTGGATGAATTGCCGGAATTTCGCTCTGACGCGCTGGAAGTGCTGCGCCAGCCGCTGGAGGACGGCGTTGTGACCATCTCGAGGGTCAGCGGCTCTGTGGTTTATCCGAGCAACTTTATGCTGGTATGTGCCATGAATCCGTGCAAATGCGGCTGGTACGGGCATCCCTCCGGACGCTGCACCTGCTCTCCGGCGGCGGTCAACAGCTATCTGAGTCGCGTCAGCGGACCCCTGATGGATCGAATTGACATTGTGGTGGAGGTGCCGGCCATGGAGTTTGAAGATTTGAGCGGGAAAAACGCAGGTGAGCACTCCAGCGCCATTAAGGCCCGCGTCAATGCGGCCAGGGCCGTGCAGCAGGCCCGATTTGCCGGGACGGGGATCGGCGCCAATGCCGCCATGGATGCTGCCCAGCTGCGGACATATTGCCAGCTGGACGAGCAGTGTACTACGTTGATGAAAAATGCCTTTGCGCGGCTGCACATGACGGCCCGCAGTTATGACCGGATTCTGAAGGTGGCACGCACCATCGCCGATTTGGCGGGCAGCGAACAGATCGCAGCCGATCATTTGGCGGAGGCCATCAGTTACCGCAGCGTGACGCTGGGACGCAACTGAGAGGAGAAGGGCCATGAAGCGAGACGGATTTGTCTATTCCCTGTACTTAAAGAACGTACGGAATCTGGCAGTTGTGACGGTAGTCGTGTTGGCCGTATACATCTGGCAGCTGACAGGCTGCCTGTTCTATCTGCGCAATTATTTGCTGCCGGCCAGCGGCATCGATTGGGACGGCATAGCGGCCCTGGGTACGCTGGAACTGGGGAGTGTGGAAGGAGAACGTCCGGCTGGCGATGATGCTGCGCCCAGCATGTTCTTTTTGGAGTGGGTTTATCAGGAGGGGAATAATTACCGCTTTCAAATCACGCTGGACGCAGTGGAGGAGAGCGGCGTGTATTACGATGAACAGAATGCTGCCTATTACAACTGCACGGATATTGACGATTTCTACAGCAAGCTGCCGCGGGAGGACTATGGCGTGTTCCGGCTGGTCCTGGTGGAGGCCGGCGGTCAACGGTTTGTGGCGGCTTTGCCCTATGAGACGGAATTGACGGCAGGTCAGACTGTTCGGGCAGTGTTTGCGCCCATGGCGCAGACGTCCACTATGGTGTATGACCTGGGGGTAAACGGGAACACACAGACGGTCAGCCTGTACTACATGGACCTGCGGGATACCCCGGTGGATTTTGAAGATGAGGACTTTAAAGACATGTGTATCTATACGCCCATCACCTTGATCCTGGTGATCCTGACGGTGTTGTTCCTGGCGCGGCCAAAGCTGCATCCCACATACCGCCAGCTGGCCAAATATGGCCGGACCATCGAGGATGTGGTGGCCCGTATCGACGAGGAGTATCGCCGTGTGGGCGTGACCTGCAACCCCAACGAAAAAAAGACGCTGTATCTGGAAAACTGGTTGGTACGCCGCTCCATGTTTATGAACAGCATTCAAAAAAATCATAAGGTAAAAAACTGAGCTGCTGATGCAGCAGCTATCCGCAGAGCCGGCGTTTCGCCGGCTCTGCGGCTTTACGGCGCTCTGCATAGTTTCTGCGGCCGCGCATAGAGATGAATCGGACAGACCAGACAAGGAGGCGGAAAAACACTGTCTTTGTCGGATGGTTTGCATGTTTCCCGAGAGTGTGCTATACTATGCCACATCAGGAATTCCCGGAAAGGAGTTTTGCGATGTATTGCAGAAATTGCGGCAAGCCCTTGCCCGAGGATGCAAGGTTTTGCCAGTACTGCGGCACGGAAGTGCCGGATCTGGAGATACTGCTGGCGGCTGCAGGCCGTTCGCCGGCAGAGGAAGCTCCGGTGGAGGAGGAAGAGACGTCAGGCACGCAGATGCCTGCGGCGTTTGGAGATAAAACGGTGGTACTGTCTCAGGAGGAACTGCAGCAGTTCGGGCAGCAGGCTACGGTCTATAATGCAGACATGCCTCAGGGCGTCAACAGTCGGGCAGGCCGCCAGACTGCCGGCTCTGCCAGGGCCTATGAGCCCTCACAGACGGAGGAGGAATCAGCGCCTTGGGAGACGGCAGCTTCACCTCGGGCCTATGTGCCGGAGGATGCAGAAGAGACGCCGTCAGCCGGGGGCTCCGTCCGTGCCCAGGCCGGGCCGCCGGAGCGTTCTCCAAAGGAGAAAAAAGTGCTCATTGCCGTTGCAGCGGCGGCGATTGTATCGCTTGTGATTCTTTCCGCAGTGGTGACGGTACTGCTGCTGGGCGGCGAACAGGAAGAGACGGTATCTGCCGCACAGCAGGCGCAGGCGGCATACAATGCGGGCGAGTATGACGAGGCAGTCACCCTGCTGGAGGACTGGCTGGAAAATGAGACCGGTACGGCGGCAGAGTATCGGCTGCTGGCCCAGTGTTATGAGGCATTGGGGGATCTGGACAGTGCCGCTCAGGCCTATGCCGATGGCTATGCAGCCACAGGACAGCAAAGCCTGGCAGTCAGCGCCGTGGATTTGTGGCTGCAATTGGCGCAGCAGGCGGATGAAGAAACGGCTGCAGAGTATTATGCCAAGGTGCTGACACTGGATCCGGACAATGCCCAGGCGCTGCTGGCCACGCAGGATGACTCCGCACAGACGGAAGCTTCTGCGGAGCCGTCGGCCGAAGGGACAGAGGAGGCAGACGAATTCCCGGTTGTGGAGGAAGATTCGGAAACAACCCAGGAGGACAGTCTGACACAGTCAGAGCAGGCCCAGGCATTTTACGACGAGGGGGACTACAACGGCGCGGAAGTGATTCTGTACACCATGCGTCGGGCCGGGACCTTGACGGCAGAGGATTACGCCCTGTACGGGTTGGTTCTCCAGGCGCAGGATCGCAGTGATGCCGCGGTGACCATGTACTATGAAGGCTATGTGGAGACGCAGGACCTGTCGTTGCTGGAGTCTGGTACGGCGCTGGCCCTGGAATTGGCCCAGAGTGCTATCGACGACGGAGACTATGAAGTGGCGCAGGTTTGGTACGAACGGATTCTGGACTATGACACGGACAATGCAGCGGCCACAGAGGGATTGGAAACTGTGGAGGAGTTGCTCAATCCGCCGGAACCCGTCTATGAGACGGTGTACACGGTGGTTTCCGGAACCTATACCTGGGAGGAAGCCGCTGCCGAAGCAGAAGCTCGCGGCGGACAGTTGGCAGTGATTTCTGACGAGGAAACCTATGAGGCCATCACGGATTTGCTGGGCGACACGCTGCTCAGCGTCGTTTGGGTCGGTGCGCGGACAGATGTGGCCGGGCAGTGGGAGGACGCCAAATGGGTGGACGGCAGTGATGTGACCTACACCCGCTGGTATTCCGGCGAGCCCAACGGCGATGATGGGGAAGGGTATTATCTGGGATTGTTCCTGGTGAACGGCGAATGGTATTATAATGATTTCCCCAACGATCTTTCCGAATATTATGAAAGCATTGGATTTGTAATGGAGTCTCAAGTAGAGGTCACGCAGTGACATATAAACACCCCCTGTGCCAACGGCACGGGGGGTGTTTGTTGTATTCCGAAATTCGTTACGCGCCCAGATAAGCTTTGCGGACACGGTCGTCTTCCATCAGCGCGTGGGCGTCCCCGTTCATGGAAATGTTGCCGGTCTCCAGTACATAGGCACGGTGGGCAATGGACAGGGCCATTTGTGCATTCTGTTCCACAAGCAGAATGGTGGTGCCGGCCTTATTTAACTCCTGAATGATCTCAAAGATCTGTTCCACAAGCAGCGGAGCCAGACCCATGGACGGCTCGTCCAGCATCAGCAGTTTTGGCTTGGACATAAGCGCCCGGCCCATGGCCAGCATCTGCTGTTCGCCGCCGGACAGGGTGCCCGCCACCTGCTTATAGCGCTCTTTCAGGCGGGGAAAACGGGTGTAGACATCATCAATGCTGGCGGCGATTTCACTGCCGGGGCGGGTGTAGCCGCCAATCTCCAGGTTTTCCTGCACCGTCATCTGCAAAAAGATGCGGCGGCCCTCAGGGCATTGCGCCAGCCCCTGGGCAATGATTTTGTGCGGTGGAACGCCTACAATAGAATTGCCAAGAAATTCAATGGAGCCGCTCTTGGGCTTCAGCAGGCCGCTGATGGTATTCAGAGTAGTGGACTTTCCCGCGCCGTTGGCGCCAATCAGGGTGACAATCTCACCGTCCTGCACCTCAAAGGATACGCCCTTGATGGCATGGATTGCGCCGTAGTATACGTTGATGTCGTTGACCTTCAGCACAGTTCAGCCCTCCTTCCGTTTGCCAAGATAGGCTTCGATGACCGCGGGATCGGCCTGAATTTCCTCTGAAGTTCCCTTGGCAATGATGCGGCCAAAATTGAGCACACAGATGCCCTCACAGATGCCCATGACCAGATTCATGTCGTGTTCAATGAGCATGATGGCAATTTGGAAAGTGTCTCGAATCTTGACGATATTGTCCATCAGTTCTGCGGTCTCCGAGGGATTCATGCCTGCCGCCGGTTCATCCAGCAGCAAAAGGCTGGGATTCGTAGCCAGGGCTCGAACGATCTCGAGCCGGCGCTGAACGCCGTAGGGCAGGGAGCCGGCCTTGTGATCCGCCAGGTCCTGCATGTCGAAAATGGACAGCAGTTCCAGTGCCCGCTCGTGCGCCGCTCGCTCCTGCCGCCAATACTTGGGCAGACGCAGTATGCCGGTAAGGGCAGAATACCGCTCCTGATTATGCAGGCCGATCTTCACGTTGTCCTCCACCGACAGGTTGGAGAACAGCCGGATGTTCTGGAAGGTGCGGGCGATGCCCATGCGGTTAATCTGCGCAGTAGTCTTTCCAGAGGTGTCCAGGCCGTCCAGCAGAATGGTGCCCCGCGTGGGTTGATAGACCTTGGTCAGCAGATTAAACACTGTGGTCTTGCCCGCGCCATTGGGGCCGATAAGACCGGCGATTTCCGTGCGTCCGATGGTCAGGTTGAAGTCGTCCACCGCTTTCAAACCGCCAAAATCAATGCCCAGATGGCTGCACTCCAGAATCGGGGACTTGTCGATGTCCCGTTCCGGGATAATAGAGTGGCTGGGCACAGGGACCATCTTGCCCTTTTCAAATTCCTTAGCCATCCACGGCAGCCCCCTTTCGTTTGGGAATGATCTTGCCCACCAGGGCGCGCAGTTGGGGGTTGTTGGTGGCCAGCATGACCAGGATCAGCACAATGGCGTACACCAGCATCCGGTAGTCGGAGAATTGGCGCAGAGCTTCAGGCAGGACATAGAGCACCACCGTTGCGACGATGGAACCCCAGATGTTCCCCAGACCGCCCAGCACCACATAGACCAGCACCAGAATGGAGGTGTTAAAGTCAAACTGGGAGGCGCTGACGCTGGAATAGTTCAGGCCAAACAGAGCGCCTGCGGCTCCTGCCAGGGCGGCGGAGGTGACAAATGCGGTAAGTTTATACTTGGTCACATTGATCCCCACGCTCTCGGCGGCGATGCGGTTGTCCCGAATGGCCATGACCGCCCGGCCAGTGCGGCTGCGCACAAGGTTGAGCACTACGATTAAAGTGATCATCACCAGCACAAACCCCATGGTAAACGTGGCGATGCGGGTGTTGCCCGTGGCGCCCTGGGCGCCTTTGATAATTTCAATGCCGTTTTCACTCAGGCCCAGACTGGCCATGGTTTTGGTGCCGTCGATGTTCAGTGCGATGTGAAGGCCGTTCTCATCCCAGCCCACCAACAGACAGTTGATGATATCCTTGATGATTTCCCCGAAGGCCAGTGTGACAATGGCCAGATAGTCGCCGCGGAGCCGCAGAACCGGAATGCCCACGATAAAGCCTACAATGGCTGCGAAGATGGCGCCTGCCACCAGGGCGATCAGCATCCGGATCAAATCATTGGGGATGGCAGACTGAAGGCTCATCGCGGTGATGATGCCGGAGAAAGCGCCCACGCTCATGAATCCTGCGTGACCCAGGCTCAACTCGCCCAAAATACCCACGGTCAGGTTCAGGCTCACCGCCATACATACATAACAGCAGATGGGCACCAGCATACCGGTCATGGAGCGGTTGAGCAGCCCACGGTTCTGACAAATTGTCACAATGACAAAGACAAGGACGACACCCAGGTAGGTGGCGTAGTCCACCTTGGTGACAGTCTTCATATTTTTGAAGTAAGTTCGCAGCGTTCCGCTGGATTTGATCTTTTCATTCATCTCCGCCACCTCACACTTTCTCGGGAACATACTTGCCCAGCAGGCCGGAGGGTTTTACCAGCAGTACCACAATCAGCACGGCAAACAAAATGGCGTTGGAAAGCTGCGTAGAAATATATGCCTGCGCCAATGCTTCGATGATGCCCAGAAGGATGCCGCCCAAGAATGCTCCGGGAATGGAGCCAATGCCGCCGAACACTGCGGCGGTAAACGCCTTGATGCCGGGCATGGAACCGGTGGTGGGCAGCAGTACCGGGGAATAGGAGCACAGCAGTACCCCGGCAATGGCTGCCAGAGCAGAGCCGATGGCAAATGTCATGGAAATGGTCCGGTTGACGTTAATGCCCATGAGCTGGGCAGCGCCCCGGTCCTCGGAGCAGGCCCGCATAGCCTTCCCCATTTTGCTCTTGCTGGTAAAGGTGGTCAAGGCCACCATGATAATGATACAGGCTATCACTGTCAGCAGCGCCACGTTGGAGATGCGCAGCTGGCCGCCGAAGAGGGTCACCTGGCCGCTGACCACGGCAGTGAAATTCTTGGGGTTGGCGCCGAACAGAAGCTGGGCGCCATTCTGTAACAAGTAGCTTACGCCGATGGCGGTGATCAGTACCGCCAGAGAGCCGGCTTGCCGCAGAGGCCGGTATGCCAGCCCTTCAATGAGTACGCCCAGCACTGTGCATACCAACATGGCTACCAGCACCGATGCCAAGGTAGCCGCGCCGGTTGCAAAGGCGGAGGGGGAATCTCCCAGCAGACTGTTGGTGGTAAACGACGTGACATAGAAGGACACGTAGGCGCCTACCATGATGACGTCACCGTGGGCGAAGTTCAACATTTTGGCAATGCCGTACACCATGGTGTAGCCCAGGGCAATGATAGCGTAGATACTCCCCAGGCTGATGCCGGTGATCAGGTAGGATAGAAATTCCATATGCGCTCGCACCTCTCTTTCTTTCCATGGCAGAAGCCAGGTTTAAAGCTGTCAGACGCCTGCCCCGGATTCTTCCATAGAAATGCAGGGGGCTGCCGGGAAAAGCCCCGGCAGCCTACCCCATTCTATGTTAGATTTTGATATGGTTAGGGAGTGACATAGGTGCCGTTTTCGATGACAACGGCGGCAGGATCCTTAGACACCGCACCGTTTTCATCCCATGTCATTTCGGAACCGGCGCTGGTTAGGCCGGAAACGGAAAGGGTAGGCATGACAGCGATGAGCGCGTCACAGATCTCCTCGGTGGACATATCGGCGGTGACGCCGGCGGCCTGGATGGCTTCATAGATGATATACACTGCATCATAGGCGTCGGCAGCAAACTGGTTGGGAGTGGCATTGTAGCGGGACTCATATTCGGCTACAAAATTCTGGGTGGCCTCGTCCTCTGCGTCAGCGGAGAAGGGGGTCAGCAGATACACACCCTCGGCCAGGGAGGTGTCAAAGCCGTCCACGGTCAGGATACCGTCCATACCGTCCACGCCGAAGAAGGTGGGATCATAGCCCATGGCGTTGGCCTGGGTCAAAATGACAGAGGCGGGCGTATAGTAAATGGGCAGGAAGATCATGTCCGCGCCGGCGGCCTGTGCGGCAGTAAGCTGGACAGAGAAGTCAGTTTGGGTGGACTCATTGAAAGTGCCCTCATATACGATGGACATACCGCGCGACTCGGCTTCGGCCACGAAGTTGTCCCGAATGCCTTGAGAGTACTGGTCGTCGTTCTTATAAATGATGGCGATCTGGGCGCCCTCAAAGTTCTCATCGATGTACTGAGCGGAACGGGAACCCTGGTTGGAGTCGGTGAAGCAGACCTGGAATACGTTGTCATTGCCTTCAATGACGTCGTCGCCGGAGGCAGAGGGGGTCAGGGCGAACACCCGGTCTTCATAGGCCAGAGGCATCACAGACAGAGCAGGAGTGGTGGTGACAGTGCCGATCAGAATCTGCATGCCCTGGTCCATCAGGGTGTTATAGGCGTTGACGGAGGTTTCAGCATCGTTGACATCATCCTCGCTGATCAGCTCAAACTGAATATCACCGCCCAGTGCGTTGATTTCATCCACAGCAATCTGGGCCGCATTGGCCACGTTGGTACCATAGATGGCGGTGCCGCCGGTCAGCGGACCAATGACGCCCAGCGTAAAGGTGCCGCTGGCGGTAGAAGTTTCTTCGGAAACTTCCTCTGTAGTGGCTTCGCTCTCGGCGGATTCACTCTCAGCGGCTTCGCTCTCAGTGGCCTCCGTCTCGGTTGTGGTTTCTGCAGCTTCGGTGCTGGTGGAAGCGCTGCTTTCAGAAGCAGTTTCACTGCTGCTGCTGCCGCAGGCAGCCAGAGAAGCAATCATGCACAGAGCGAGCAGCAGAGCCAACAATCTCTTGTAACTCTTCATTATGATTTCCTCCAAATACGAAAGTATGGGTGCACCATTTCCTTTAAAATGGTACATCGTATACTTTACCGGAGAACTGCGGTAAAGTCAATGCGGAAAGCAAACGGAATTTTGAAGTTTTTTGCATGATGAACTGGTAATATAGCATAAAACGGCAAAGCAAAGAAAGCGGATTTTTACAATGAGGCAAACCCTGCATGCGGGATGCAAAAATACAAATCCGGAACCGGTACGGCTCCCCTTGCTGTACCGGTTCCGGGCTGCGTGGATGCGCCGGCGGATTTACCGGCGGCGGTTTTTCGTCTTGTGGTCAGAATACTGGCGGATGGAAGAAATCTTGCTGTCCGACTCTGCCATGAACTGCTTGAGTTTATCTTCAAAGGTCTGCGGCGCCTTGGGCGCAGCCGCGCGGTGCTGGGAGCTTCCGGTGGTGCGGCGGGTGTTCCCGCGTTCCTGCCGGGGCGGCTGCTCCATGGTTTTTTTGATGGAAAGGTTGATTTTGCCGTTCTCCATGGCGATGATTTTGACATTGACCGTCTGCCCCTCAGTCAGATGCTCTCGAATGTCGTTGACGTAGACGTGGGCCACCTCGGAGATGTGTACCATACCGCTTTTCCCATTTGGAAGAGAAACAAAGGCGCCGAATTTGGTGATGCCGGTGACTTTTCCCTCGACGATTTGTCCTACTGCGAGCTCCATATACTGTGTTTTGTCCTCCTTTGTGTCGGTTCGGGTGATTCTGTCGAAAGGCACCCTAGGGAGCTGTGGGGATCAACTGCCGGAAACGCGGAAAATGATCTCATCTTCGCAGACAAGGCCATATTGAGATCGGGCCAGGGCGGCCAGCCCTTCATCCGTGGCGGCGCCGGCGACGGCTTCCTCCAGTGCGGCGGTTTCGGCGGATGCGGTGCTGAGCTGACTTTGCAGGGCTGCGGTCTCGGCCTGAGCGTCGCGGAGCTGGAGACGGAGTGACAGCAGGGTAACTGCGGCGTACCCCGCCAGAGCCAGCACCAGAAGCCTGGCCGGCAGGGGGAATGGTTTCGACTTCAATGACGGTCCCTCCGGTCGTGATTGTCCCGCGTTTGACAGTACCTATCACGCTAAGTTTTATTTTAAACCATTTCTTGACGGATTGAAAGACTTTTTTGCATATTTTTTTATATTTCTTCAAAATCCACAGAAAGGGGGCTGCAATTGCCGTCAAAACATGGCCAAACAGCTCGAAAATCCAGCTCAGCCCCCGCAGAATCCAGGGGCTCAGCAGCAGGAAATAGAACGCTGCGCCGCAAAAAACGCCCAACAGCATATACAGCTGAAATTGCCCTAAGCCAGCGTAGTACGCCAGCAGCAGCAGAGACAGACACACCAGCAGTACAAACAGCCCGTCCGCCGCTGCGGACGGAAGCCGCATGCTGCGGCGCATGGCCCGCAGCAAATCATAGAAACAGCCCAGCCCCAGCCCCAGCGCAGCAGACCAGAGCAGCTGTGCGGTCTGCAGGCTGATGGGCTGCGTCATGCTCATCGGAACAGCCGGGAGAAGAATCCCCCGCCCGCTGCACCGTCGTTTTCATAGACCAGGGAATCGATGTCCCCTTCGATGCAGACCTGGCCGCTTTCCAGCGACAACATCTGCAGGTGCAGTTCGCTGCCCCGAATTACCAGACTGCCCCGGACCGTATGGATGGTTACAATGGTTTCGTCAAAGCTTTCCACGTCGCTGTCGCCGGTGACGGTCAGCTTACCACGGTTGTCCAGCGTCAGCCGGTGGGGCACGTCCAGGGCCTTTTCCTCAAAGCCGTAGGCCATGAAGCACATCCTTTCACAGTGGGATAGTTATATATATGCGGCAGCTTGGAAAATATGACAAGCAACTACTCCCCGCCGGGCCCGTTTCGCTGGGCGACGGCGGGATCCCGTCCACAGGGGCTGCGCTGCGCTTCGCGCCTCGCCGTCCGCCTGCAGCGGAAGGTGAGGCGCGGGCTCTGTGAAAGGAGGTTTCCCGGCGTATACACCGACGGAAAACCGATTTAGCATTTATTCCGCTGCCCGCAGGCGGCAGTTTGGGGGCTTCGGCTGGGTTAGGAGCCGGTGGAGGTGTAGTGCCGTAGCCCCAACCGCCAGGCGGCCATGCAGGGGATCAAAAAGACCAGCGCCGCCAGCGGCAGCGCGCCATACCAGCCGGGACCCCGGTCCAGCAGGTATTGCAGCGGCCAGTGCTGCACCAGGGCCAGGGGCACCAGAAACGTGAGAATGTACAGCACACCCTTTCCATAGACGCCAAAGGGGTATTTGCCGTATTCCCTGGGCGCATCGGTGAAGATATTCAGGACCTCCAACCCCTCCAGCGTGTAAAAACAGACAGCGGCATAGACCAGAAAGACGCCGAAGAATACTGCAGCGCCGCAGACAATCATCAAAACCAGCACCACCGCCTTGGCCGGCGTCCAGTGCACCGCGCCGGCATGAATGGCCCAGGCCAGCATGACCGCGGACTGTGCCAGTCTGGGCAGCATGGTATTTTTGAACCGCTGGCACAGCACCTGAAACACCAGATTTCGCGGCCGTACCAGAATGCGGTCAAATTCCGCCTGGGCCAGAATGCTGCCGAATGCGTCGAAGCCCCGGCCAAAGCACTCGGCCAAAGACGAGGCCATGAGGATCACCGCACAGCACAGCGACAGCTGGGCCATGGTGTAGCCCTGCACAGAGCCGAACCGATCCATCATGAACCAGACGCCCAGAAACAGATTGACCCCGATGAGCAATTGGCCGATGCAGGCCATGAAAAAGGAGCTTTTGTAGGCCATGGAGCTTTTCATGTGCATGGCCAGGAATTTTCCATACAGCTTCATGGTTATGACCATTCCTTTCCGCTGCGCTCCAAGGCACCAAAGGGGCATGAAA
>CBCPMX010000098.1:0-33193 GCA_965120355.1 uncultured Oscillospiraceae bacterium
ACCTATTCCGCCGCCTATCCCTTTGAACACATTGTCCCCATCTCCGCCAAAACCGGCGAGGGTGTGGAGGAATTGCTGGAGCTGGTCTCCGGGTATGCGGTGGAAGGGCCGTTCCTGTTCCCGGACGATATGATCACCGACCAGCCGGAGCGGCAGATCATGGCGGAGATCATTCGGGAGAAGCTGCTGTGGTGTCTGGACAAGGAGATTCCCCACGGCACTGCTGTGGAGATCACCAAATTCTCCGAGCGGGACAATGGAATTATCGACATTGATGCCACTATCTACTGTGAAAAGGCCAGCCACAAGGGCATTATCATCGGCAAAAACGGACAAATGCTGAAAAAAATCAGCACCATGGCCCGGGAAGACTGTGAGCGCTTCATGGGAACCAAGGTGTTTTTGCAGACTTGGGTTCGGGTCAAGGAGAACTGGCGGGACAGCCAATTCCTGATCCGCAATTTTGGCTATACGGATTGAAGATTCCTGTCCTTCCGGGAACTGGCGTGCATATGGCGGCCCTAGATGGCCTATCCTAAATTCCAAGGAGGAACGAACTATGGACGTCAATGCGCTTTGGGAATTGTTTTGGGATACTGGTGCGCCAGAGGTTTTTCTGGCCTATAAGCAGGCCATACGAGAGCTGGCGGCCATTTCAGCGTAGCACTGTTTGGACATTGTCAATATGACCGGATATCAAACAGGATCGTTGGAGATGCAGGCTTTCGGAAAGATGGGAGTGGATTGGATGTATCTGACAACGGAGGGGTTGGTTCTGCGGGAGACGGCTTATCAAGACACCAGCAAGCTTTTAACGGTTTTGACCCGCAACAATGGGCGTTTGACCTTCAAAGCCCGCGGCGTCAACCGCCGGTCCAGCCGGATCAAAGCGCCGTGTCAGCTTTTGGCCTTTTCGGAATTCACCGTGCACGAGAACAAGGGATATTACACCATCTATGAGGCCGAGGCCAAAGAGTTGTTTCCACCTCTGCGTGGGGATCTGGAACGGCTGAGCCTCGGCTCGTACATCGCCCAATTGTTGGAGACTGTCTCTCAGGAGGACTGGGCAAATCCGGCGCTATTGGAGTTGGGACTCAGCGCCCTATATGCATTGAGTTATCGAAACCGGCCGCAGAGACTGGTAAAGGCGGCGTTTGAGCTGCGGCTGATGTGCCTTGCGGGGTATACGCCGATGCTGGATGGCTGTGCGCTGTGCGGCGAAGACCAGCCGGACAGATTCAATGTCACTATGGGGGCACTGCAATGTGCCGCCTGCAGCAGTGCTGACGACGGGTTGCGAATGCCCATTGACGCTGGCTGTCTGGCTGCCATGCGGTACATCGTCCAGGCGCCGCTGAAAAAGGTCTTTTCATTTTCGCTTGGAGAAGCGTCGCTGAAATTGCTTGGAGATGTGACGGAGACCTACCTGTTGACGCAGTTGGAACGTGGATTTTCCAAATTGGATTTTTATAAATCCATTATATTATAACAAATAAATCTTTATCTTATA
The DNA here is from genome assembly GCA_965120355.1 of uncultured Oscillospiraceae bacterium. Taxonomy (GTDB): domain Bacteria; phylum Bacillota; class Clostridia; order Oscillospirales; family Oscillospiraceae; genus CBCPMX01. The sequence continues at coordinate 1,511 of CBCPMX010000098.1, forward strand.
CTACTTTCGACATATGGAGAAGCCATTATGACCAGTTTATATGAAAAATCGCTGTCCACATTGGAACTGGACAGCGTCCTGACGCTGTTGGCAGACTGTGCGGTCAGTGAGGAAGCCAAGGAGCGCTGCCGGAAGCTGCGTCCCTTGGAGGATGCGGACGAGATTCGGGAGCAGCTGGCGCAGACCACAGCCGCTGTGAAGCTGACAGCGGTCAAGGGGTCTCCCAGCTTCCGGGATGTGCATGACGTCAGCGGCTCTCTCAGCCGCGCAGATCGCGGCGGCAGCCTGAGTCCAGCGGAGCTTCTGCGGATTGCGGGGGTGCTGCGGGCGGTGCGCAATGTAAAAGATTATGCAGACGGCGAAGGCGTGGCAAACACCTGTCTCGACGGCCTGTTCTATGAATTGACGGCCAACCGGTACCTGGAAGAGCGCATCACCACAGCCATCCTCTCCGAAGAGGAAATCGCCGATGCAGCCAGCCCAGCGCTGGCTGATATCCGCCGCCATATGCGGGTTCAGACTGCCCGGATCCGGGAGAGTCTGCAGAAGATTATCTCATCGCCGGCATATGCCAAATACCTGCGGGAGCCCATTATTACCATGCGGTCCGACCGATATGTGGTACCAGTCAGAAGCGAATATAAGAACGCCATTCCAGGATTGGTCCATGATGTCTCTTCCAGCGGCGGTACGTTTTTCATAGAACCAATGCAGGCCGTCAATGCCAATAACGCATTGCGGGAGCTGTTGGGCGAGGAACGCAAGGAAATTGAACGAATCCTGGCGGAGCTTTCCGCCGAATGTGCCGCGCATAAGGAGAATATCAACAGCGACTATGAAACGCTGGTGTCGCTGGACGTGATCTTCGCCAAGGCGCGGCTGTCCGACAATATGCAGGCCATGGAGCCGCTGTTGGGTACAGACGGCGTGATAGAACTGAAGCGGGCGCGGCATCCGCTGATCGACCCCAAAGTGGTGGTGCCCATTACAGTCCGGCTTGGCTCGGATTTTGACACATTGGTCATTACCGGCCCCAATACCGGCGGTAAAACGGTGACACTGAAGACCATTGGCCTGTTGACGCTCATGGCCGAGTGCGGCCTGCATATTCCTGCTGACGATGGCAGCCGGATTTCCGTCTTTGACCGGGTACTGGCGGATATCGGGGATGAACAGAGTATTGAACAGTCTCTGTCCACGTTTTCCAGCCACATGAAAAACATCGTGGAAATTTTGGATCAATGCGACAGCAGCACCCTGGTACTTTTTGACGAGCTGGGCGCCGGCACAGACCCGGCGGAAGGCGCTGCGCTGGCCATCGCCATTATTGAGTTTTGCCGAAAAATGGGCAGTAAAATAGCTGCTACGACCCATTATGCTGAACTTAAAGTTTATGCCATGCGGACGGATCGGGTGATAAACGCCTCCTGCGAATTTGATGTTGAAACACTTCGGCCAACATATCGGCTGCTTATTGGAATTCCGGGAAAGTCCAATGCATTTGCCGTTTCCCGGCGGCTTGGGCTGCCGGAGGATATCATTACCGCTGCCCGCAATACGGTCAGTGAGAACGATCTGGACTTTGAGGACGTTTTGAATCAGCTGGATCAGCAGCGGCAGGCAATGGAACAGGCAAGGCAGGAGGCGGAACGGCTGCGGCTGGAGACGGAACGGACCAAGCAGCAGTCGGAGGAATACTATGCGCAGATCAAGCGGGAACGGGACAAGGCGGTTCAGAAGGCCAGAGCTGAAGCCCAGTATATCATTGACGATGCGCGTGCCACGGCCAACCAGGTCTATGACGAGCTGAAGCGGCTGCGCAAGCAGATGAAAGATGCTGCCGATGCCCAGAGTGTCAATGAAAAGCAGGCGGAGCTCCGTCGCAGCCTCAACGAGGCGGAGGCAAAGCTGGGCGGAAAACAGGAGCCTGTGCAGCGGCCTGCACCTTCCCGCGCACCCCAGGTGGGCGACACCGTGGAGCTGCTGAAGCTGGGTACCAAGGCGACCGTGCTTTCCGTGGCCAAAGACGGCACCTTGCAGCTGCAGGCTGGTATTTTGAAGGTCTCGGCCAAACCGGATGAGGTTTATTTATTGGAAAATCAACCGCAGCCGGAGATGAAACGGATCATGGAACGCTCTCAACGGGAACTACGTTCTCTGGCCGCTTCGCCAGAGCTGGACATTCGCGGGATGACCGGCGACGAAGCGTTGGGGGTCATCGATCTGTTTCTGGACAACGCCATGATGGCAAATCTGGAGTCTGTGCGGATTATCCATGGGAAAGGAACCGGCGCGCTGCGCAAGGCTGTGCATGCGCATTTGAAAAAAAGCCGCTACGTGAAAAGCTTTCGGCTCGGCGTCTATGGCGAGGGTGAAGACGGTGTGACCATTGTAGAGATGCGAAAATGAGTGAACAAAAAAACTTGTTCAATTCATACATTGACCTTTGTTTTAAATTCTGTTATGATATGTACAACGAGAAACATCGGTTAGGAGTGACCTGCAATGTATAAGAAAGAAGCCGTCGTGAACAACGAGGTCGGCCTGCACGCCAGACCCGCCACGTTTTTCATTCAGAAGGCCAATGAATACAAAGCAAACATCTGGGTAGAGAAGGACGAGCGCAGAGTCAATGCCAAGAGTCTGCTGGGTGTGCTGTCTCTGGGGATCGTCAAGGGAACCTCCATTGATCTGATCGCAAACGGCCCGGATGAGGAAGAGGCTGTCAATGCCTTAGTGGCGCTGATCACTTCCGATTTTGCCGAGTAAAGGTCTGAAACATCGTTTGCTTGCTCAGACGGTGGCTGCGCCGCAGTAGCCCCGTCTGAGATTTTTCTGTGCTGTGAGGAGGGCTGCGGATGCTGACGATGGAGGAACTGCGGGAAAAAGCGCATTCGCTGCCTCTTGTGCCAGGCGTCTACATTATGATGGACAAGACCGGTAAGGTCATCTATGTGGGCAAAGCAAAAAAGCTGAAAAACCGGGTCAGTCAATATTTTCAGGATTCCGCCTCCCATTCGCTGAAAACGCGGATGATGGTGGCACAGGTGGCCGAGTTTGACGTCATTATGGCGGCGTCGGAGTTTGAAGCTTTGGTGCTGGAGTGCTCCCTGATCAAACGGCATATGCCGAAATACAATATTCTGTTGAAGGATGACAAAGGCTATCCCTACATCCGAGTGGATTTGCGGGAGGACTATCCCCGCTTTTCCCTGGCGGGGAAGCTGGCCGATGACGGCGCCAGCTATTTTGGCCCCTATGGCAGCCGCTCCATGACCCAGCAGACGCTGGATACGCTGCGGCTGGCCCTGAAGCTGCCGGGGTGCAGCCTAAAATTTCCTAGAGATATTGGAAAGGACCGGCCATGTTTGAACTTTCAAATGAACAACTGTGACGGCTGGTGCCGCGCCTCCGTGCCGCAGGAGGCGTACCGCCAGCGAATCCAGCAGGCAGTTCAGGTGCTGGAGGGTAAGCAGGACCAGGTGGCGGAGGAGCTTCGACAGGAGATGGAGCAGGCGGCCGAAAATTTGCACTTTGAGCGGGCCGCAGAGCTGCGGGACCGGTATAAGGCCATCGACGCTCTGCGCCATAAGCAGCTGGTAGTCGCTGGCGCCATGGCGGACACGGATGTGGTGGGCTTTTATCAGAGCGAGGCCAAGGCCTGCTTTACGGTGCTGCACTATATCAAAGGCAATTTGCTGGACAAAGATTTTGAGATTGTGGAGACAGGGGAGAGCAGGGAGGATGCGGTTTCGTCGCTGGTGAAACAGTATTATCTGGGCCGGGGCGTGGCGCCCAAAAATATTTTGCTGCCCTGTTTCATGGATGACGGGGAGCTGTTTGCCCAGATGCTTCGAGACCAGTTCGGCAAAGCTGTCCGTATCCACACGCCGCAGCGGGGCGAACAGGTGAAACTGGTGGCCCTGGCCAACCGCAATGCCCGTGAAGAGGCAGAGAGAGTCACCACGCGGGAGGAACGGACCAATGGCACGCTTCAGCTGTTGGGGCAGATGCTGGGCCTGGATGCGCCGCCCCATCGGATGGAAGCGTATGATATCTCCAATACTGGAAGCAGCGACATCGTCGCATCCATGACTGTGTTTGTCGACGGAAAACCCTTGAAAAAGGACTATAAACGGTTTAAAATCGAGGGACTGTCTGGTCCGGATGATTATACCTCTATGCGGCAGGTGCTTCATCGCCGGTTTACACACTTTCTGGCAGGGGACAGCGGCTTTTCGGACAGGCCGGATATTCTGCTCATTGATGGCGGCGCCCGCCATGCCGATGCGGTGCGGGACGAGCTGTCCCAGATGGGGATTTCCGTACCCATTTTTGGGATGGTCAAGGACAACCGCCACCGGACGCGCGCCCTGGTGACGCCGGGGGGACAGGAAATCGGCATCAGCGCCACACCGGCGGTATTTGCCCTCATTGGGCGGATCCAGGAGGAAACGCACCGTTTTGCCATCACCTATCACCGGCAGCTGCGGTCCAAGCATCTGAAGTCATCAGAACTGGACCAGATCCCCGGCGTGGGGGACAAACGGCGGGAGGCGCTGATGAAAGCCTTCAAGTCCGTGGCAGCCATCCGGCGTGCGACTGTGGAGGACTTGGCTGCTGTGGTGCCGAAAAACACAGCACAGGCCGTCTATGCGCATTTTCATCCAGAAAATGCAGCAGAACAGGAGCAAGGTTAACTGAAATCCTGCGCAGTGTTCGGATGAACCGCCGCAGACTATATCCCAGATTATGATATCAGATGCGCAACATCCAGTTCCAGCAAGAATTTTGAAACCGTTTTTTGCTGTACTGACCGGCTTGACAGGCCGGAGGAGGGAAGGCCATGCGAGTAATTACCGGCTCCGCAAGGGGCATGAAGCTGCTGACGCCCGAGGGGGCACATACGCGCCCCACCACAGACCGGGTCAAGGAGGCCGTGTTCAGCATCATTCAGTTTGAGGTAGAGGGACGGCGGGTGCTGGACCTGTTCGGCGGCACCGGCCAACTGGCCATTGAGGCATTGAGCCGCGGCGCGGCCCACGCTGACATAGTGGACAATACGGCCTCTGCGATCCGCCTGATCAAAGAGAATCTGAAGCGAACCCGCCTGGAGAACCGGGCAACGGTGGTGCAGAGCGATTATTTGCAGTTTTTGCAGACAACCGCGCAGCAGTATGATCTGATTTTCCTTGACCCGCCCTATGCGGAAAAGTTTTTGGAAAATGCAATTCGGTGCATATCTGAAATTGACATTTTATCGAACGGTGGTATAATAATCTGCGAAAGGCCCGCAGAAAAGGCCATTCCTGTGGACTGGCCCGGCCTGATTCCATCAAAAGACTACCGATACGGCAAAACGGCCATCAAGCTGTTTCGGAAGATGTGTGTGTAGTTTGGAGTGCTGAATTTGAAAATTGCCATCTATCCCGGCAGCTTTGACCCTGTTACTCTGGGGCACCTGAACATTATTGAACGGGCGGCCACCATATTTGACCGGGTCATTGTCTGCGTCATGTTTAACTGTGAAAAAAATCCCATGTTTACCCCGGAAGAGCGGGTAGAGCTGGTTCGCCGTGTGACCAGACATCTGGACAATGTAGAGGTGGACTGCTCCAACGCCCTGTTGGCAGAATATGCGGAACAGCGGGGCAGCTGCGTCATTGTCAAAGGGCTGCGTGCTGCTACGGACTTTGAAAAAGAATTTCAAATGGCGCTGATCAACCACAAGCTGAATCCGACGTTGGATACCATGTTTCTGACGGCGGATCATCAGTATATGTATCTCAGCTCCAGCGCAGTGAAGGAGTTGGGCATGTACAATGTAGAGCTTTCAGATTTCCTACCGGAGGAAATCATTGACGATTTTATTAAACGACTGGAAAGTAGGAGGTAATTGCCCGTGGCCAATAGTGTGGAAGAAATCATCAGTTCGTTGTATGAAATGGTGCAGGATGCCTGGAGCCTGCCCCTGGGCGCTGACAAGTGTGTGCTGGAACGCGATAAGGTGCTGGATCTGCTCGACGAGTTGTCTGCGCAGATGCCCGGCGAGGTAAAACAGGCCAAGACCATTGTGGAGTCCCGCAATGATGTGCTGACCAACGCTAAGCGTGAAGCAGAGAAGATCCGGCGGCAGGCGGAGGAGTATGCCCGCGCCAAGATTTCTGAGGAGCAAATTGTCAAAGAGGCAGAGGCCCAGGCAGCGGAGATGATTGCCAATGCCCAGGCCAAGATCCGCGAACTGCGCGATGTGACCAACAAATACGTGGCAGACTCGCTGAAAAGTTGTGAAGACGCAGTGGAAAAGGCGCTGGAGGATGTGCGCATTACCCGCGGCCGGTTTGACCAGCTCTCGGCCAACAAAACAGAGCAGGCAACGCGACAGCAGAGCGAAGAATTTTAAGTTTTGCAGGAATGCGGATCTGGTGATTCACCGGCATTGAGAGCGTGCAGTTCCGAATGCGCTGCTGGAATGGCGTGTTTTGAGCATTTTAGCTGGATTCCTGTTTTGCACTGGATGGCTATCGGACATGATTTTGAAATTGTAATAGCGGCGTGCTGCAGAATTTTGATTCAGCAGCACGCTTTTTTCACGTTCCTGACAAAAAAATTTTTCTATGACCCTGTTTCCTTGCCAGAATCTCCATTTACAACTTTGTTTTAATAAAGTATAATAGAGATGCTGTGAATTGGCACGACCACCGGACACAGGGACGCGCCAATGCGTTTTGAGTTTTATGAAGAGGTGATATTGTGACACAAAAACCGTTCCAAAAGGTGCTGGTCGCTAACCGCGGAGAAATTGCGATTCGTGTTTTCCGTGCCTGCTACGACCTGGGGCTGCATACGGTGGCCATGTATTCCAATGAGGACACCTACAGCTTGTTCCGAACCAAGGCTGACGAAGCTTATCTGATCGGTGAGAACAAGAGTCCCTTGGGCGCTTATCTGGACATTCCGGCTATTATTGACCTGGCAAAGCGCCGCGGTGTGGACGCCATTCATCCCGGTTACGGATTTCTCTCGGAGAACGCCGATTTTGCGCGGGCCTGTGAGGCTGCCGGCTTGAAGTTTATTGGTCCGCCCAGCGATGTGCTGGCGCAGATGGGCGACAAACTGGCGGCCAAAGCCACCGCGATTGCTGCCGGTGTTCCCATTGTCCCCGGCTCTACAGAGCCGCTGAAGGACGCCGATGAGGCGGTGGAGAAGGCGCTGAGTTATGGATTCCCCATCATTCTGAAAGCGGCGGCAGGCGGCGGCGGCCGCGGAATGCGCCGCTGCGATACGGTAGAGGATGTGCGGCTGCAGTTTGAGCTGGTGAAAAACGAGGCCAGAAAAGCATTTGGCAATGAAGATATCTTTATTGAAAAATTCCTGGTAGAACCTAAGCACATTGAGGTTCAGATTCTGGCGGATGAACATGGACACGTCTATCATGTCGGTGAGCGGGACTGTTCCCTGCAGCGCCGGTATCAGAAGGTGGTGGAATTTGCACCGGCCTGGTCCGTGCCCCAGGAAACCGTTGAGAAGCTCCGCGCGGATGCGGTTAAGATTGCAAAAAGCGTAGGGTATGTCAATGCTGGTACAGTGGAGTTCCTGGTAGACAGAAGCGGCGCCCACTATTTCATTGAGATGAATCCCCGCATCCAGGTGGAGCATACGGTGACAGAAATGGTCACTGGCGTGGATCTGGTACGCGCGCAAATCCTGATTGCGGAAGGCTATCCGCTGTCTGTTCCGGAAATTGGCCTGCGCTGCCAGGAGGATGTCCATATCAACGGCTATGCCATTCAGTGCCGTGTCACCACCGAAGATCCGGCCAATAACTTTGCGCCTGATACCGGCCGGATTACGGCGTACCGTTCCAGCGGCGGCTTCGGTGTACGGCTGGACGGCGGCAACGCCGGTACCGGCACCACCATTTCACCTTATTATGATTCCCTGCTGGTCAAAGTCACCTCTTGGGACAACACCTTTAAGGGCGCCTGCCGCCGCGCTATCCGCGCCATTAACGAGGAGCATATCCGCGGCGTGAAAACCAATATCGCCTTTGTCACAAATATTCTGAACCATACATGTTTTTTGGAGGGCAAATGCCACACCAAGTTCATTGACGACACGCCGGAACTGTTTGAGATCCGAGACTCCAAGGATCGTGCGACCCGTGTGCTGCGGTATATTGCCAATATTCAAGTGGCCAACCCCGATGCGGAGCGCCACCAGTATGACACGCCCCGGTTTCCCACGCCGAAGCTGGAGAAGCCGAAGCCTGGCCTCAAACAGCTTTTGGACAAGGAGGGGCCCGACGCAGTAAAAAAGTGGGTCTTAGAGCAGAAAAAACTGCTGATTACCGATACCACCATGCGCGATGCTCACCAGAGCCTGTTGTCCACGCGGATGCGTACCCGCGATATGGTCAAGGGCGCCGACGGCGTGGCGGAAATTCTGGCCGATTGCTTCTCGCTGGAGATGTGGGGCGGCGCCACCTTTGATGTGGCGTACCGGTTCCTCCATGAGTCTCCCTGGGAGCGGCTGGATATGCTGCGGGAGAAAATTCCTAATATTCCGTTCCAGATGCTGCTGCGCGGCGCGAATGCCGTGGGGTATGCCAACTATCCTGACAATTTGATCCGTGCTTTTGTGGCTGAATCGGCCAAGTCCGGCATCGATGTCTTCCGGGTATTTGACTCGCTGAACTGGATTCCAGGTATGGAGATTGCCATGGATGAGGTTCTCAAGCAGGGAAAGATCTGCGAGGCCACCATGTGCTACACTGGCGATATTCTCGATCCCAAGCGGGACAAGTATACCCTGAGCTACTATGTAAATCTGGCCAAAGAGCTGGAAAAGCGGGGCGCGCACATCCTGTGCATCAAGGATATGTCCGGCCTTTTGAAGCCCTATGCGGCCAAGAAACTGGTGTCCACGCTGAAGCAGGAGGTGGGCCTGCCCATCCATCTGCATACGCACGACACCACCGGCAACCAGGTGGCCGCCTATCTGCTGGCCGCCGAGGCTGGTGTGGACATCGTGGATTGCGCTACGGCGTCTTTGTCCAGTCTCACCAGTCAGCCGTCTCTCAGCGCTGTTGTGTCCGCCCTGGAGGGACAGGAACGCGATACGGGCCTGGATTTGCAGGAGGTGCAGCGGCTGGACAACTACTGGGCCGATGTACGCCTGCGGTATCAGAGCTTTGACGAGGGCCTGAAGAGTCCCACCACGGATATCTACCGGTATGAAATTCCCGGTGGTCAGTATACCAACCTGTATCCCCAGGTGGTTTCTCTGGGCCTTGGGTCCCGGTTTGAAGAGGTCAAGGAGATGTACAAGACCGTCAACGACATGTTGGGCGATCTGGTGAAGGTCACCCCGTCGTCCAAGATGGTGGGCGATTTGGCCATTTTCATGGTCCAGAATGACCTGACTCCTGACAATATTATTGAACGCGGCAAGGGGCTCAGTTTCCCCGATTCCGTGGTCAGCTACTTCAAAGGCATGATGGGACAGCCAGCCTGGGGATTCCAGCCGGAGGGCCTGCAGGAAGTGGTCCTGAAAGGCGAGAAGCCTATTACCTGCCGTCCTGGCGAGCTGCTGCCGCCGGTGAATTTCGATCAGGTAACGGAAGAGATGTCTAAATTTATGCCCGAAGAAGACATCAATATGCGGGCGGTTATCGCATATTGCTTTTATCCCAAGGTCTTTGAGGAGTTCTGGCGTCATCGCCAGGAGTATGGCTATATCATGCGTATGGGCAGCCATGTATTCTTCAACGGCATGGCCCTGGGCGAGACCAATAAGATCAACATCGAAGACGGCAAGACCCTGGTGATTAAATACATTGGCCTGGGCGACCTGAACGAGGACGGCACTCGCAATGTCCACTTCGAGCTCAACGGCATGAGCCGTACTGTGGCGGTGCCGGATCCCAATGCATCAGTTTCCGCGAAACAGGTGGTTATGGCCGACCCGGAGGATAAGAGTCAAATTGGCGCGTCCATCCCTGGCATGGTTTCCAAGGTCAATGTGAAGCCCGGCGACATCGTGGAGGAAAACCAGGTTTTGGCCATCATCGAAGCCATGAAGATGGAGACCAGCATGGTAGCCCGTATGGCTGGCACTGTGGAACAGATCCTGGTCTCGGAGGGCAGCAATGTGAAAGCAGGGGAACTGCTGATTACAGTCAGCCCCAACTGAGTATTTCCCGACAAATCATCCTGCGGTCCGGAACGCATTGCTCCGGACCGCAGATTGTTTGTCCGCATAGATGCGGGAGGTACAGATATGGATATCCATGTGTGGAAAACCCAGTGGCAAAGAGAAGAGATGTTGGCGCAGATTCATGGATGGGATTTTTCTCATCTGGCTGGCCGGTATGAGGAGGAGGAGCTGCCCTGGGACTATGGTACGGTGGTACGGGGCGTTCTCAGGCCATACCACCGCCTGTTGGATATGGACACAGGCGGCGGGGAATTTCTTTTGTCGCTGGGCCACGAACCGGCATTGACCAGCGCTACGGAAGCTTACGGTCCCAATGTGTCCCTGTGCCGGCAGGTCCTTGTTCCGCTGGGGATCGACCTGCGGGAAGCGGACAGCAGCGGCGCCCTGCCCTTTGAAAATGACTGCTTCGATCTGGTCCTGAACCGACACGGCAGCTATGTGCCGGAGGAAGTGTTCCGGGTCCTGAAGCCCGGCGGTGTGTTCCTTACGCAGCAGGTGGGGGAGGACAATGACCGGGATCTGGTGGAGCGATTGCTGCCCGGCACGCCAAAACCGTTTCCCGGGCACAATTTAACGGAGGAGGTAAAGCGCTTCCGAAATGCAGGATTTTTCATTGAACTGGCAGAGGAAGCCTTTCGCGCCATCCGCTTTTTCGACGTGGGGGCGTTGGTATGGTTTGCGCGTGTGATTGCGTGGGAGTTTCCTGGGTTTTGTGTAGAGTCCTGCTTTGACCGGCTGTTGGAAGTGGAGAGAATCCGGCAGGAGACCGGCTGTGTGGAAGGCAGGATACACCGTTTCCTGCTGAAAGCGGTAAAAATGCCTTGACAAATAGTCTGTTTTCTTGTATAGTGAATTCGTTAAATGCAATGAAGAGGAAGAGTATACGTCCTTCCCGGAATCAGAGAGAAAGCGGTTGGTGCAAGCTTTTGCCGGCGGATGTAGAAAGTCGCCTCGGAGCGGTGGGCTGAATCACAGTAGGTCCAACGGGTCCTCCCGTTACAGAGGCAAGAGCGTCCGATTTCGATCGGGAACTTAGGTGGTACCACGGAGATTGTATTTCTTCGCCCTGAGCAGATCTGCTCAGGGCGTTTTTCGTATCGTGGCTGCCCAACAGAACAGGAGAGGTATTATGAAGAAAGAACTTCCAAAGGTCTATGAACCCCAGTCCGTGGAGGGCAGAATTTATGAAATGTGGGAAAAGGGCGGCTATTTTAAGGGCCACCGGGACCCGGACAAAAAGCCCTTCACCATTGTGATGCCGCCCCCCAATGTTACCGGCCAGCTGCACATTGGACACGCCATGGACTGCACGCTGCAGGATATTCTGATTCGGTATAAGCGGATGCAGGGATACGCGGCACTGTGGGTCCCCGGTACCGACCATGCCGGTATCGCCACGCAGATAAAAGTGGAAGAGGAGCTGCGCACGAAAGAGGGCCTGACCCGGTATGATCTGGGCCGGGAGAAGTTTTTGGAACGCGTCTGGGACTGGAAGCGGAAATACGGCGACCGGATTGTGCAGCAGCAGAAAAAGATGGGCGTCTCCTGCGACTGGGACCGCGCCCGGTTCACCATGGATGAGGGCTGTTCCAAAGCGGTCCGCGAAGTGTTTGTCAACCTGTATGAAAAGGGCCTGATCTACAAGGGCAGCCGCATCATCAACTGGTGCCCGCACTGCACAACGGCCCTGTCTGATGCCGAAGTGGAATATCAAGATAAGCCCGGCCATCTGTGGTATTTGAAATATCCCATCGTCGACGAGGAGGGCCGCTATGTGATCGTGGCCACCACCCGGCCGGAGACCATGCTGGGCGACTCCGGCGTGGCCGTCAACCCCAACGACGAACGGTATCAGGATCTCATCGGCAAGACCTGTATGCTGCCGCTGATGGATCGGGAAATTCCCATTGTGGCAGACGAATATGTGGATATGGAATTCGGCACCGGCTGCGTCAAAATGACCCCTGCCCACGACCCCAATGACTTTGAAGTGGGCCTGCGGCACAATCTGGAGGTCATCCGCGTCCTGGACGACGACGGCAAGATCAACAATCTGGGCGGCAAATATGAGGGCATGGACCGGTATGAGGCCCGGAAGGCCATTGTTGCCGACCTGGATGCCCTGGGTCTGCTGGAGAAGGTAAAAGACCACCAGCACAATGTGGGAACCTGCTACCGCTGCCACAACGACGTGGAGCCGCTGATCTCCGCCCAGTGGTTTGTGAAGATGGAGCCCCTGGCCCAAGAGGCCATTCGCGTCGTGAAGGAAGGGAAGACCCGCTTTGTACCGGACCGCTTCTCCAAGATCTATACCAATTGGATGGAGAATGTCCACGACTGGTGCATTTCCCGCCAGCTGTGGTGGGGCCACCAGATTCCTGTCTGGTACTGCGACGACTGCGGTGAAATGACCGTTACCCGCGAAGATCCCACCGAGTGTGCCCACTGCCACTCCAAGCATATCCACCGGGATCCCGACGTGCTGGACACCTGGTTCTCGTCGGCGTTGTGGCCGTTCTCCACGTTGGGCTGGCCGGAGAAGACAGAGGATCTGGAATATTTCTATCCCACCGACGTGCTGGTGACAGGCTATGACATCATTTTCTTCTGGGTCGCCCGGATGATCTTTTCCGGCTGCGAGCAGATGAAGCAGACGCCGTTCCACACGGTGTTTATCCACGGCCTGATCCGCGACTCCCAGGGGCGGAAAATGTCCAAATCCCTGGGCAATGGCATTGATCCACTGGAAATGGCAGAGAAATACGGCGCGGATGCCCTGCGCATGAACATGGTCACCGGCAACAGCCCCGGCAACGATATGCGCTTTTATGTGGAGCGCTGCGAGGCCATGAGGAACTTTGCCAACAAGATCTGGAACGCCAGCCGCTATGTCATGATGAACATGACCATCGAGGAAAACAAGCTGCCGGATCTGGAAAAGCTGGAGATGGAGGACAAGTGGATCCTCTCCAAGCTGAACGCCCTGATCCCCGACGTGACGGAGAATCTGGACAAATTCGAGCTGGGCATTGCTGTGCAGAAAATTTATGACTTCATCTGGGACAGCTACTGTGACTGGTATATCGAGCTGACCAAGCCCCGGCTGTATGCGGAAGACGAGAGCAGCAAGCCGGTGGCGCAGCAGGTGCTGGTCTATGTGCTGGATCAATTCCTGAAGCTGCTGCACCCCTTTATGCCGTTTATTACCGAGGAGATCTGGCAGGCGCTGCCCCATGAGGGCGAGACGATCATGCTGTCCGCCTGGCCCACGGAGGACGCGCGGCTGCACTTCCCGGCGGAGGAGAGCGCCATGGAGACGATCATGGACGCCATCCGTGCTGTGCGCAACCGCCGCGCGGAAATGAATGTGCCGCCTTCCAAGAAGTCCACCCTCTATGTGGTGACAGGGCATCAGAAAGCATTCCGGGACGGACAGGCGTTCATCATGAAGCTGGCCTATGCCGATGAGCTGGTTGTCGGCGATACAGCGCCCGAAGGGCACGAGGACATGGCGGAGGCCATCACTGCCGATGCCAAGCTGTATATGCCCATGAATCAGCTGGTGGACTTTGAAAAGGAATTGGCCCGCATTGCCAAAGAGCAGGCCAAGGCTGAAAAGGACCTGCAGCGCATCGAGGCCAAGCTGAACAACCCCGGCTTCCTGGCAAAAGCGCCGGAAAACGTGGTGAACGGCGAAAAGGAAAAGGCAGAGCAGCTCCGCAAGCTGCTGAGCCAATTGGAGCAGAGCGCAGCGAGACTGAAAAAGTAAACGACTGTGCAGCGATGAGGCGGCCTGCTGGCAGGCCGTCCCGCAGTATGCTTATTTGGTGGGAGGAGACGCCCTATGACCTATGAAGAAGCCCTGTCCTACATCCACGGCCGGCCCCGGTTTTCCTCAGTCAATGGATTGCAGCGTATCAAAACGCTGCTGGCAGCGCTGGACAATCCGCAGGAGCATTGCCGTTGCGTTCACATTGGCGGCACCAATGGAAAGGGGAGCACCGCCGCATTTACGGCGTCCATATTGCAGACAGCAGGATACAAAACAGGATTGTTCACCTCGCCGTTCCTGATTCGCTTTGAAGAGCGGTTCCAGATCAATGGGAGGATGATTTCTGAGTCGGAATTAGTTGACATAACCTTGGAAGTGAAAACTGCCGAAGACCGGCTGGAGGCGCAGGGCATGGAGCCGGTGAACGAGTTTGAACTGGTGACGGCCATGGGATTTTTGTGGTTTGCCCGCAGCCAATGCGACTATGTGGTGTTGGAGGTGGGGCTGGGCGGCAGAAGCGACCCCACCAATGTGATCCGGCATCCCGCCTGCACCTGCATCACATCCATCTCTCTGGACCATATGGCCCAGCTGGGCAATACCGTGGCGGAAATTGCGACGGAAAAGGCCGGTATTATCAAAGAATGCTGCCCTTTGGTGACGCCGGAAACGCAAACGCCGGATGCAATACAGGTGTTCCGGCAAACTTGCCGGCAGCGCCATGCGCCGCTGATCCTGTCTGAACCGGAAGAGATCGTATCCTGCGGCCAACATGGCAGCATTTTTCGGATCGATGGAACTGAGGTGCAGATTCCGCTGTTGGGACGGCATCAAATTGACAATGCGGCGGCGGCATGGGCGATTTGCGATGTTCTTGGAATTGCAGAGCCGGCCAGAGTCAAAGGGTTACATAATGTTAAGTGGCCAGGGCGGCTTCAGCTGCTTTGCCAATCGCCTGCGGTGCTGGTGGACTGCGCGCACAACGAGGATGGCGTGGAGTCGCTGGCGAAAAGCCTGGAGAGCCTGTTCCCGGAGCTTCGCCCCGTACTGCTCATGGCCATGATGGCCGATAAGGCCCATGAGACCTGCGTGCGCCGGTTGTCTGCTGCGGCAAGCCGGTTCTATGCCACTACGCTGCCATTGCCGCGGGCCATGACTGCGGAGGCGCTTGCGGCAGAAGCGATTTGCAGCGAAACCTACGCTGTCTCGGATTTGGAAATGGCGATTGACACAGCGTTGGACAGCTTGAAAGCAGGGGAAATGCTGGTGGTATGCGGTTCGGTATTTCTGGTCGGGGCGGCGCTGCCGCTGCTGGAGCAGAGACTGGCCATGAGACAGAGGTTTCCCGCGCCTGTGGATGTAAAGGATGTAAAACCGTGATTTTTTGACCTGTCGCCACCCTTCGACGGCATAGATTGAAATATTTTGCTATACTTAGCGTGCATGGTTTCCATGCACGCTATTTTTTTGAGGTGAGAAACATGTGTATCACAAGCTTTGTGCAGGACAAGCAGCTGACCATCGCTCTGAGCGGCGAGATCGATCACCATCGGGCCAAGGAGATCATGCTGACCATCACGGAGAAAATTGACACTTTTCTACCGGTCCACTGTATTCTGGATTTTCGGGCCGTGACCTTTATGGACTCCTCCGGCATTGCCGTGGTCATTCATACTGTCCGGCGAATGCATGAGATGGGCGGTCGGCTGTCTCTGAGCCAGATCCCGCCGCAGCCGCTGAAGGTTCTGCGGGCAGCGGGAATTGAAAAAATTGCAGAAATCGTGGCTTAGGCTCTGTTGGAGCACCGGCAACAGGCGCAGAGCCTGCCTGAATGAAAACAGCAAAAGGAGCGTTACATATGAAAACCGCAGCGGAAAACTATATGAATCTGGAGTTCCCCAGTAAGTCTGCCAACGAGGGCTTTGCCCGGTCGGCAGTGGCTTGCTTTGCCGCCCAGCTGGACCCTACCATGGAGGAGTTGGGGGATATTAAAACCGCCGTCTCAGAGGCAGTTACCAACTGCATCGTCCACGCTTATCCGGACAAGCTGGGGGTCATCTCTCTCAAGGCGCGTATTTTGCCGGACAGTGTGCTGGAGATTGTGGTTCGGGACCGGGGGTGCGGCATTGCCGACATTGAGCAGGCCCGCCAACCCATGTATACCACCGGCGGTGCAGAGCGCTCCGGCATGGGATTTACCATCATGGAGAGTTTTATGACCTCTCTGAAGGTCACTTCTGCGGAGGGGAAGGGCACCACCGTGAAAATGCGCCGCAAGATCGTAAAGAGAGGGCAGCAGCGTTGACCGCATCCATGGAGGATCTGCTGCGGCGGGCTCAACAGGGAGACCGGGACGCCGGAGAACAGCTTGTAATCGAGAATTCCGGACTGATCTGGTCCATTGCCCGGCGGTATTTCGGGCGCGGGGTGGAGCCGGATGACCTGTATCAGTTGGGGTGCGTCGGGTTTCTGAAAGCTGTGGCGGGATTCGATCTGGACTACGGCACACAGTTTTCCACTTATGCCGTGCCGAAGATCGCCGGGGAGATCCGGCGGTTTCTGCGCGACGACGGGACGGTGAAGGTCAGCCGCGGCTTGAAAGAGCGGGCCGCCTCCGTGAAAATGGCCCGCCAGCGGCTGGTGGGCGTACTGGATCGGGAACCGACTCTCTCTGAGCTGTCCGAAGAGACGGGGCTGACTGCTGAGGAGATTGCAACGGCAGAATTGGCGACAGCCTCTACAGAGTCCATTCACCGGCAGACCGGAGAAGAGGGCTTTACTTTAGAGAATGTTCTGTGTACTGACGGCATGGAGGAACAGATCCTGGAATCTGTGGCGCTGCGGGAGGCCATGGCCCGGCTGCCGCAACGGGAAAAGACAGTCATTGATTTGCGGTATTTTCACGGCCTGACCCAGGATCGGACCGCGAAAGTGATCGGACTGAGCCAGGTGCAGGTCTCCCGCATTGAAAAGAAAGCCTTGGCTATGCTGCGGGAGATCATTTGAGGGTTGGCCTATGGGGAAATCTTCGGATTTCAGATTGACCTTCCGACGAAAATATACTAAAATAGACCTATCAAAATGCGCCGTGTTTTGCGGCTTCGATAGGTGACAATATGACACAGGAACTTGAGCAGCGTTTTCTTACCGCCCGGCGGTCTGTGATCGCCGGACGGTTTTCCCATTTGAATGAGCAGCAGCGCACAGGTGTCCTGGCGACAGAAGGGCCGCTTTTGCTTTTGGCTGGCGCCGGCAGCGGAAAGACCACCGTTCTCATCAACCGAATCGCCAACCTGATGCAATTTGGTTCCGGATCTGACAGCCAGGAGATTCCCGATTATGTGACCGAAGAGCATGTGCTGTTTTTGGAAGACTATTTGAAGCACCCCACGGAAGAGCTGCGGGAAGCGGCAGAGAAACTGTGCGCCTGGCATCCCGCCGCGCCGTGGAATATCATCGCCATCACCTTCACCAACAAGGCGGCCAACGAATTAAAAGAACGGCTGGAGGCCATTCTGGGCGAGGCGGCGCTGGATGTGTGGGCCATGACCTTCCATTCGGCCTGCTGCCGAATCTTGCGGCGGAACATTGACCGCCTGGGCTATGACCGCAGCTTCACCATCTACGACAGCACGGACTCTGAGCGTGTCATGAAGGATGTCCTCAAGGCCATGGACCTGGATGAAAAATCATTTCCGCCCAAATCTGTGCTCAATCAGATCAGCCGGGCGAAGGACCGGCTGCTTTCCCCGGAAGGCCTTCTGCAGAAAGCGGAGATGGATGGGGATTTCCGGTTGGAGAAGGTGGCAAGGGCCTATGAAGAATACCAGAATCGCCTGAAAACTGCCAACGCCGTAGACTTTGACGATATCATCCTGTTGACCGTGCAGCTCCTGCGGCAGGATGAGGAAGTGCGGGACTATTATCAGCGGAAATTCCGCTATGTACTCATTGACGAGTACCAGGACACCAACAATCTGCAATATCTGTTGGCCTCTCTGCTGGCTGGCCGGTATGAAAATATCTGCGTGGTCGGCGATGATGACCAGAGCATTTATCGCTTCCGCGGCGCGACCATTGAAAATATCCTGTCCTTTGAATCCCAGTATGAGGGTGCGCGGGTAATCCGTCTGGAGCAGAATTACCGGTCCACCAAACACATTCTGGCGGCCGCCAATGCGGTCATCTCCAATAACCGCGGCAGGAAGGGCAAGGAGCTGTGGACGGACAACGCTGCCGGTGAAAAAATCCGGGTCTATGAAGCGTTCAATGAGAGCGATGAGGCCAATTATGTGGCGGCACAGATCGTCGGCGGCATCTCCAAGGGCGGCAGCTTCAATGAATACGCTGTGTTGTACCGCACCAATGCCCAGTCCAACGCATTGGAATACGCCTTCAAGCGCAACGGAATTCCATACCGGATCATCGGCGGCACCCGGTTCTTCGACCGGGCAGAGGTGAAGGACATGCTGGCCTATTTGTGCCTCATCAACAATCGAACCGACGATCTGCGGCTGCGCCGAATCATCAACAACCCGCCCCGCGGGTTGGGACAAAAAACCATTGAACTGGCGGAACGGCAGGCCGAATGCGCCGGCATTCCGCTGTATCAGGTGGTCAGCGACCCTTACAGCTATCCCAGCCTGCAGAAAGCAGCGGGAAAGCTGATGAATTTTACGGCACTGATCGAAGAATGTACGCAGCTGCTGGAACGCTTACCCCTGCCGGATTTCTATGACGAGCTGCTTTCCCGTACCGGCTATCTTGCCATGCTGGAGGAAAAAGACACGGTAGAAAACCGGACTCGGGCGGAAAACGTCAAGGAATTGAAGTCCAGCATTATCAGCTATGTGGAAAACACGGATGAACCAACGCTTAACGGGTTTTTGGAGGAAATTGCGCTGTATACAGACCTGGAGCAGTATGACCAGAGTGCCAGCGCTGTAGTGATGATGACCATGCACAGTGCCAAGGGCCTGGAATTTCCCCATGTCTTCCTGGTGGGTGCGGAGGAAGGGCTGTTTCCGGGAAGCCGTGCCATCAGCGAGCCGGAGGAGCTGGAGGAGGAACGGCGGCTTTGCTATGTGGCCATTACCCGGGCCAAAGAGACGCTGTCCATCTCCCACGCCACGCAGCGCATGTTGTATGGCCGGACCACCATCAACCGCCCGTCCAGGTTCCTGTCGGAGATCCCGGAAGCATGTATCACCGGCGGGCAGAGCCGCCGGGAGCGGCAGACACGGCAGGCCGCCTATTATGATTCTTATGGGCAGCAACGGCCGCAAAAAGTACGGCAATCCAGTTACGGTGCATTTTCCAGCGCGTCCGCACCGGCCAGAGTTGCGCTGGAGCTGCACAAGGGCGATATGGTTCAGCACAAGGCGTTTGGCAGAGGCATGGTTTTATCCGTGCTTCCCATGGGAAACGACGCGCTGCTGGAAATCGCCTTTGACGATGTGGGTACCAAAAAGCTTATGGCAAAGTCAGCCTCTGCACATATGACAAAGCTGTAAATTTGCTTGGGTCATGCGGTATAGACCCGCCTGAAGCCGCATAGTCTCCATGGGGAGGAATGCCCATGAGACGGAAAGGAAGATGGAAATGGAGAATACTTCTCATTTTGCTTGTGGTTGCCATACTGTCCGCATTGTTTGTCCGCTACCTTCGCAGCCAACTAGAACCCTTTATTGAAGGGTTGGCCGTCGCAAGAGTGCAGTACTTATCGTCCTGCCTGATCAATGATGCAGTCAACGAGCAAATTTCGGCAGGAGAGATCGACTATGACCGCATGATTTATTTCGAAAAGGACGTGGACGGGAATATCACAGCGCTGAAAACAAACATGAGCGAAATTAATCGCTTGAAGACGGAGATCCTGAGTATTATCAATGCCAGAATTATCGGTTTAACTTCAGATGATCTGGGAATCACATTGGGCAGCGCGGTTGCGCCCACACTGTTTGCCGGCAAGGGGCCCTATTTGCCCATCCGGATCTCTTCGGTCAGTGCATCGGAGGCCACGTTCTACAGCTCCTTTACCGCGGCGGGAATCAATCAGACGCAGCATCAGATCATTATGGATGTGACCTTGTCCGTCGTAATTCTGATGCCGTATGGGCAGACTACCACCGACGTATCCAGTCAGCTGGTAGTGGCGGAGACGGTCATTGTGGGGACGGTGCCGGACAGCTATGTATTTTTCAGCAATTATGACAACGTGGATGACGCTGCGGAGGACTATTTTAATATCGGCTAGGAGGAAATCCCCATGGACCCCAGAGAAGAAATACAGAATCTTACAAATGAGCTGGAACGGCACAATTATCTGTACTATGTGCTGGACAATCCAGAGATACAGGATTTTGAATATGACCAGATGTTGCGACGCCTGGAAGCGCTGGAGAAGGCCCATCCGGAGCTGGCTTTGCCAAATTCACCCACTCGCCGGGTGGGTGGACAGCCGCTGAGTCAATTTGAACAGGTGGTGCATCCGGTGCCGCTGGAAAGCCTGCAAGACGTCTTTTCTTTTGAGGAACTAGAAGAATTTGACGCGAAACTGCGGGAGAGTCTGGAGGACGCGGCGGTGGAATACTCTGTAGAACCGAAGGTGGACGGCCTGTCTGTGGCGTTGGAGTATGAAAATGGCGTTTTTGTCCGTGGGGCCACCCGTGGTGATGGGCAGATTGGAGAGAATGTAACGGAAAACTTAAAAACAATTCGATCCATCCCCATGACCATTGACAGTGCGCCGGCCCGGCTCATTGTCCGCGGCGAGGTCTATATGCCCAAGGCGGTTTTCCACGATTTGAACCGGCAGCGGGAAGAAGCCGGAGAGCCGCTGTTTGCCAATCCTCGGAATGCCGCGGCGGGAAGCCTGCGGCAGTTGGATCCGACCATCGCCGCCAAGCGCCGGCTGGATATCGCGGTGTTTAATATTCAGTTGTCAGAAGGGGAGCGCTTTCGTACCCATACCCAGACGCTGGAGTATTTGCGGGAAAAGAAATTCAAGGTGATTCCGTATTTTTGCTGCCGGACTGTCCAGGAAGCGGAACAACAGATTGCCGATCTCAACGAGAATCGGGAACAGCTGCCGTTTGATATTGACGGGGCAGTTTTGAAGCTCAATGGACTGGATGAACGTCAGGAACTGGGCAGCACGGCGAAATTTCCCCGTTGGGCAGCAGCGTTCAAGTATCCGCCGGAAGTGAAACAGACGGTTGTGGAGAAAATCGTGGTGCAGGTGGGCCGAACAGGTGTCTTGACACCCAAGGCAGTAGTGACGCCGGTTCGTCTTGCTGGTACCACGGTGACCAACGCCACGCTGCACAACCAGGATTTTATTACGGAAAAGGACATTCGTGTCGGCGATACGGTGTCCATTCGCAAGGCCGGAGAAATTATTCCGGAAATCCTAGAGGTGGATGTTTCCAAGCGTCCGGAGAACAGCCAACCGTATTTTTTCCCGTCCGTCTGTCCGGAGTGCGGCAGTCCTGTGGTACGGGATGAAGACGGCGCTGCCATGCGCTGCACCGGCGCCGAGTGTCCGGCCCAGCTGCTGCGAAATATCGCCCATTTTGTCTCCCGGGACGCCATGGACATTGACGGCCTCGGCAGCGCCATTGTGGAAAAATTGGTGGCGAAGGGACTGATTCATTCGGCTGCTGATCTGTATTATCTTACCATGGAAGAAGTGTCCAGCCTTTGGGAAAAAGGAACCAAAGCTGCCGAAAATCTGATTTCTGCCATTGAAAAGTCTAAAGAAAATGATGTTTCCAAGCTGATATTTGCATTTGGCATTCGCCAGGTGGGCGCAAAAGCCGCCAAGGTGCTGGCACAGCATTTCGGCAGTCTGGACAGGCTGATGGCTGCATCTGTGGAAGATTTGATTCAGGTACCGGACATTGGTGAAATTACTGCCCAGAGTCTGGTGAGCTGGTTTGCCAATCCGCAGTCCCAACATATGATTCAGCGGCTGCGGGATGCAGGCGTCAATTTCAATTGCCACATTGCTGTGGAGGATTCTCGGTTTGTCGGAAAAACATTTGTCTTAACTGGTGCGTTGGAACTGTTCACACGAGATGAGGCCACAGCCAGGATCGAAGCCTGCGGCGGTAAAGCGGCATCGTCGGTTTCCAAAAAGACCAGCTATGTGGTGGCTGGGGCCAACGCAGGCTCCAAGCTGAAGAAAGCCAATGATCTGGGCATTCCGGTGCTGACGGAGCAGGAATTCTTGGACATGCTGCAGGGATAGTATTCAAGCCGGATACTGGCGTCTGGAATCCTGATTTGCGGGATTCTGGACGCCAGCACGTTTTTCTTGACTTCTGGCGGTATTTATGATACTATAAATTCAACAAAATTTTTATTTTGTTGAATTTTATTGGAACGGGGGCGCGCCATGGAACGCCGGGATGACTGCCCGCAGATTCTGCGGGACTTCCTCTCCTATCATGAGAATATCAAAGGCCAATCGGCCAAAACCGTAGCGGAATATCATCTGGATCTGCGGATGTTTCTGCGGTTTATGAAATTGATGAAAAACGACATGCCTTATGACACACCGTTGGACGCAATCTCCATCAAAGATGTGGACTTGGAGTTTATCAGATCCATAACACTCAGTGACGTCTACGACTATTTGTCCTACCTGGCCAATGATCGGGTCAAATTTCCGGACACAGCTTCGGAAGACACCGGAATCAGCGCCGCAGCCCGGGCGCGAAAACTGTCGGCTATCAAGGCTTTTTATAAATATCTGACGGTGCGCACCAAGCAGTTGGAGGAAAATCCAGTCCAAGACCTGGAGTTCCCTAAGGTGCGCAAGTCCCTGCCGCGGTACCTCACGTTGGAACAGGCCACTGCCCTGCTCCAGTCTGTCCACGGACGCAATGAAAAGCGGGATTATGCCATTTTGATGATTTTTCTCAATTGCGGCGTCCGGATCTCAGAGTTGGTGGGCCTCAATGTGACGGATGTTTATGAGGACCGGCTGCGTGTCATAGGCAAAGGAAACAAAGAGCGCATTGTCTATATGGGCCAGGCCTGTAAGGACGCCATTGACGACTATCTCCATAACGAGCGGGATGACAGCCAGGCCAATGATAAGCGTCCCCTCTTCCTCTCCCAACAAAACCGCCGCATCAGCACAGCCATGGTGCACAGCCTCGTGAAAAAGCACTTGTTGGAGGCCGGCCTGGACGCCAGTAAGCTCTCTTCCCACAAACTACGCCACACAGCGGCGACACTGATGCTCCAAAATGGCGTGGATGTCCGCACGGTACAGGAGGTTCTGGGGCATGAGAATTTAAATACTACGCAGATCTATACCCATATTGAAGATTCATCTTTGAAAATTGCCGCAGAGGCCAATCCCCTGTCTAAATTGAAAAAATAAGAAAGTGAACCTGGAAGGCGCCATATTTTTATGTGCGCTTTCCGGGTTCTGCTGTGCCGGCCGAAGGTAAAGTCACAGAGATTTCAGATATATTCCAATTTGAATAATCTCAGGATTGCAGCTTCACAAAACCATCACTTTCAGGTATTTGTTTGATGGTTCCCGTTGGTTTTTGAATGTTTCAAATGCGTCTTTTTCATGATATACTGATTTTGTAATTGAAAGCTGGGGGGCTTCAATTGACAAATACAACTTACAGGAGGCTAAAATGAAACACAAAAACGTACTGGCATTGTTTTTGAGCGTGGTACTACTGCTGTCCCTGTTTGCCGGCTGCGGCTCGGAAACGGAAACTGCGGAAGAAAGCGCATCCGCCGAAGTTTCTGAGGAATCGGATGCCGCTGAAGAAACCACGGTGTCAACAGATGGGGATACTGCTGACAATGCGTCAGAGGAGACGGATACTACGGAAGATGCGGAAGTATCCATGGGCCCGGACTATTACTACTTGCAAGAAGAGACCACCAATGTGACAATCATGTTCCAGTATGCGTCCTTCTATTCCAGCTTCTATCCGGAAGGCTGGAGTTCTTCGCCGTTCTGGGACGCGCTTGGTGAAAAACTGAACTGCACCTTTGAACTGACAGAAATCCCTAATACGACTTACGCGGAAAAGCTCAATCTGGCGATTGTGTCTGGAACGACGCCGGATCTTTTGACTGGCATCAACACGGTGTATTCCACCGGCGGCGCCGGTGCTCTGCGTGACGAAGTGGTCTATGATCTGCGGGAATACCTGGAGGAATATGCGCCCAACTATTGGGCCTATGTCACGCAGGACGAGACGACACTGCGGGCTACCATGACGGATGACGGCGAAATCTATGCCATGTATAACCTGATGACGGAGCTGTCGGACATGGAAAACGACGGCCTGTGGATCCGGGAGGACTGGCTCAACGAGCTTGGATATTCTGTGCCGTCTACCACAGATGAGCTGTACGAGTTCCTGCTGGCCTGCAAGGAAGCCTACGGCTGTGAAAGCGCGTTCTATCAGATGATCAACACCAACAATGAGTTTGGCATCACAGCAGTGGGCATTTGGAATGCCTTCGGCCCCACGGGATACTATGTGAAGGACGACGGCACTGTGGGCTTTGGTCCTTCGGAAGACTACTACTTCGATTATCTGGAGTATCTGCAGCTGCTGGCCAGCGAGGGCTTGTTCCTGACTTCTGAGATGACCGACGCCACTTCCAGCGAGTTGTTTGCCTCCGGAGATATCGCCGTCAACGGCGACTCGCCGGAAAATGTACCTGCTTATCTGGCGCTGTTGGACGACGCGGATGCCAGTATGGTGGCGATGCCCGCTTTAGGCGAACCCACGGAGTACGGCGATGTCCAGACCTACATGAATAACGACGGCATCTCCTCTGCTGCGCTGTCCGTTTCGACCACCTGCGATACGCCGGAACTGATGGTAAAGATCATTGACTATCTGTATACGGAGGAAGGCTCTATGCTGGCCACCTACGGCATTGAGGGCCTGACCTATGAGATGGTGGATGGAGAACCGCAGTATACGGATCTTGTGATCAATAACCCGGACGGGATTCCGGTGCGTGCAACGTTGGGCTACTACGCCACTCCCGGCATGTGCGGTCTGACGGTCACTGGCCGGACTGAGTATACCTTTGAGGACTACCAGCTGGAGGCCACGGACATCTGGGCTTCCGCCTACACAGGAACCTCCGGCACATTGCCCACCTCTGCGCTGACCTTCACGGACGATGAGATGGAGGCCATGTCTGTGTACAGATCGGATATGTATACTTACATCACTGAGTTTGTATATGATGTGGTGTTCAACGGCACTGAGCTGACAGATCAGATCAAAGAAGAGTACCTGGATACGCTGGAAAATACCATGCACCTGTCGGAGATTCTGACGATCTATGACGCTGCTTACCAGAGATATCTGAGCAGATCCTTGGACTAATGTGGAAGCATATATAATACAACAGCGGGGCCGCCTCAATCTGAGGCGGCCCTTTCTGCTGCTCCCCTTCCCCGTATATGCAAATGTGCCATTACACACTTTTTGGCTTGATGCCAGTGATGTGCAAATACCGCACTGCCTGATAGTCATAGGTGTCCAAAGGACGGTAGTCCGCGTCATAGCTGTGGGCGGCTACAAGGATTGTATTTCCGATGACTGCCACCACTACAGGCGTATGGGTAAACCGTTCTCCGTTTGCAGAGATCTGAACCAAGTCGCCGGGCTGCATATCTTGCGCTGTGGCGACCTCGGCACAGGGGCCGCACTGCTCTTTCCGTCCCATAGCAAAAACCGGTAGAGAAACTCTACGCCGGTCCAAGCCGGCGCCTTTTCATTGGCGTTAATATAATACCAGCCCAATTCCGGCGTGTAGTCCATCAGGCCCCCTCCGGCCCAAAGGCACTGGGAAGCAAAATTGGTGCAGTCGCCGCCGATTTCGCTGTAGTCGTAAAATTTGGGATTGCGCCGGTAGGCCCAGGTGTGGGCGTACAAGACCGCCGCTACGCGATTGTATGGAAGAAGCATCAAACCACCACCTCGCTCCAGCCTATGCAGCAGCGGTTCCCCGCGTGCCGGTCCAGATCTTAACGGCGGGTTATTTTTCCGTTCCAAAACTTCACAACCACTCAATTGCGCCGAACCCCCTGCCCGGATATAATATATAGAGAGTGGAGCGTTTCCGTGAAAGGAAAATTCCCGTGAAAGTAAAAAATTCACCAAAAAATTCACCGCGTTTCCCTCTAAGAATTTTTTGGGGGGTGTACTACCCATGTCTATCCATACTGTGATCCGAGAGCGGCGCAAAGCGCTGGGATTGACGCAGGAACTGAAGCAATTTACCAGCGCACTGTCCGAGGCGGTTCGCCGCGGCGGCATTCAGGCGGGCTTTTCTGATGCGGAAGAGAAAATGCGGGAATATCCAAACTGCAGTGCGCTGCGGTACGTCTCCGCCGTACTTCTGGACGCCGCTTTGGTCTTGTCGGAACTGCCTCCGGAAGAAAAGCAGCCTTACGAGGAACAAATCATCGCGTGGTATACCTATGTGCTGGATGGTCCGGATGGGACGTACACAGATCAGGCTGCGCATCTGTTGGCGACCAAGTATCTGCAAACCGGTGCATATGACGCCGCCCAGACCCTGATCGACCGGCTCCCCTATCAAACTCCGTTGAATCGGCAGACCCTTCAAGCCGCGTTATATGCCAAGCAGAACCGGCCGGCCGAGGCCGCGGAGTTGATGGAGCAGCAAGTGTTGTACGCCGCCAATATGCTCTATACGAACCTTACGCGGCTAATCGACTATGAACTGGCCGCCGGCGCGCATCCGCGTGCAGCGCAAATCGCACAGGCTGCACAAAAAGCGATCCAGGCACTGGACTTGTGGGATTTCTATGGCTATGCGCTGCTTTTGCAGGTGGCGGTTGCGGAACAAAATGCGGAGCAAAGCCTTCGGCAGATCCGCGCATTATGCACGGCAAGTTTTGCGCCGTGGCAATGGCAGCACTCCCCTTTCTATTGCCGCATCGGCCAAGCATACGACGGCATGGCAGAACAGATCCTTCCGCCGCTGCTAAAGGAACTGGAAACTTCGCCGGACTATGCGTTTTTGCGGCCGCTGCCGGAATTTCAGGCCCTGCTGTCGGAAGTGCAAATTCAATGGAGGGATCACGTCGAAAAAAGCACTTCATAGGTATCAGACCTTTGGAATATTTCAAAACAACATGGTTGCGTTTTCAGGAAAGATGTGCTATGATGGCGGAGAAGAATTTGAAGACTAAATGGAGGTTGTTCCCATGAGCAATACACCCTTAAAGGGCGCGGTCATCGTCGGCCAGTCTGGCGGCCCCACGTCCGTAATCAACGCCAGCGCCTATGGCGTCATCAAGGCTGCACTGGAAAATGAAAACGTCACCAAGGTTTATGGCGCGCACCATGGCATCCGCGGCGTATTGGATGATCGTCTGCTGGTGATGGATGAAGAGGATCCCGCTGAACTGGCGCTGCTCCCCTATACCCCCTCCTCTGCCCTGGGTTCCTGCCGGTATAAGATGGCCGATCCTGAGGTGGACGATACAGACTACAAGCGCATCCTGGAGATTTTTCAGAAGTATGATGTCCGCTATTTCTTCTATATTGGCGGCAACGACTCCATGGACACCTGTTCCAAGGTCAGCAAGTATATGGCGAAGGTGGGCTATGACTGCAATGTCATCGGCGTGCCCAAGACCATTGACAACGATCTGTTCCTGACAGATCACTGCCCTGGCTATGGCTCCGCCGCCAAGTATATTGCCACCACCTGCATGGAAGTCTATCATGATGCCACAGTCTATGACAAGGGCCAGATCACCATTCTGGAAATCATGGGACGTCATGCCGGATGGCTGACCGCAGCTGCCGGACTGGCTTCTTCCAAGGGCGCAGGCCCCGATCTGATCTATTTGCCCGAAGTGGACTTTGATATGGACAAATTCCTGGAAGAGGTCACTGCTGTCTATAATGAAAAGAATACTTGTATCGTAGCCGTGTCTGAGGGCATTCATTATGCCGACGGCTCTTTTGTCTCGGAGGCAAAGACCTCCGCCACCGACGGCTTTGGCCATGCGCAGCTGGGCGGCCTGGCATCCCTGCTGGCGGAAATCGTCAAGCAGAAGACTGGCGCAAAAGTGCGCGGAATTGAACTGAGCCTGTTGCAGCGCTGCGCGGCTCACTGTGCCTCTGGGACGGATATTGCAGAGGCGCAGGAAGTGGGCAAAACAGCCTTGGAATCTGCTGTGGCTGGTAAGACCGGCTATATGGTGGCGATTAAGCGCCGGGATGGCGCTGTTTACGAGAGCTATACAGAGCTGGTTCCGCTGGAGGATGTGGCCAACTATGAGCACAAAATCCCCAGAGCCTGGATCAACAAAGACGGTAACGGTGTCACAGAGGACTTCATTCGCTACTGTGCGCCGCTGGTGGAGGGTGAAACCGGCATGGCAATTGAAGACGGTCTGCCCCGGTTCTGCAAGCTGAAAAAAGTATTTGCGAAGTAAACACTTTGGAGAAAACAGTCTGCCGCGAAGCGAATCCTTCGCGGCAGACTGTTTTCTTATGCAGTTTGCATCCATACAGATCGTATGACCAAGAATCATATGGTCGCTCTGTACCGGCGAACCATTCTGACGATCACGGCGGCAGCACCAGCCAAGGCGGCGGCGCCGGCTGCCGGAATGATAAATTTTTTCATGAATATCGCCTCCATAGTAGTCTTGAGCGGGATCCCACCCGATGGTGACACTATAGAACGAAAATGTTAGAAAAATGCCGACAAACTGTTTGCAAACTGTTAATTTTCCCGTAAGAAATCCGCAAGTACAAAACGCCGGTCCGGCAGGTCCTCCTCTGTGCCAAAGCGCAGCACAGAGGGGTCAGCTGGAAACGTAGTCCTCCAATTTGGGCAGAAGGGCTTCATAGGGCAGATCCGCCAGCTCCGGCAGCGCGTGGTCCCGCAGCAGAAATCGGATGAACCGGCAGCCCAGAAAATACCCTACGTCGGAATGCCCGTCATAGCTGCACCAGTCGCCGAAAAAGTCCTGAATGCTCTCTCCTGCCTGTACTCTTCGCAAATACTCTGTTTTGAGTGCAGCTTCATTTTGCAGACACCAGTCCAGCCAGCCGTCGGTATCCTGATGAAAATAGTCCGGATCCTGGCACAGAATCTGCTCACAGACCATGGCCATACCTTCCGTATAGAGCTGCATCAGGGCACGGGTCTCCGGCTCTGGTGGGGGCATGGGCACAGTGCGGGTCTGAAAGTGCCAGATGTGCCCAATTTCGTGGTAGATCAGATTTTGAAGCTCCGCTTCCCCGCCCCAGTCCAGTTCCATGATTTTCTCGATTCCCAACAGTACTGCGGGTTTCCCATCCAGCGTGGTCGCCCACCCCGCCCCATTGCAAAGGCCAAGATATAGAATGATTTGAATATCTGGTTCTTCCGCAAAGAGACTGGTCAAATTTTTTGTAAGCTGCTTTGTTACGGCGTCGAACGCAAGGCTGACCTGCTCCAGCTTGTCTCCACGTTGCAGGCAGGCCGTAATGACCGGCAGTACATCTTGTTCAAAATCGTATTTTTCCAGGTCTGTTTCACACAGGGCAGGCAGTTCCGGGGAAATCTGTGCCGCATATATCCGCCAGGTTTCCAAGTTAAATTTGCCGCCCGAAAACAGACGTTGAAGTTTGCCGCAGGTGTTCAATATCCGCATTTGGAATGCTCCTTTCTTTTCTGTCCTCTACATGAAGCCCCTCTGTTTCAACGGATCAGGTGCAGGGTCAGAAGGTCCGCTGGCTTGTCAATCACCGCATCATAGCGATCCACCTGGCCGAAGCCATACCGGGCGTAGATGAATGGGATGCCGGCCACAGCGCTGGCGTCGCAGTCGCCCTGGGTGTCGCCCACATAGACGGCATTTTGAATGCCGTTGCGCGCCATAATGATCCGGATGTTCTCCCCTTTTGGCAGCAGATTGTCGCCATAGCACTGAATATCGCAGAAATAGGGCTCCATGTGGTGGGCGGTCAAAAACGACTCGATATAGCCCTCCTGACAGTTGCTGACGATCATCAGCCTGTACCGTTGCGAGAGAACCCGCAGCGTTTCCTCCAAATCGGGGTACAGCGTTGCGCCATGGCGGGCCAGGTAAGCGTTTTCCAGTTCGCAACAGCGGTTCAGCGCTTCTTTCTGCTGCTCCGGCGGCAGCATGGGGAACAGGCGCTGCCCCAACACATCCATGGTCAGGCCCATGAGGCCCCGCTGTTCTTCATAGGTGATGGGCGGACGCAGACCGGGATAATCCCGTTCCAGTACCTGGTCCCAGGCGTCCACCACCGGTATGACAGAATCCCACAGGGTCCCGTCCAGGTCGAAAATGATCGCTTCCAGCATTGGTATAAATCCTCTCAATCATTTGTAATTACCCGAGCGCGATTTCAATGGCCTCCCGGATGTTACGGACCCGCAGCAGCTCCAACCCTGCCGGGGCGGTCAACTTGCCGGTGCCGTGGCGGGGTAGGATACAGCGGGTGAAGCCCAGACGGACGATCTCGTTGAGCCGCTGCTCCATATGGGTTACGGAGCGGATTTCGCCGGTCAGACCGACTTCCCCAATGGCAATGGTGCCGTTATCCACGGGCATGTCCCGGTAACAGGAGGCCACGGCGATGACCACCGGCAGGTCTGCCGCCGGTTCGTCCAGCGTCATGCCGCCGATGACGTTGATATAGGCGTCGGAGGTGGACAGATGTAATCCGCCTCGTTTTTCCATCACGGCCAGCAGCAGCGCGGCGCGGTTAAAGTCAAAACCGTCGGTGGTGCGGCGCGGGACATTATAGCTGGTGGCGGTGACCAGCGCCTGCACCTCCGCCAGAATGGGCCGGGAGCCTTCAATGACGCAGGCCACGCAGGTGCCCGGTGTTCCCACAGGGCGGCCTGCCAGCAGCATTTCCGAGGGATTCGGCACCTCGATCAGCCCTTCTTCCTGCATTTCAAACACGCCGATCTCGTTGGTGGAGCCGAAGCGGTTTTTGACTGCCCGCAGAAGCCGGTAAGAGGTGTTGCGGTCGCCTTCAAAATAGAGCACGCAGTCCACCATATGTTCCAGTACCTTGGGACCGGCAATGGAGCCCTCTTTGTTGACGTGCCCCACCACAAAAATGGTCATACCGCTGGTTTTGGCCAACTGCATCAGGGTCATAGTGCAGGCTTTGACTTGGGCCACAGAACCGGGGGCCGAAGTGCTGTCGCCGTTATAGAGTGTCTGAATGGAGTCGATGATCAGCAGATCCGGCATAAGTCCTTCCGCAGCCTCCAGCACGGTATCCATGTTGGTTTCGGAGAGGACATACAGGTCTTTTACCTGGACCCCCAGCCGCTGGGCGCGCATTTTCAGCTGCTGTTCGCTTTCTTCACCGGAGATGTACAGCACCTTCCGGGTGGAACAGACAAAGGCGCAAATTTGCAGCAGCAGCGTGGATTTGCCGATGCCCGGCGCGCCGCCCACCAGCACCAGAGAGCCGGTAACCGCGCCGCCGCCCAGCACCCGGTCCAGTTCACCAAGACCGGTGAAAAAGCGAATTTCTTCTGTAGCCTCCACCTGATCCAGTGTCCGCGGTTTGCGGGCGCCTGCTGCGGCCAACACGGTTCCCTTCCCTGCCGCAGGCTTTTCCTGATATTCTGTAATGGTATTCCATGCGCCGCAGGCA
>CBCPMX010000099.1:0-70033 GCA_965120355.1 uncultured Oscillospiraceae bacterium
TGCAAGAACCTTTTTCAGATTCTTCATGTGGATATTCCTCCTTATTCATTTTGAAAGCCCGAGTGCCTGATCAGGATGTTCGCAATAATTTCGGAGGATTTGTCTTTGAGACGTGAACAAATGCTGTAATCTGTTTGCTATAAGTGGAAAATGGCAAGCCTGCCATGCCTGCGGGGAAAAACCCGGCCATAGACTGCTGCATGTCGGAGACGAAGAAGCTACAAAAGTCCGGAGGGCGGGATCGCTCCTGCCCTCCGGACTTTCATAAGCTGGAGAAGGTTTTTGCTGAAGGCAGCACCGCACAATTGCGTCTGCGGCCTTCAGCTGATCTTTTCCGTTGGAAATGCGGGATTTTTTCTTGAAATACACCAAGTATTCCTGCGGGAAAATGCCTGTTTCCACCGCAAATTTCTAGCCGAAGGCTCTTGCCGAATGATCCGGCGTTGCCTCAATAGGCCAGTTTTTCAGTCAGATACGTTTTCAGCTCGCTGATGGGGATCCGAATCTGCTCCATGCTGTCACGCTCCCGGACAGTGACGCAGTTGTCGGCGGGCGTGTTCTCATCGCCGATAGTCTGGAAGTCTACGGTAATGCAGAAGGGGGTGCCGATCTCATCCTCGCGGCGGTAACGCTTGCCGATAGAGCCAGCGTCGTCGAAGTCCACCATAAAGTCCTTGGACAACTGTGCGTAAAGCTCCTGTGCCTTGGGACTGAGCTTTTTTGACAGCGGCAGCACGGCGGCTTTAAAGGGCGCCAGCGCCGGGTGCAGGCGCAGGACAATGCGCACATCGTCCTTGCCGTTTTTGTCCTGACCGACGACCTCTTCATCATAGGCGTCCACCAGGAAGGCCAGCGTTACACGGTCTGCGCCCAGGGACGGCTCAATGACATAGGGGATATAGTGTTCATTCTTCTCCTGATCGAAGTAGGTCATGTCCTTGCCGGAGGTGGTCTGGTGCGCGGTCAGGTCGAAGTCAGTGCGGCTGGCCACGCCCCACAGCTCGCCCCAGCCGAAGGGGAAGACAAACTCAAAGTCGGTGGTGGCGTTGGAGTAGTGGCTCAGCTCCTCCGGCTCGTGGTCCCGCAGGCGCAGATTTTCATCCTGCATGCCCAGATCCAGCAGCCATTTGTGGCAAAAGTCTTTCCAGTAGGCGAACCACTCCAGTTCTGTGCCGGGCTTGCAAAAGAACTCCAGCTCCATCTGTTCAAACTCCCTGGTACGGAAGGTGAAGTTGCCCGGGGTGATCTCATTGCGGAAGCTCTTGCCAACCTGGCACACGCCGAAGGGCAGTTTGCGGCGGGTGGTGCGCTGGACATTCTGGAAGTTGACGAAAATGCCCTGGGCGGTTTCGGGGCGAAGATACACCGTGTTTTTTGCATCCTCCGTAACGCCCTGGAAGGTCTTGAACATCAGGTTGAACTGCCGGATGTCCGTCCAATTGTGTTTGCCGCAGGTGGGGCAGCAGATGTTGTGGTCCTCAATAAATTCCTTCATCTGGCTCTGACTCATGGCGTCCACGCTGTGGCCCAGATCAAAGTTGTTCTCTTGACACCAATCCTCGATGACTTTGTCGGCGCGGAACCGCTCCTTGCACTCTTTGCAGTCCATCAGCGGGTCGGAGAACCCGCCCACATGGCCGGAGGCCACCCAGACCTGCGGATTCATCAGAATGGCGGCGTCCAGGCCCACGTTATAGGGGTTCTCCTGAACGAATTTTTTCCACCACGCCTTTTTGACGTTGTTTTTCAGCTCCACGCCCAGGGGGCCATAGTCCCAGGTGTTGGCAAGACCGCCGTAGATCTCCGAGCCGGAGAAGATGAAGCCGCGCCCTTTGCACAGGGCCACGATTTTTTCCATTGTTTTTTCAGTGTTTTTCATGTTGTTCGTTCCTCCTATCCTTCGTCAGTTGTTTGCGCGCAAAATTCAGAATGCTCAAATTTGTCCCGGTATTCCTCTTCAAAGTCCCGCCCCATGTTTTTGGCGTGCTTTTTCAGATAGATACGGGAAAACTCCTCCGCCGAAATGCCGTAACGGAGCATAACGGCGGAAAAATACATCATCACATCGGCCAATTCCTCGATGAACGAGGCCCGGACGCTGGGATCGTCCATAATGGCATCGGTCCCTTTTTTCTTGATGACGGCAATGGCTTCGCCGATCTCCTCTATCATATAGAGAATGAAATTCTGCCCGCACTCCGGGGTGATGGGAGACCACTCGTCCCTGTGCTTCTCATACAACTCCAGTTGGGTGGCCAGGATCTCGGATAAGGTTAAATCGTTCATGCATGAGTCTCCTTTTGCGTTTTTGAAAATCCATGTATGGTTTCGCTTTGAAAGAACGTACGGGTTGTTTTATCCAGCAAAAAACGCCCTGAAGCCAAATGGCTTCAGGGCGAACGCTAGTCCGTGGTACCACCTGAATTCGGAGAAAGCACATACTTCTCCGCACTCGAGCCCGGTAACGGCGGGCGCCGCCGGCGTCTACTGGGCCGCTGCGCGCAGCCGTTGGGGCCGGGACTCCAGGATGCCTTCCCTTCGGGACCGGGAGGATTTGCACCGTCCATCCTCTCTCTGAGCCGGAAAGCCGCAGGTACTGTTTCCTGTCATTGCCTGTCGACATGTTTAGTTGGAATTGAAATTGGGAATGAAAGTATTATAGCACGAAAAAAAACTTCGTCAAGAGGTTTGTGTGTTTTCCGGCAAATTTATGATTCGCTCCCTTCTAATTTGTCCGCTTTGTGTTATAATACCCATATATCCGGCGGCGAACCGGGTCCTTTGCCGGGCCCGGAACAGGAGGTGGGCAATATGCCGCGCAAGTTTTCCGTATCCAAACTGCCGGGAAGAGAAGGTTCCCGTTCCTGGCTCTATGCATTTCTGATTCTGGTGCTGGCGGTGGTGACAGGGCTGCTGGTGCTGCTGGCGCAAAAGGCCCCAAACTGGTTCTTCAGCTGGTACCGCGGCGCTTCGCAGACCCTTATGGCGGGGCTTGCATTTCTCAATAGCTGGGCGTCTTTTGCGGTCTGCGAAATTCTGCTTCTAATCATTGTAGTTTGGGCGATTTTGACACTGGTGCGGGCCATTGTCCGGCGGCGGGGGATCGTCCAGTGGATCTGGGGACTGGCTCTGTTTGGCGTGTTTATGGTCTGTTCCTTCACGATCCTGTGGGGCCTGAATCACTATGGGCCCTCTGTGTCGGAGATTCTGGGCCTGGAGGTGACGGAATACTCCAAGGAAGAACTGCAGGAAGTCACCGAATACATGCTGGAGCAGGCCAATGCCCTGTCTACACAGGTGGAGCGGGACGAGGATGGTGTGGCGGACTTTTCCGATTTCAAGACCCTGGCCCTGGAGGCCAGCGAGGCGTGGGAACAGTATGCAGCCGGCAACGATGCCTTTTACCCCTCCAGCGTCCGGCCCAAGTCCATGCTGCTCTCCAGCGCCATGAACCGGATCGGGTTGACGGGCATCATCATTGTCTGGACCGCGGAGGCATGCGTCTCCACCACGGATCCGGACGTGTCTCTGCCCTTTACCATGTGTCACGAGCTGGCCCACCGGCAGGCAGTTGCCGCTGAAGAGGAGGCCAATTTCATGTCTTTTCTGGTGTGCAGCGGCAGCGACAGCGTAGAATTCCGGTATTCGGCCTATTACTCTGCCTGGGTGCACTGCTACAATGCGCTTTATAAGGTGGACCGGGACGCGGCGGCGGAAATCTGGGCGGGGCTTTCACCGGAGATGGAGGCGGACATCCGGGCCGTCAACGCTTTTTACCAGCAGTTTGAATCTCCGGTGAAGGAGACGGCACAGAAGGTCAACGACACCTATTTAAAGGCGTTTTCTGAGGAGTCGGGCGTGCAGAGCTACGGTGAGGTTGTGGATCTGCTCATTGCCTGGTACAAGGCCGAAATCAGCCCTGCATAATGTCTGTCCGCTTTACAGAGAATTTACGCGGTTTTGCCGCTGCCCCCCTTGACAAATGGCACTAAAATGGTCATAATACTTCCGCAAATATCTATGTCATTACAGACGTTTGGGATCGTCAGAAAGAGGTACCGTTATGCGAGGTGTTTATTCCGCGGTGGAGGATCTCCGCCGGAAAGTGTTTACGGAGGTGGCCCGGCTGGCCTATTCAGGAGAATCTCTGGAGCGGCTGGACGAGCTGCCCTATGAGATCATTCCGGGCCCGCTTCCCAAGTACCGTACTACCATCGCTCTGGAGCGGGCCATTATCGGCCAGCGGCTGCGGCTGGCCATGGGCCTGTCCCTGATGCCGGAGGACCGGTTCTCCCGGGTTTCGGACGGGGCTGAGGCCGCTGCCAGCGGCGAAAACTACTACGAGGCGCCCCTGATCAACGTCATCAAAATCGCATGCAACAGCTGCCCGCACGGCGGCCACCATGTCACGGACTTGTGCCAGGGCTGTTTGGAGCACTTCTGCCAGGTGGTCTGTCCCCGCAACGCCATTTCCATTGTGGACGGCAAGTCGGTCATTGACCCGGACCGATGCGTCTCCTGCGGTAAATGTGCCAGCGCCTGCCCCTATAACGCCATTGTGGAGATCCGCCGTCCCTGTGCCCGGGCTTGCGGCGTGGACGCCATCAGCACCGACGAATATGGCCGGGCACAGATTGACCCGCAGAAGTGTGTTTCCTGCGGCATGTGCCTGGTGAACTGCCCCTTTGGGGCCATCGGCGACAAGTGCCAGATCTATCCCCTGATTCACGCCATGCAGAGCGGGGAAGTGGTCTATGCCATTGTGGCCCCGGCCTTTGTGGGCCAATTTGGAAAGGATCTGCCTCCCACCCGTCTGCGGGCGGCCATGGAAGCGCTGGGGTTTGCCGGCCTGGTGGAGGTGGCCCGGGGCGCGGATCTGTGTACCATGGAAGAGGCGGAGGACTTTTTAAACCGGGTACCGGCGGAACTGCCCTTTATGGGTACCTCCTGCTGCCCCAGCTGGTACCAGATGGCCCATCAGCTGTTCCCCAACGAGGCGCACTGCATCTCCATGGCCATGACGCCCATGATCCTTACGGCCCGGGAAGTGAAGAAAGCACATCCCGGCTGCAAGGTGGCCTTTATCGGCCCCTGCTCGGCGAAAAAGCTGGAGGCTATCCGAATCCGCGGCGACGTGGACTATGTCTTGACGTTTGAGGAGCTCATGGGCATGTTCTCCGCCAAGGAGCTGGACTTTTCTCAGCTTCCGGAGGACGAGGGATTTCAGATTGCTTCCGGCACTGGCCGGGGCTATGCGGTCTCCGGCGGCGTGGCCCGGGCGGTGGTGGAGGTTGCCGCCAAGCTCCAGCCGGACCGCCAGATCCCCACGGCGTCGGCGCAGGGCCTGAAGGACTGCCGCAAGCTCCTGACTCTGGCCAAGGCCGGCAAGTACAATGGCTATCTGCTCGAGGGCATGGCCTGCCCAGGCGGCTGCGTAGCCGGCGCCGGTACCATCCAGCCGGTGGAGGCGTCTGCCAAAGCGGTGCAGGCCTATGAAAAAACCGCTGCCCGGCGCACGCCGGTGGAGGATGCGTGAAGCCGGTAGAACCATAGACTTTGCGGGATGGAATGTGCAGGCGCACCATGACCGGAACATTCCGTTGAGAAAGAGATTGCATGGATCGCCACTGGCCGGGGCGAAAACCCTTGTTTCCCTTGGTAGTTTGTTCTGGAACCCGGACAGCGGGCAGTTCCTGGTAGCGGACGGCACGGAGGAGAAGGTCTATCTGGCCTATCCCGGCGAAACGCTCCGGCAGCAGCTGGAGGTTCTTGGGCTGGAAGCCCCGCCGGAGTCCTGACGGTGCGGATCCTTTGGGAAACAGAACAAACAGATACAGGTTCCTGGGCTCCGCCGGCCGGCGGAGCAGCCATGGATGAAACCGGATCGGAATACGATGTGCCCCGTGCGAAACCGCACGGGGCACATCATTTATGGGGCATCTCCCATGGCGTCCACCACAGTCAGGCAGTCGCTTTCCAGCCGGTAGAGGTCGGTGCGCCGGTTGTCCAGGGACGGCACCTGCCTGCGCACGTCGTCAATCAGGGACAGGTCAATCTCCGCCAGCACCAGGCCTGGGCGGTCGGAGGCCTGGGCGATGACGTTGCCCCAGGGGTCGATGACCATGCTCTTGCCATAGGCCTGCATTTTGGGCTTTTTGCCCATCTGGCCGGGGGCAACGACGTAGCATCCGTTTTCGATGGCTCTGGCCCGCAGCAGCGGTTCCCAGTGATCCTTGCCGGTGTTCATGGTGAAGCTGGCGGGGACGAACAGCACCTGTGCCCCGGCTATGGCCAGCAGGCGGTACAGTTCGCAGAACCGCAGGTCATAGCAGATGGAAAAACCCAATACGCCCAGGGGCGTTCTGGCGGCCACCAGCTCCTGCCCCGCCGTGCTGTAGGCCGACTCCCGGTAAGAGGGACCGTCGGCGATGACCACATCGAACATGTGCAGTTTGCTGTAGCGGCAGACGATGTTTCCCGCCGGGGAGATCAGCAGCGTGGTGTTGCGGGGGTCGCCGCCCTCCACGGCCTCCGTGATGCTGCCGCCGTGAATCCAGAGGTTGTACTGCTTCGCCAGACGGCACAGCCGGTCCGCCGTTGGACCGGGAATCGGTTCGGCGTGGCTGCGGTAATCGCGGCCCATATAATTCATGGTTTCCGGAAAGGCGATGAGCTTTGCACCCTTTTCCGCCGCCTCCGCAGCCCAGGCATCGATCTGTGCCATGGTTGCTTCCCAGTTATTCTGGGTATTCATCTGGGCGACGGCCACAGTGTAGCGCGTTTGGATCATGCCAGTTTCTCTTCGCCGCCGCCCATGGTAAACAGCACAGCGCTCATGTCTTCCAGATAAAACCGGGAGTGTACATAACCCGTCTCTTCATTATACATTTTCCGCAGGCCGGGTGCGGCTTCAAAGAGTGCGGCTTCCGTTTCCGGGCGCATGTCCAGGACAGCTTTGCCGCGAATACGCAGGAACTGGCCTTTGCTGCAGCAGCAAATCTCCACATTGGGGTTGGCCTCTAACTCCCGATGGGTGGCTTTGTGGGTGCCTGCGCCGAAATACAGCTTATCCTCAAAGACCATGTAGAAGCCAAAGGGGCGCACGCGGGGCTGGTCGCCATCAACGGTGGCAAAATAGAACACATGGCATTCGTCCAGAAAGTTGGTAATCTTCTGCAGATTCATAAAATAATCGCTCCTTTCATCTCCTGTATTGTACTGGATTTTTCTCTAAAACACAACCGGACTTCGGGAAAAATTCCGTATCGGCCTGCTGCGTTTGTGCGACAGGTTGCGCTTGACTAACCAAATGTTCCACGGATATAATTGGAACGAATGATAGGGGAGTAGTCAGCCGGCTGCCGTTTCACGGTGTTTCCGGCGGCCCGGTCAACAAACTGACGCCTTGCGTCTGGCCGGTTCTGAAATGACGAGACTTATCTGTGGCCTTAGGTGTGCCGCAGATGGGTCTGTTTTTTTGCGATGCGGAGGCATAGCAAAAAGGCGATGTGCCGCCTCTGGCGGCCCGGCGTGAAATTTCAGCGCGTGAGCCGTGGACGGCCCACATGTGCGAAACTGATGCGCCGGTTACGTTTGCCTGTGATTGTGGTGCGCCGAAGGCGCATGAAGTTTGATCCCCGAAAACCGACCGGGAGGAATCCTTCATGACATTGCTTGAACTGTTTTTACTGGCTGTGGCACTGAGCATGGACGCATTTGCCGTCTCCATCTGCAAAGGATTGAGTCTCCGCCGCCCCAGAGTGAAGCACATGGTCACCGTTGGACTGTATTTTGGCGTGGCACAGGCGTTGATGCCCGCCATCGGCTATGTGCTGGGCCGGGGCTTCAGCAGCATGGTGTCCACTGCCGCGCCATGGATCGCGTTTGTGCTGCTGGTTACCATCGGGGCCAAGATGCTCTGGGAGACCCTCCACGATGATGGGGACAGCGGCGACTGTCCGGAGGCGGTGGGACGCCTGTCCCACAAGGAGCTGTTTTTGATGGCTGTGGCCACCAGTATTGACGCACTGGCCGTCGGCGTGACCTTTGCGTTTTTGGACGTGGAGGTGGTTCCGTCGGTGACGCTCATCGGCTGTACGACTTTTTTGTTCTCTGCCGCCGGCGTCAAGCTGGGCAGCGTATTCGGGAGCAAATACGAAAAAAAGGCCAGTATCCTCGGGGGCGTCATTCTCATCTGTCTGGGGTTTAAAATTCTGCTGGAGCATTTGCTTGGCTGACGATACTACATATAAATATGAGCTTGAATGGGTTCGAGTGGAACCGTTGCGGAATCCGTGCTCCACAGCGGCGCCAGGGGGCAAAGTACGAAGTCCGGGCGGCAAAGCGGATTCGCTTTGCCGGGAGCCAGTCGAATCAATTCCAGCGGTTGAAAAAGCGGCTGTGCTGCTTTTTCGGCAAGCTTAACAGCCGTTTTCCTGTTCGAAAACGGCTGTTTTTTTGTGTCGGAGGCAGGAACCTCCGTTCTAAGGGCGGACAGGCCGCCATATGCTGTACCGGGTGATACATATGGACAAGACAGATTCGGCAATTCTGGAGATTCTGCCGCCGGCGTTGCAGGAGGCCGTTGGAGAGGAATTGGATAAGGGCGGTGTGGAGGAGGTCCGCTTGCGATGCGGCGTGCCGGCCACGGTGAATCGGGGCGGCAGAGAGTCCGCTGTGTTTTACAGGGGCCGGCCTGTGGAGCCGGATCCGGCGCTGCTGCAGGCGGTGTTGGAGGCAGCCGCCGGACACTCCGTCCACACGGCGGCCAGGGCCATGGCGCGCGGCTATGTGACGCTGCGCGGCGGCAGCCGCGTGGGGCTGTGCGGGCGGGCAGTGGTGGAGGGCGGTTCAGTGCGGTCCATTGGACCGGTGTCCTCTTTGAACATCCGGGCCGCACGGCAGCATCCCGGATGCGGGGCAGCGCTGGCGGCCCATCTGGCGGACTGTGAGGAAAACGTCCTGATTTTGGGGGCGCCGGGCCGGGGGAAAACCACGCTCCTGCGAGATACGGTGCGTCTGCTGTCGGATACGCTGGACCGCCGGGTAGGGCTGGCGGATTCGCGGGGAGAGCTGGCGGCCATGTGGCAGGGAGTTCCCCAATTGGATGTGGGGCGGCGCACCGATGTATTGGCAGACTGTCCGGTGGCCCTGGCGGTGCCCATGCTGGTGCGAACCATGAATCCGGCGTGGATCTGCGTGGATGAAATTACGGAGGCGGAGGAGCTGCGGGCCATGGAGCAGGCGTCTTACTGCGGCGTCCGCTTTCTGGCCACGGCCCATGCCGCCGGCGCCGGAGATCTGCGCCGCAGGCCCCTGTACCGGCAATTGCTGAATCTGGGACTGTTTCAGTGGGCGGCGGTCATCGGTCCGGAGCGGCAGGTCCGCTTGGAAAGGTTGGGTGAGCCATGATCCGGTTATTGGGTGCAATTTTGGTGACTGCCGGCGGCGCAGCGTCTGGCCTGGGGCTGGCATGGCAGGTGAAGCGGACCCAGCGGCAGCTGGGTGGCCTTATTACGGCGGTGGAACAGCTGCAAAACGAGCTGCAGTTTCGGCTTTTGCCTGTAGGACAGCTGTTTGCCGTATTGGGCCGCACAGCAGAGGGAGAGGTGGGGCGCCTGTTTCAACTGGCGGCGGACAAGATGGCCGCAGATCCGGCGCTGGCAGCGCTGCAGGCGGTCCAACGGGCGATGGACGAATTGCCGGCTCTGTCTCTGGGGCAGGAGGGACGCCAGACACTGCTGGAACTGGCATCGTCCCTGGGACGGTACGACCTGGAGGGCCAGTGCCGGGCCATCGCCCTGGCGCAGCGGCGTCTGACTATGCAGTATGACCGGCTTTGCGCCGAGAAAAGCGGACGGTGCCGCAGCTATGGGGTGCTGGGCGTCTGCACAGGGCTGGCATTGGCCATCATTTTAATTTAGGCGGTGGACCATGGAAATTGATCTGATCTTTAAAATTGCGGCGGTTGGCATCATCGTCTCCATTCTGAACCAGGTGCTGGTCCGCTCCGGACGGGAGGAGCAGGCCACCATGACGACGCTGGCGGGTCTGGTGGTAGTTTTGATGATCGTTGTGCAGCGGATCGCGGAACTATTCGACCTGGTCAAGACCTTGTTCAATTTCTGATGGATCTGCTGATGAAAGCGGCGGCGGTGGCCATTGTAGGGGCGGTGCTGGTGCTGGTGGTGCGGCGCACCAGCCCGGAACTGGCGCTTTTACTGAGTTTGGCCGCCTGCTTGGCGTTGGCGTTTGTGCTGCTGCAGCTGCTGACGCCGGTATTGACTTTTCTGGAGACGCTGCGGGAGACGGCGGGACTCAATGAGGCGGTCCTGGCGCCGCTTCTGAAGACGGTGGCCATCGGCCTGATTGCCAAAATTGCCGCAGCGGTCTGTGCCGATGCCGGGCAGACATCCATCGGGGGCTTTGTGGAGCTATGCGGTTCCGTCTGCGCGCTGTATACGGCCCTGCCGCTGCTCAATGCAGTGCTGGATCTGCTGCAGTCATTAATGGGGGGATAACATGCGGCGGAGGACCATACGAGCGGCTTTGGGTGCGCTCCTGATGGCGGTTTTGCTGTCAACGCCGGCGCTGGCAGTGGATGTAATGGAGGAGACCGCAGACGCCATCGGCGCCGATGCGCTGTACGACGGCTTGCCGGAAAGCGCCGCGGAATTTCTGGAGGGGATCACACCCACCGATGCCGGCAGCCTGTCGGAGGGGGTTAGCGGAATCCTGTCCAAGGCGGTCAATCAGACTGGCGGTTATGTGAAAAGCGCGCTGGGAACCATGGCGGTGATACTGGCGATTTTGCTGCTGTGTGCCATGGTTCGGGAGCTGCGGCCGGAGGGCGGCGCCAATGTGGTGAGTATGGCGGGAGCCCTGGCCATCACGGCGGCCTGCACGGGAAATCTCAATACCATGATTGCCCTTGGACAAGCAACGCTCAACGATATTACAGCCTTTACAAACCTGCTGCTGCCCACCATGGCGGCGGCCACGGCGGCCACCGGGGCGGTCAATGCGTCGTCTGCCCTTTATGTGGCGTCCGTATTTTTTGCGGATGTGCTGATGACAGGGATCAGCCGGCTGCTGATGCCATTGGTGTACTGCTATGTGGCCATGGCTGCCGCTGACGCCGCCCTGGGCAATCAGATGCTCAGCCAGATGGGGACGATGCTGCGGTCGCTGCTGGTTTCCGGATTAAAGGCGATCCTGCTGGTATTTACGGCATATCTGTCTGTCACCGGGATCATCAGCGGCAGTGCGGACGCTGCCACCGTGCGGGCGGCGAAGCTGGCGCTGTCGGCGGCGGTGCCGGTGGTGGGCAGCATCCTGTCAGATGCCTCGGAGACGGTGCTGGTCAGCGCTTCCCTAATCCGAAGTTCCGTGGGCGTGTTTGGGATGCTGGCGGTACTGGCCATCTGTATTGTGCCGTTTTTACGCATTGGCATTCAGTACCTGATGCTGAAGCTGACGGCGGCAGTGGGCGGCGTCATTGGCGACAGCAGCCTGGTCAAATTGACCGGAGCCATGGCGTCGGCCATGGGCATGGTGCTGGGCATGACCGGCGGCTGTGCCCTGATGCTGCTGATCTGCTGCGTGTGCTCCATGAAGGCGGTGACGGTATGATAGATGCCCTGAGCGGCTATCTGCTTCGACTGACGGCGGCAGCTATGCTGACGGCGCTGGCGTCGGCGGTGACGCCTAAGGGAGGAGCGCGCCGGGCGGCGGTGTTTGCCGGGGGGCTCATCCTGATCCTGGTTGCCCTGAGTCCCCTGATACAGCTGGACTATGACCAGTTTGCAAAGTATTTTTCCCAGCTGGAGATGCAGGCCGACGCCGCTGCCAGCGGCGTCACAGTTACCAACCGGGAAATTGTTGCCATGCTCATAACCGAGAAAGCGGAGACATATATATTGGACAAAGCCGCACAGCTTGGCGCAGAGGTGACCGTATCCGTGGAAACTGACGCAGATGGCGACTGGCCCTATCCGGTGGCGGTGACCATCCAGGGAAGTGTAGCGGAGACCCAGAAAACAGCCCTCAGCGCTTATATCGCGGCCGAACTGGCGATCCCCGCCGAACGACAGGAGTGGATATGCATGTGAAGAATGTACAATTGCCAGAAGGGCTGCGCAGGTTTGCAGCACGGCTGGGGCGGCTGAAGTACGCAGCATTGGTGCTGCTGATCGGCGTGGTGCTGCTTCTCTGGC
The DNA here is from genome assembly GCA_965120355.1 of uncultured Oscillospiraceae bacterium. Taxonomy (GTDB): domain Bacteria; phylum Bacillota; class Clostridia; order Oscillospirales; family Oscillospiraceae; genus CBCPMX01. The sequence continues at coordinate 12,216 of CBCPMX010000099.1, forward strand.
CAGCGTCGGAGCAGACGGGGCAGGCAGAAACAGCGGCTTCCGCTTCAGAACAGACGCCGGCAGAAACGGCCGTTGAGGCGCTGGAGCAGCGGCTGTCCGAGATGCTGAGCCAACTCGAAGGCGCCGGAGAGACGGCGGTGACGCTGACGCTCCAATCCGGCGCCAGGACCGTCTATGCCACAGATCTGGAGCAGCGGTATACGGACGGCGCCCTGACGGAGCAGACGGAACAAACCGTGCTCTATGACAGCGGCAGCGGCCAGGAGACGCCATTGGCAGTGCAGGAATTCTACCCCACGTTTCAGGGCGCGTTGGTACTGTGCCAGGGGGCAGATAATGCCGCTGTGCGGCTGGATATCATCAACGCAATTTCCGGGCTGACAGGCCTGGGTGCGGATAAGATCACAGTGATCAAAATGAAGGAGCAATAAGGAGGACACTATGGGTACGAAAATGGGAACAAAAATCTGGAAGAGAAATGCCATCGTTGCTACAGTTCTGTTGTTTGTCTGCGCAGGGATCTATCTCAACTGGTCCTACAACCGGGATGAGACGGTGCCCGAGTTGACGGAGACGCTGGACAGCGATCTGATCCTGGATGACACCACGTTGGTCATCAGCGACGATCTGGAGGACACGGAACTGCTGGTGGAAACGGCCAGCGAGGATCTGACATCTGTGGAGGCGGCGGATTATTTTGCGGAGATTCGCCTGAGCCGGCAGGAAAGCCGGGACAGCGCCGTTTCCACGCTGCAGGAGGCCATGGCCTATGAGTCCGGCGAGGATGCTTCCGTGGTGTCCAATGCTTCGACACAGCTGACGGCTATGGTGGAGATGGCGCTGGAAGAGGCGCAGATCGAGAGCATGGTGATTGCCAAGGGATATACGGACTGCGTGGCGTTCATGTCCGATGACGGCATTTCCGTGGCTGTAGCCGCGCCGGCAGAGGGACTGCAGGAGGCGGATATTGCAGCGATTTCTGATATTGTGACTTCGCAGTCGGATTACACGCTCTCCCAGCTGCGGATCATTGAGGTCGGATGAGGCAGGCCGGAGAAAAGTCCGTGAATTTAAGGTTGTATTTTCCTCCGAACATGATATAATAATCAGGATAGAAGCTGTCCCCGGCGCATGAACAGCATGATTCTCACAATACAAAGGAGGAGCCCTTTTTATGAGTGAAAATAAAGACTATTTGACGCAGACGCAGGAGTTTGGCACCATCAACATCTCCGAGGAAGTGATCTCTGCTATCGCAGCCCTGGCCATTGCCGATGTGGAAGGCGTCAGCGGCCTGGCTTCTGGCATCGGCAGCGATATTGCGGAGCTGGTGGGCAAAAAGAGTCTGTCCAAGGGCATCAAGCTGACATTGGAAGAGCAGACGGTGCGTATGGACTGCTTTGTGGTACTGCTGTACGGCTACACCATTCCGGAAGTGGCAAAGAACATCCAGGACAGCGTGTCTGCGGCGGTGGAGTCCATGACCGGGCTGACTGTGACGGAGGTCAATGTCAACGTGGTCGGCATTGCCCTGAACAAAAAGTAATCTGACGTCAAGCCCCGCTGCCGGCGTTGCCGGCGGCGGGGCGATTTGCGTTCCGGCGATCCGGGGTATGCGGGGCCGCTGCTGGGGAGGGCGTTTCGGATGCGGGAATCCCCTCTGTGGCGGTTTGGAATCGGGAAGTTGGCGTTAAATTTTTATTTGACGGGATTGGAAGGTTCACATGACTTGGATAGAGGACGTGCGGGCAAAGTTTAAGCGGAAGAATCAAGTTTTGTTTGCAAAAGATTCGGAATTTTTACAGGATGTTTTACAACTGCTTCAAGCGCAGAATCATCAGGCGACCGTCCTGTGGGCCTTTGACCTTGCTGCCGGGACCGTTGCGGAATTGGAAAGAGCATATCCGGAGGAGAGACGTCCGCGGGAAGCCTTGGAGGCGGCGCAGAATTGGGCGGCCGGGAAGTGCAAAATGCGGCTGGCGCAGCAAAAAATTTTAGCCTGCCACGCGTTTGCCAAAGAGACGTCCTCCAAAGAGGAGATTGCAATATGTCATGCCGTAGGGCAGGCGTGCGCCGTTGTGCATACCGCTGGACACGCAATTGGCTATCCCATATACGACCTGACTGCGATTGTTTATAAATATGGGATAGATAATTGCGCAGCCGCAATTGAAGCGAGAAAGCAGATATACCTTGACAGACTGTTATATTGGAGCGCACATTTGCACACATATCAAGGAGAATGGGCGGAATTTCTGCGTGAATAATGTCCGGTTTCCGCTGATTGCTTACAGAGTATGCGCAAACCCGCAGATTCCCGCGATTTTTCCGCAAAAGAGGGTTTATTTTCTTGGGAAGATTGTTTATAATGATTTCGACTGGACCTTGTTTGAAATCTGGAAATATGCCCAATGGCAAAGGGTTGTTTCGCCGGACAAACAGAGCCTGAAGTAACGCAAATGAATCGGAGGATTTGGAGTATGACCAGAACGAACGCCAGGGAAATCGCGGTACATATTGTCTTTGCCATGGAGTATACCGATGAGCTGCCGGAGGAAGTCCTGCCGGTTCGGTTTGAAGAGGAATACTACCGCCGTCTGGCTGAAGAGACGGAGGTCTATGAGGAGAAACCAGATCCGGCCTCTGAAAAATACATTGAAACAGTGGTTCGGGGCGTCTATGTCAAGCAGAAGGAATTGGACGGCTACATTGCAAAATACGCCATCGGCTGGAATTTGGACCGTATTTCCAAACTGGCGAAGGCGATTATGCGGGTGAGCATGTTCGAGATTCTGAATGTGGAAGACGTCAGCGCGGCAACTGCCATCAACGAGGCCGTGGAGCTGACACGGCGTTATGAAGACGAAGAGACGGTATCCTTTGTCAACGGCATTCTGGGCAGCTTTGTCCGCGGAGGGCTGTGATGGACTGCGTGGGGCTGGACACCAGCAATTACACCACCTCCGTGGCCCGGTTTGACGGCACGCAGGGGGTGAACAAGTCCCGGCTGCTGGACGTGCAGCCGGGGCAGCTGGGGCTGCGGCAGAGCGAAGCGCTGTTTGCCCATGTAAAACGGCTGCCGGAGATGGCCGCGGCCCTGTTTGGGGAGTCCGCCGGCCAGATCGGCGCAGTTGCCGCCAGCACCCGGCCGCGGGCAGTGGAAGGCTCCTATATGCCCTGTTTTTTAGCCGGGGCATCCCAGGGACAGGTGTTGGCATCGGCGCTGGGTGTGCCGTTTTATGCCGTTTCCCACCAACAGGGCCATCTGGCGGCTGTGCTTTGGTCTGCGCAGCGGCTGGAGCTGTTGGGACGGCCCTTTTTGGCATGGCATTTGTCCGGTGGAACCACGGAGCTCCTGCTGGTGGAACCGGGGACGGACGGGCCTGACGCCCGCCGGATTGGAGGCACGACGGATTTGGCCGCAGGGCAGGTCATTGACCGCACCGGCAAGCTGCTGGGGCTGGGATTTCCCGCCGGCAAAGCCTTGGACGCCATGGCAGAAGGTATAGAAGGGGAAAAACCGTTCCCGGTAAAGCTGCGGGGGTTGGAGTTCTCTTTGTCTGGCGTGGAGAACCAGGTGCAGGCACTCCATGGCCGCGGCGCGCAGCCGGCTGTGGTGGCAGCTTTTGCACTGGATACGGTGACCGGCGCGGTACTGGCGGCGACAAAGGCCGCCAGAAAGGCGTATCCGGGACTGCCGGTGGTGTTTTCCGGAGGGGTGGCGTCCAACAGCCGCCTGCGGGTTCGGTGCGCTGCCCTGGAGCCTGTGTTTTCCGACCCGGCCTATGCCACAGACAACGCCATGGGCGTGGCGGTCCTGGGCTGGCTGCGAAAGGAGGGGGCGCTTTGACCCGCAATTCGGCCATGGAGGCCATGACGGTCTCCCAGCTCAACAGCTATATCCAGAATCTGATGGATCAGGATGCGCGGTTGGGCGCGGTCTGCGTCCGCGGCGAGCTGAGCAATTATAAGGTCTATCCCTCCGGCCATCACTACTTCACCCTAAAGGATAGCGGCGGCGCGCTGAAATGCGTCATGTTCCGTTCCAGCGCCCAGCGCCTGCGGTTCCGGCCGGAGAGCGGTATGCAGGTGGTGGCCATGGGGCGGGTGACGGTCTACCCCCGGGACGGACAGCATCAGCTCTACTGTACGGCCCTTCTGGCCGATGGGGTAGGAGATCTGTACGTTGCCTTTGAACAGCTGAAGGAAAAGCTGTATGCCGAGGGGCTGTTCGACCAGAGCCATAAAAAGCCGCTGCCCGCTTATCCCCATACGGTGGCCATCATCACCTCCGGCGCGGGCGCGGCGGTCCATGATATGCTGCGGATTTTGGGAAAACGGTACCCGCTGAGCAAGGTGAAGATTCTGCCGGTGCAGGTGCAGGGGACGGAGGCCCCGGCACAAATTGCAGGAGCCCTGCGGTATGTGAACCGATTTCAGCTGGCGAACGTCATTTTGTGCGGGCGGGGCGGCGGCTCCATGGAGGATCTGTGGGCCTTCAACGACGAACGGGTGGCGCGGGCCATCTATGCCTCGGAAATCCCGGTGATCTCAGCCGTGGGGCATGAGCCGGATGTGACCATTGCCGACTTTGTGGCCGACGTGCGGGCCGCCACGCCTTCCAACGGCGCGGAGCTTGCGGCGCCGGACCAGGACGAACTGCGGCTTCAGCTGGACCATTTGCAAAGCCGGATGTACGAGGCTCTGACCCGGAAGTTGAAGCTTTGCCGGCAGCGGCTGGAGACGCTCCGGAAGAACCCGGCGCTGGAAGGGCCGGAGGTCTATGTGGTCCAGCGGCGGTCGGCGCTGGAACATCAGAAGGCGGCTCTGCGCTACACAATGGAGGCCATTTTGGCTGCCCACAAGCAGCGGCTTGGACAGGCTGCTGCATCCCTGGACGCCATGAGTCCGTTAAAGGTGCTGGGCCGCGGCTATGGCATGCTGCTGTGTGATGGAAATGTGATCCGTTCTGTGTCACAGGTGCAGCCGGGAGACACCATCACCGCCCGGTTGGGCGACGGTGCGCTTCGCGCCACCGTGGAAGAAGTTATGGAGGAACAACATGCGAGAGGAAAATGAGCAGTCAGTCAAATTTGAAGCGTCCATGCAGCGGCTGGAGGAAATTGTCCGCGTCCTGGAAAAGGGCGAAGCGCCACTGGAGGACTCGTTAAAGCTCTTTGAAGAGGGGACGGGGCTGGTGAACCGGTGCGCGGCGATGCTGGATCAGGCGGAGCTGCAGGTGATCCAGCTCATGAAACAGCCTGACGGCACCCCGGCGGAGGTGGAATTTGACCATGCCTGATTGGAACACACGCTTGGAACACGACCGGCAGCTGATCGAGGATGAGCTGGCGGCGTATTTCACCAAGGAGCTGCCGCAAAAGCGGCTCTTTGAAGCCATGCGGTATAGCCTGCTGGCCGGCGGCAAACGGATTCGGCCGGTGCTGACGCTGGAGTTTTGCCGCCTGTGCGGCGGCGAACCAGCACAGGCGCTGCCCTTTGCCTGTGCTGTGGAAATGGTCCACACCTATAGCTTGATTCATGATGACTTGCCCTGTATGGATGACGATGATCTGCGCCGTGGACGGCCCACCAATCACAAGATGTTCGGCGAGGCCAATGCGGTGCTGGCTGGCGACGGCCTGTTGACGGCGGCGTTTTCTGCCCTGGCTGCGGCGGAGCTGCCGCCCCATGTCATTGCCGCGGCGGTGCGGGAGCTGGCCAATGCCGCCGGAGAGGAAGGCATGGTGGGCGGCCAGGTGCTGGACATGGACGGGGAGGGAAAGCCCCAGACCATGAAAAGCCTGTATACCCTTCATGGGCTTAAGACTGGGGCGCTGATCCGCGCCGCCTGCACCCTGGGCGTGCTGGCCGCGGACTGTTCGGATAGGCGGGCGCAGACGTGGCAGCTGGCCGCCGCGAGAACCTATGCTGCCGGTCTGGGCATGGCATTTCAGATCTGTGACGACGTGCTGGACGCTGTAGGCGACTCGGAGAAGCTGGGCAAATCCGTCGGCTCCGATGCCGCGGCAGAAAAGTGCACCTTTGTGACGCTGCTGGGCGTGGATGGCAGTCTGGCCCTGGCACGGCAGGAGACAGAAGCGGCGGTGGCTGCGTTGCACGGATTGGGCGACACGGCGTTTTTAGAGAAGCTGGCAATGTCACTGCTGGAGCGCGACCGCTGAGGGACTGGCGGCTCTGCGTCTGGTGCTGCCGGTGGCGGCATACCACGGGATGCAGCGACTGCTTCTGACCTGCCGCCAATCCAACGCTGCATCTAGACGGATCATTGAACTGGCTGGTGGAAAGCTGCTGGAAACCGTCGTGCCGCTCCAGGACTATTTTGGCTGGTATGAGAGCATAGGGCCTCAGTGTATTTATACGCTGGATGTGAGTGGGAAATCCGCCGGAGACAGCGGGATCTCCAATGCATAAATACTTGTATATATTCATTTCATATGTTATAATAAAATTTGCGCCGAAAAGCCGAGGGGTTTTGCAATGCGCGGAAGTATCGCAGGCCGCTGGCGGCCTGCTATGACGGGTTGTGTAGAGCTTGAATCGATTGGATCAATATCGTGGCAGGGAGGATTTGCTGCGGCTGACCGGGGAAGAACAGGATGCCTTCTGTGCGGAGATTCGCCGGTTTCTGGTGGAGAACGTGGGCCGCACCGGTGGTCATCTGGCATCCAACCTGGGTATTGTGGAGCTGACTGTAGCTCTTCATAAGGTATTTGACTTTGAAAAGGACCGGCTGGTCTTTGATGTGGGACACCAGTCCTATGTTCATAAGCTGCTCACCGGACGGAAGGATCAGTTTCCTACGCTGCGCCAGTTTGGCGGAATGGCGGGCTTCCCCAAGCCGTCGGAGAGCAATACGGACGCATTCATTGCCGGACATGCCTCCAATTCGGTCTCTGTGGCCCTGGGCATGGCCCGGGCACGGACCCTGCAAAATGAGAAATACAGCGTTGTGGCGCTGTTGGGCGACGGCGCCATGACCGGCGGCCTCAGCTATGAGGGCCTCAGCAATGCCGGGCAGAGCGGCGAGCCGCTGATTGTGATCCTCAATGACAATGGCATGTCTATTTCCCAAAATGTGGGCGGCATCTCCCGCTATCTGGCCCACCTGCGCCTGAAGCCCCACTATTTTCGCCTGAAAAAGGCGTACCGCAGCTTTACGGCCCGGGTGCCCGGCGGCAAAAAGCTGTATGATTTTACCCACCGGCTGAAAAAGCGGGTAAAAAACGCCTTCCTCGGCAGCACCATGTTCGAGGAGATGGGCTTTACGTATCTTGGCCCGGTGGACGGGCACGATGTGGACCGGCTGTGCTATCTGCTGCGGTGGGCCAGGGAATTGAACTGTCCAGTGCTGCTCCATGTGTCCACAGTGAAGGGGAAAGGCTATTCGTATGCCGAGCAGAATCCCAATGCCTTCCACGGCGTGGGCCTCTTTGACCCGGCCACAGGCCGTATTCAGAGCAGCGGCAAGCCCAGTTTCAGCCAGGTCATGGGCCGTACGCTGGTGCAGCTTGGGAAAGAACATAAAAACCTGTGCGCCATTACAGCGGCGATGACTTCCGGCACGGGTCTGGACATGTTTGCCGACACATATCTGCGGCGGTTTTACGACGTGGGCATCGCAGAGGGCCACGCGGTGACAATGGCGGCGGGCCTGGCCAAACAGGGAATGCTGCCGGTGGTGGCCATTTATTCCACCTTCCTGCAGCGGGCCTATGACATGCTGATTCACGACGTGGCCATTTTGGGGCTGCATGTGGTGGTGTGCGTGGACCGGGCCGGTTTGGTGGGGGAAGATGGCGAGACGCATCACGGGCAGTTCGATGTGGGCTATCTGCGCCAGCTGCCGAATTTCAAAATTTTTTGCCCTGCCACGTTGGAACAGCTCCAGCAGATGCTTCGCCAGGCGGTGGAGCAGGAGACGGGGCCGGTGGCCATTCGTTACCCCCGCGGCGGCGAGGGGAAATTGACAGGGCTGTTTCCGTCCCCGATACTGCGGGAAGGGCGCGATGTGACGCTGGTTTCCTATGGCGTTTACTGCAATCAGCTGCTGGACGCGTCGGAACTTTTGGCGGAACACGGCGTGGAGGCGGAGGTGATCTGCCTGCCGCAGATCAAGCCTTTGGATACCTCGCTGGTGGCCGAATCTGTCCGGAAGACCGGGTTTTTGCTGGTGGCGGAGGATACGGTGGAGGCCGGCTGCGTGGGGCAGGCCCTGATCAGTCAACTGGCCCAGCAGGGTGTGACCGGCGTCCTGCGTACGCGGAATCTGGGCGACCGGTTTATTTCCCATGGCGCCATACAAACATTGTATCGGGACTGCGGGCTGGATGCGGAAAGCCTGTGCCGGATGGTACTGGAGGTGCGGGACCGTGAAAAATAAAGAACGGCTGGATGTGCTTCTGGTGGAAAAGGGGCTGGCGGAGACGCGCTCCAAGGCACAGGCTACCATTATGAGCGGCAACGTCTATGTGGCCGGCCAGCGGGTGGATAAGCCAGGCACCAATGTAGACCGGGAAGCCGAAATTGAGATCCGCGGCGCCCACTGTCCGTATGTCAGTCGCGGCGGACTGAAGCTGGAAAAGGCGCTGCGCGATTTTGGCGTGGATCCCACTGGCTGGGTGTGCAGCGATTCCGGCGCATCCACTGGCGGATTTACGGACTGCCTGCTGCAAAAAGGGGCCAGCCACGTCTATGCCATCGATGTGGGCTATGGGCAGCTGGCCTGGTCCATTCGGCAGGATCCCCGGGTGACTGTGATGGAGCGGACCAACATCCGGTATGTGAAGCCGGAGGACATTGGCCAGCCCCTGGATCTGTCGGTCATCGACGTGTCGTTTATCTCTTTGAAGCTGGTGCTGCCGGCCATCCGGCAGCTGCTCAAACCCACCGGGCAGGTGCTGTGCCTGATCAAACCGCAGTTCGAGGCTGGCAAAGAGCTGGTGGGCAAAAAAGGGGTCGTCCGCGATCCGGCGGTTCACCGGCTGGTGCTGGAGACGGCGGTGGAAACCTTTCACCAGCTGGGCTTCTGCATCCTGGGCTTGACCTTTTCGCCGGTGAAAGGCCCGGAGGGCAACATTGAGTTTCTGGGGCATCTGACGCTGGAACCGCGTTCGGAGCAGGTGCCGGACATTGCGGCGCTGGTGGCCCAAGCTCATGAGACACTGAGGGGGAGCGCAGAGTGAAGAAATTTATTCTATCGCCAAATCCATATCGGGACAAAGGCTTTCGCTCTGCGTTGGCAGCGGAGAAGATCCTGCAGCAGGCCGGCGTCCAAACCCGTATCTGTCTGCCGTTTATGGTGGATAAGAATTTTGAACTGCCGCCTCACCTGCGGCTGTGCGATTTAAATAAGGAGCTGCCAGGAGCGGACATGTTGGTCTGTTTCGGCGGGGATGGGACGATTCTCCATGCTTCCAAGTTGGCTACGGACAACCATGTACCCATCCTCAGCGTCAACGTGGGGACCATGGGATTTATGGCCGAACTGGAGACCAAAGAACTGCATCTGCTGGAACGGGTTGTGGCCGGACAGTACCGTCTGGATGCGCGGATGATGCTGGATGTGACGGTGCTGCGGGGCGGCCACCAGATCTATGAAGACTGCGCGCTGAACGACGCGGTGGTCAGCAAGGGAGCTGTGGCGCGGGTAGTGCAGATGAACGTCAGCTGCGACGATGTAGAGGTCTATAACCTCTCCGGAGACGGCGTCATTATCTCCACGCCCACCGGTTCCACCGGGTATTCCATGTCTGCCAGCGGGCCCATTGTGGAGCCGGAGTCCCAGAATATCATTGTCACACCGATCTGTGTCCATGCGCTGCAGAGCCGTTCCATTGTCCTTTCAGAGCAGCGGGTGGTGACTGTGAAGGTCGGAAAGACCGGCCGGAAGAACGCCTATTTGACTGTGGACGGCGGCCGTGCCGTCCGGCTGGAACCGGGAGATGTGGTTCGCGCCGTCAAGTCCCCAAAGGTGACGGAGCTGGTCCGGGTCAAAGATTCCACGTTTTTTGATGTGGTGAATCTCAAATTCAAAAACAAGTGAGGTGTCTGTATGAAAATGCAGCGGCAAGCAAAGATTCTGGAACTGATTGAGCAGCAGGACATCGAAACCCAGGAACAACTGCAAAAGGCATTGCAGGAAAATGGCTTTGCATGTACGCAGGCGACGATCTCCAGAGATATTAAGGAACTTCGCATTGTCAAGGAACTGGGACACAACGGCACCTACCGGTATGCCCTGTCCATGAAGGAGACGGCGGGAACATTTTCCACCCGCCTGAATTCGATTTTTCGGGAGTGCGTGACCAGCTATGACCATGCCCAGAACCTGGTGGTCATCAAGACGCTGCCGGGGCTGGCGGATGCGGCGTGCTTGGCCATCGATTCCATGAATCTGCCCGGCGCGGTGGGGACGCTGGCCGGAGATGACACAGGTCTGATTATTATGCGCGACAACGCCGCCGCCGCTGCGTTTTGTGCAGAGATTAAATCCATGGTCAATTAGAGTCCGGGAGAGATCCGAAAATCTCCAGCGGGTATATGTTGTCGTGGTCACAGGGGGGATTGTATGCTTTCCGTCCTTCATATTGAAAATATTGCCGTCATTGAACAGGCGGATATCACTTTTGGTGAGGGGTTTCACGTCCTGACCGGCGAAACCGGCGCGGGCAAATCCATCGTCATTGATGCGATCAGCGCGATTTTGGGGCAGCGGACCTATCGGGATATTATCCGTACTGGCGCAAAGAAGGCGTTTGTCAGCGCTGTGTTTACAGGCATTCCGGAATTGGACTGGTTTGCAGAAAACAGCGTGGCGTACACGGCGGGAGAACTGTTGGTGCAGCGGGAAATCTCTCTGGATGGCAAAAACGTCTGCCGGGTCAACGGCCGGCCTGTGACAGTGGCCATGCTCCATCAGCTGGGGGTACATCTCATCAACATTCACGGCCAGCACGATTCCCAGCAGCTGTTTGACGAAGAGAATCACCTGACCTATCTGGATTTATTCGCCGGAGATGAGGCGCTGCTGGCAGACTATCAGGCGGCCTTTGCCCAGGTGACGGCGCTGCGGCAGGAAATCCGCCAGTCTACCATGGATGAGAATGAGAAGGCCCGCCGCATGGAAATGCTGGAGCATCAGATCCGGGAATTAGAAAGCGCCGGGTTAAAAGCCGGTGAGGACGAGGAACTGGAAAAGCGGCGCAAGGTGCTCCAGAGTTCGGAAAAACTCATGGATGCCTTAAATGAAGCGCTGGAATGCCTTTACGGCGGCGACGACAGCGACGGCGCGGCGGCATTGCTGACCCAGGCGGAGCGCTCTCTGGGCTATGGAGCCCGCTTTGATGAAGCGATGGAGCCTCTCCATGAGCGGGTGGCGGAGCTGATGTACAATGTCCAGGATGCGGCGGAGGAAGTGCGGGACCTGCGGGACAGCTACGACTTTGCCGCCGGAGAACTGGAGCGGGTGGAAGACCGGCTGGATGTGCTGCATCGTCTGCGCCGGAAATACGGCGCTACTTGCCAGGACATGCTGGAGTTCCTTGAACATGCCCGGCAGGAGCTGGACGCCATTGTCCTGTCCGACGAGCGGCTGGAGGAATTGAACGCCGCGCTGAAGCAGAAGGAACAGGCTGCGGAAAAGTTGGCCTTGGACCTGCGGGCCGTCCGAAAAGATGCGGCCAAGGCGCTGGAGGCGAGAATTTTGTCGGAGCTGGCACAGTTGGACATGCCAAATGTGCAGTTCCTGTGCCAGTTCGACGATTCGGAATCGCTGACGCTGGGCCCCAATGGGGTGGATACAGTGCGCTTCCTCATGTCGGCCAATGCCGGCGAGGCGCTGAAGCCCATGAGCCGTGTGGCCTCCGGCGGCGAACTGGCCCGCATTATGCTGGCCATCAAAAACGTATTGGCGGAAAAAGATGCGGTGCCAACCTTGATCTTTGACGAGGTAGACGCCGGCGTCAGCGGCCGCGCGGCGCAGAAGGTGGCGGAGAAGCTGTCCAGTGTCGCCGCGTCCCGGCAGGTCCTCTGCGTAACACATTTGCCGCAGATCGCCGCCATGGCAGATGTGCACTTCCTGATCTCCAAGGCGGAGAAAAACGGCCGCACTTATACCAGTGTGACCCCATTGGACCGGGAGGGCCGCAAGCAGGAGCTGGCCCGCATCATTGGCGGCGCGACGATTACGGAGACGACGCTGAAAAGCGCGGAGGAAATGCTGCGCCGCGGTTAGGGACAGTTCGAAAATCAAATACATCTGTCTCGCTTTTGAAAAACTTGGAACCGATTGCGCTTGGCGTTCTGCACGGATTTCCTGTAAAAGGAATTCAGCCTGCGCTGGGGAAAGATATTGGGCCTGTTGCAAAATACTTTGCAACAGGCCCATTCGGCTTTTGCGGTATGAAAAACGTGTGGGAGGCAGGCCATGCTGCGGCAATTGCCTGACGCTGTGTTACCGCTCTTTTGGGGGCGCGAAGTCTGGCACAGTATTCTGCCACGCCGGATGAAGGAACGCGCCGTTCAGAGCGCCGGTAACATGATCCTGCTCCCAAGCCAGCGTTCCGCCGACCCAGACGGCAGCCATGCCGCTGGAGAGCTGGCAGGGCTCTTCAAAGGTAGCCCGATCCTCCAGCGCCTCCGGAGACCAGAGCGCCAGATTTGCCCGTTTACCTTCGGCTACAATGCCCAGCGTGGGCAGGCTGTAGACCATCGCAGGCAGACCGGTCATCCGGTGAACAGCGGCGGCGACGGACGCCTCGTCGTGAAGATTGGCATAGTGCCGCAGATACCGGGTATGGGAGCCGTACAGACGGGGATGGGGGCGGTCGTCGGTGACATCGGTACTGTCGCTGCAGACCATAACCCGGGGATGGGCATACGCTGTGCGCAGATCTTCTTCACAGGCGGAGCGGAGAATGGCTGGTATGTCGCGGCCCTCCAGCGCCAACAGATCCATCAGGGCGTCCGCCGGGGATTGTCCCCGCATACTGGAAATCTCGGACAGGTTTTTTCCGATATAGGGTTGGAGTTGAGGATGGGAGGCATAAGCTACGCTGATGTTTTCCCAGCCGGTGACAATGGAGCGGTTTTCCCAGACGTCGGTCCCCAACCGGAACCAGCGCCGCACCTCCGCCCGTGTAACAGGGGAGGACAGCAGCTGCGGTAGTACTTCCATGCCGCCTTCCAGTGTCCAGGGCGGCAGGACGATGGACAGGCCGGTGCTGGCGGCGGGGTAAGGGTAGGCGTCGGCATAGAGGTCCCCGCCCTGCCGGTTGGCGGCGTCCATCATGGCCAGCACTGTACGCACCTTGCCGTGGTTGGGTTTCCCACAGGCCTTCAAATGTGAAAGGACCGTGCGGCAGCCGGAGCGCTGGGCCACGGAAATGGCCTCCGCTGCCGCATCCAGCAGGCGGCTGCCTTCACAGCGCATGTGGGTACTGTATACGCAGCGGTGCGCGGCGCATACCTGCGCCAGAGCCGTCAGTTCGTCGGTGTCGGCGTACATGCCCGGTGCGTATTCCAGACCGGAACTGAGACCGGCGGCGCCCTGCTGCAGCTGCGTGCGCAGAAGGGCTGCCATTTGCGCCAGGTGGGCTGCGTCACAGGCGCGGTCCCCGGGTCCCAATATGGTTTCCCGCAGATTGCCGTGACCGGTCATACTGACCAGATCAAGGCCCAGCCCGGTGTTGCGGCAGGCGCCTCGGTATGCGGCCAGATCGGGAAACCCTACACTGGGAAAGGCGGAGTCGCCGCAGTGGCCGGTGATGAGGGTGGTAATGCCCTGGGCCAGCTTGTGGGCCGCTGCAGGGTCTCGGAGCATGGTGCGTTCGCAGTGTGTATGGACATCCAAAAAACCGGGAGAGAGAATGCGGCCGCCGCAGTCCGCTGTTCTGTCCGCATCTGCAGGGGACAGGGGGCTGCCATGGCAAACGGCGGCGATGGTGCCATCTTTGACTGCGACTTGTCCGGAAAACAGCGGACCGCCGGTACCGTCGGCAATGACGGCGTTGGTGAGCAGAAGATCATAGTTCATGGGACACCCTCCTAAAGAAATGCCAAATCAGTCCGCTTCAGTTGGAAGCGAATTGGTTTACCCAGCGGATCAGGTGGAACAGCAGAAAATCCGTGCAGGCTTCTTTCCCTTTTCATATTTGATTTGAATGAAAGCCGCACACCCACAGTTTGTGGGTGTTTTCCGAATACGCACCCATGGGGCGGCTCCGTTGGGAACCGCCCCATGCTGTACTTACAGAAATTAACGGAAAATATTTTCGTGGCGTTTGGGACCTGTGGAGACAATTTGAATGGGAACGCCAATCTCCTGCTCCAGAAACAGAACGTAGTCCTGCGCCTGTTTGGGCAGCTGGTTCCAATCGGTGACGCCGCGGATGTCGCACTTCCAGCCGGGCAGCTTTGTGTAGACCGGTTTGGCGCGGTTCAGTCTGGGCGTTACGGGGAAATCGCGGGTGATCTCTCCATCAATATCGTAACCCACACAGACGGGGATTTCATCCAGATAGCCCAGCACGTCCAGACAGGTCAGCGCCACCTGCGTAGCGCCCTGGAGGCGGCAGCCATACCGGCTGGCTACAGCGTCAAAATAGCCTACGTCCCGCGGACGTCCTGTGGTGGCGCCGTACTCGCCGTTGTCGCCGCCCAGACGGCGCAGGGTGTCGGCCTCTTCTCCCTCCAGACGGCAGACGAAGGCGCCGGCGCCGACAGCGCTGGAATAGGCCTTGGTGACGGCGACGACTTCTTTAATTTCGCCGGGAGCCACACCCGCACCCACGCAGCCGAAGCCGGCCAGTGTGTGAGACGAGGTGGTGTAGGGGTAGATGCCGAAGTCCGGATCCCGCATGGTGCCAAGCTGCCCCTCCAACAGGACGGTCTTACCTTCTGCCAGTGCCTGAGTCAGAAATGCCTGGGCGTCGCCAATATAGGGAGCCAACTGGTCGCGCCAGCCCAGAAGCAGAGTCATCAGCGCTTCCGGTTCCAGCTTGGGCTGGTGGTACAGGTGTTCAAACAGCACGTTTTTCAGCGTGCAGATCTTCTCCACACGGGTGCGGAGAACCTCTTCGTCAAATAACTCGCACAACTGAATGCCGATCTTGGCGTACTTGTCGGAATAGAACGGCGCAATGCCGGACTTGGTGGAGCCAAAGGCGCTGCCGGCCAGACGGGCCTCCTCATAAGCGTCCTGAAGCTTGTGATAAGGCATCAGCAGCTGAGCCCGCTCGGAGAGCAGGATGTTGGGAGCAGGGACGCCCTTGTCCGTCACGGACTTGAGCTCGCTGAGGAAAGCTTCCGGGTCAAACGCGACGCCGTTGCCGATGACATTGGTAATATGGGAATAACAGACGCCGGAGGGGAGCAGGTGCAGGGCAAATTTGCCGTAGTCGTTGATAATGGTGTGGCCGGCGTTGGCGCCGCCCTGAAAGCGGACCACCACATCGCTGGTTTCGGCCATCATGTCGGTGATTTTGCCCTTGCCCTCGTCGCCCCAGTTAGCGCCGACGATCGCTTTAATCATAGTGATACCTCCGCGGATTGGGATTCGCAACCGCCCGAGCGGATTTGCCTTTTCCAAGCCCGCTTGTCAAACACGCGGACATTATACCGCATGAAGCCGGTTTTTTCAAGGGTTTTCAGGACGCTTTGCAGGCAGAATCCTCTTTACTTTTGCTCTTCACTTTGATAAAATATAAAAAACGGGTGCGAAATGCGTCTGGATTTGTACGGATATTACTCGCCAAAAGGAGCGTCTGCATGAACAACAAAAATAAAAACACGAACCGCGAGGATGCGTTGTATCGGGCGATTTTATTGCTGGAGACGCCGGAAGAGTGTTACCGGTTTTTCCAGGACCTGTGTACCGTTTCGGAGATGAAGGCCATGGAGCAGCGGTTTCAGGTGGCCCGGCTGCTGGATGAGGGCCTGATCTATAACGACATTTTGGAAAAGACCGGCGCCAGCAGCGCCACGATCAGCCGCGTCAACCGCTGCCTGAACTACGGAGCCGATGGGTACCGCACGATTCTCAGCCGGATGGAGGAGTCAGCGGAATGAGCGCATACGAAGCGCTGGCGGCCTCTTATGATGGGCTCACTGGCGATGTGAACTATGAGGCCATTGCTGCGTTTTATGAACAGCTTCTGTCCGCCCAAGGGGTGCGGCCATTGACTGTGTTGGATATGGCCTGCGGTACCGGTTCGCTGTCGGTGGCCCTGGCAAAGCGCGGGTATCAGGTGCTGGGGGCGGACCGGTCGGAAGATATGCTGACGGTGGCTTTTGAAAAAGCCCAGTCTGTGGCAGAAAATCCTCCCTTTTTTGTCTGCCAATCGATGGAAGAGCTGGAGCTGCCGGAGCCGGTGGAGTGGGTGGTGAGCTGCCTGGACGCAGTGAACTACCTCACCGATCCGGCGGCCTGTGGGGAGGTTTTCCGCCGGGTCTATGAAACGCTACAGCCCGGCGGTGTGTTCACGTTTGATGTCAACACGCCTGAGAAGCTCCGCGGCCTGGACGGCCAGGTCTTCCTTGATGAAAATGAAGACAGTTACTGCGTCTGGCGGGCGGAATTTGACGAGGAAGAAAACATCTGCTATTATGGCATGGATTTGTTCCAGCGCCAGGGAGCACTGTGGGCCCGCAGCTTTGAGGAGCACGCCGAGTACGCGTACTCGGCCGGTCAGCTGCGGGACATGCTGGAGGCAGCTGGATTTCAGGATCTGAAGATTTATGGCGAATGGCGGCTGGAACCGCCGAAGACCGGCGAACAGCGTCTGGTCTTCTTCGCCAGAAGGAGCAATGCAAATGCGTGACGAAATTGTACGCGCCATCTCCGCCGACGGAATGGTCAACGCCATGGCGATTACCTCCGCCGGAATTGTGGAGCGGGCGCGGCAGATTCACAAGACGTTGCCGGTGGCTACGGCTGCCCTGGGCCGGGTGCTGACGGCCGCATCCATGATGGGGAACCTGCAAAAGGCGGACGATGGGTCCCTGACCCTGCAAATCCGCGGCGGCGGACCGTTGGGCCTTCTGCTGGCGGTGTCCGATGCTCAGGGAAATGTCCGCGGATATGTGGAGAATCCCGGCGTTCACATCATGGAGAAATACGCAGGAAAGCTGAATGTGGGCGCGGCGGTCGGGACCAACGGCACGCTGACTGTGATCCGCGACCTGCGGCTCAAGGAGCCGTATATCGGTTCCACAGAGCTGGTCTCCGGGGAGATTGCCGAGGATGTCACTGAATACTTTGCCCGCAGTGAGCAGACCCCCACGGCCTGTGCGCTGGGCGTCCTGGTGGACGTGGATCAGTCGGTGAAGGCTGCCGGCGGCTATCTGATCCAGCTGCTTCCCGGTGCGGATGGCAGCGTGATCGACCGGATTGAGGCCGGTATCCAACGGGCTGGGGCAGTGACGGCCAATCTGGCTGAGGGCCTGACGGCAGAGCAGCTGCTCCAGCGGGTGTTGGGAGAGCTGGATATGGAAATTCTGGAAACTACGCCGGTGGAATACCGCTGTTACTGCACCCGGGACCGGGTGGAGCGGGCGCTTTTGAGCATTGGCCGCCAGGAGCTGCTGGACATGGCCGCCGGGGGCAAGACGGAGACTGTGGAGTGCCAGTTCTGCGACACGGTTTACACCTTTACACCGGAGGATCTGCGGGAGATGGTTGCCGGAGCGGGGGAGTGAGCTGATTTTTCCTCGGATTTTTGTAGTTTGACAGCAAACCGGCGGTTTGCAAGTACTCAGGGAGGTTTTTGGAAGCCGGCGCAGCCGTGCCGGCTTCTGAAAAACCTGAAAAAGTCGAAAAAAATGCTTGACAAATGGACAGCTTTCCGGTATAATCAACTCCGTTGCTGATGAGAGATAGCGCACGAAGGGAGCATAGCTCAGCTGGGAGAGCACCTGCCTTACAAGCAGGGGGTCACAGGTTCGAGCCCTGTTGTTCCCACCATATTTGGCCCGGTAGTTCAGTCGGTTAGAACGCCAGCCTGTCACGCTGGAGGTCGTCGGTTCGAGCCCGATCCGGGTCGCCATGGGGGTTGCTTTGCAGCCCCCAAATATATGCCTCTGTAGCTCAGTTGGTAGAGCAGCGGACTGAAAATCCGCGTGTCGTTGGTTCGATTCCGACCGGAGGCACCAGCAATGCGGGTGTAGCTCATCCGGTAGAGCGCCACCTTGCCAAGGTGGAGGTAGCGAGTTCGAGCCTCGTCACCCGCTCCAGTTCAAAACAAGCCCGAATGCAATTAAGTCCCGCTGCGCCGGGACTTGATTGCATTCGGGCTTGTTCTTCGCCTCCGCCCCCGAACCCAGCTGCGCGGTTCGGGGGCGGTTTTTATGCCTTGACAGGGCGGCGGCTGCGCCTCCTTTCGGATCACAACCGCTGCGCTGGGGTGTGCGCTGGAGCCTGCGCGGCGGGGCAGGCGCTTGTCTACAGAACGATGGGAAGAATCGCCTCCACCGTTTCTGCGAGATAGGTTGCGCCTGCGTTTTTCAGTTCTTCGTAGCTGCCGTAGCCGTACAGCACGCCAATGGAGTCCAGGCCGTGCTGTTTGGCGCCGAGAATATCATGTTCCCGGTCGCCGGCCATGATCGCTTTGGCGCCAGCCGGGAGCTGGCAGGTTTCCAGAGCATAGGCAATGACCTGATCCTTGCGGATGCGGCTTTCGTCCAAGGATGCGCCTGCGATATCGGAAAAATAGGCCGTAAGGCCGAAATGATCTAAAATTTGCCGGGCAAAGACCTCCGGCTTGGAGGTGGCGACGGCCAGACGTTTGCCAGCAGCCTTCAGAGCCGCCAGGACCCCTTCCACGCCGTCGTATACCCGGTTTTCAAACATGCCCCGGTCCGCAAAATACGCCCGGTAAAACGTCACGGCCTCCCGTGCAGCGTCCAGCGAAAGGCCGTAAAACCGTTGGAAGGACTCCAACAGCGGCGGGCCGATAAATGGATAAAGCGCTTCGCGTTGGGGGACGGGAATCCCCAGCTTCTCCAACGCATAGGCCACGGAATTGGTGATGCCAATGCCCGGGTCGGTAAGGGTGCCGTCCAGATCAAACAAAATCACATCGTACATGGCGTTCCTCCGGCTTACTGTTTCCGCAGCTGTTCCACCAGGGCTTTGTCCGGCGTGACATAGATGGTGCGGTAGGTGTAGTAGACTACCATGCCGGGCTTGGCGCCGGCGGGCTTTTTCACATATTTGACCTGCGTATAGTCCACGGGGACGTTTTCGCTCTCCCGCGCCTGGGAGTACCAGGCGGCCAGTTTGGCGGCTTCGGCAATGGTCTGCTGATCCGGCTCCTGCCCCTGGCAGGCGACGATGACGTGGCTGCCGTGGATCTTCTGGGTGTGAAGCCACAGGTCATATTTCATGGCCATCTTTGTGGTCAGCTGGTCGTTCTGCCGGTTGTTGCGGCCCACGTAGATGGGCAGCCCCGTGGACGAGACAAACTCCAGGGGCCGTGCAGCCTGCTGTTTCGCCCGCTTCTGCTTTCCCTTTTCTCGAATATAGCCGCCGTCCACCAGCTCCTGCCGGATGTCCTGAATGTCCCGGTCACCCTCGGCGCGGGAGAGTGCGTCCAGAACACTGTCCAGATATTCCAGCTCCATCTCGCCCTTGTTGATCTGCTCGGTCAGGTATTTTTCGGCGTTTTTCAGTTTCTGATAGTCTTTGTAGTATTTTGCCGCATTCTGCTGGGGGGACAGCAGCGGAGACAGAGGGATATCGATCTCCTGCATGTCCGGGTCGTAGAAATCCACGGCCCGCAGGCTGGACTGGCCTTTTGTAATGTTGTGGAGATTGGCTGTCACAATGTCTCCCAGCTGGCGTTGGCGCTCTCGGGAGGCGGAGGCGGCCAGCTCCCGGCGCTGGTTCTGAAGCTTGCGCGCCGTGCGGTTGCGCAGATTGGAAACGGATTTGGTGATGGCCTGGCTCTTCTGCCGTACCCGTTCGGTGCGGTCGCGTTCGGCGTAGTAGGCGTCTAGCAGGGCGGAAAAGGTTTCATAGGTGCGGCAGGTCCTGTATCCGCCGTACTGGGTGATAGGCAGGAAGGTAAAGTCCTTAGGGGTATCCCCTTGAAAGAGCATGACCGGCGTGAAACTGCCTTGGCGAACAGATGCAAAGAATGCTGCCAGACCGCCGGCAAAGGCGGCGCGCTGGCCAGCGTCCAGTGCGCCCAGATCTGCGTCCTGGTCCCCCAGCAGTTGGACGGCCAATTCCCGGCAGGTCAGGGGAGACAAACCCAAAAACGTGTCCATCAGCCAGCTATCGGCCCGCTTTTGACCGCTTTGTTCCTCCAGCAGGGTGGCAAGCTGCTCCGGCGTGGTTTCCAGCGGATTCTGCTTGTCCTGGGAAGGGGGCAGGTGATAGAACAGGCCCGGCAAAACCTGACGCTTTTCGCTCATTTCGTAGTCCACACGGCGCAGACAGTCAATGATGCGCCCGTCGGGGCCGCAGAGGATCAGATTAGAGTTACGGCCCATGATCTCCAAAATCAGTTTTTTCTTTACCGGCTCGCCCATTTCGTCGGTACAGTCCAGCTCCAGTTCCAGACACCGCTCCATGGGCGGCTGGGTAATGGCGGCGATGCGTCCGCCCACCAGGTGCTTGCGCAGCAACATGCAGAACATGGGCGGGGTGGCCGGATTTTCAAAGTTTTCGTTGGTGAAATGGATCCGGGGCGCGTTGGGGCTGGCGCAAAGCACCAGCCGCCGGTTGGCGTCCCGGGAACGCAGCTGCAGCACCGCCGTGTCCCGGCTGGGCAGATAGATCTTGTCCACCTTGGCGCCCACGGCCTGACTTTGCAGTTCTGCCGTGACAGCGCGCAAAAATACAGCGTCAAATGGCATCGGTTTCCTCCATCAAATAGCAAAACAATTGATTGATCCGTTCCCGGCGTCCCAGCAGATACAGCGCGCCAAACAGCGCCTCCAGGCCGGTTGCCTTGGCGTACTGTTCGTGGGTGGCGTTTTTGGGAATGGTGTGGCGTGCATGGGCGTTGCGGCCGCGGCGGTAAATGGCCTGTTCTTCTTGCGTGAGAAGAGGCAGCAGTTTGTCCACAACGTCTGCCTGGGCCGGGGCGCTGACATAACGAACTGTGGCGCGGTGCAGGCTTCCGGAAGTCAGCTTGCCATGGCAGCACAGCCAGGTCCGGACCAGCAGCTCAAATACGCCGTCGCCCACATGGGCCAGACCCAGGGCGCTGATGGCGCCTACAGCCTGTGGGTCCATGGCCGGAGAGAAGTAGTTCTCCAAATTCAGACCGCTCCTTCCTGTGAAAACAGATTTGATCTCAGACAGTATACACGATTTTTTCTGAATTTGCATCAAAAATCTATTTTTGTGCAGATGAACGCCGGTTGGACTGCCCGAAACAGGGCGAATGCGGGCGAAATCAGTTTTTTTTCATAAAATCCTGTCTGAAGGGCAATTGAATGATTGACAAAACGATTACAATCTGTTACAATGACGAAAACAACCTGGAAAGGATTGATTCCATTGCTTTTTCGACGGATCCTTGCATTGGTGCTGTGTGTGACGTTGTTGTCCGCCGGCGTGGTTGCAATGGCTTCTGAGCGCGAAGAGATCGTTGCTTCGGAGTATGTTGCCATTGACGGAGCCTACTGTGTAGTTGACTCTCTCTACGGTGTAGAGGCCATTTACAGCAGCAATACAAGCTATTTTCAGTGTTGGGAATATGTCACGCGTTTTTATCAGGCCGTCTTTGGGATTTCCGTAGGTTATGACGGCGGCAAATTGCCGGTCAGCGGCAACAGTGCATACTGGTTCGAGACTGCCGAAACGCCCCGGCCCGGTGATATTGCCTTTGCCAGCGCTGAGCGGCGCGGCAGCTACAACCATTGGGCTATCGTCAAGTCCTATGACGCCGAGACAGGTACCATCACCCTCATTGAGCAGAATTACAAATGGAATGGCGCGGCTGAGGTCAACCGGACCCTTACATATCCGTCTTCTTATTATGAGGTCTATACGCTGTGCAGCGCGGACGGCCCTGTGGAGCCCATCATTGATGTGACGCAGTACGCGGACGATGATACTACGCCGTTCCTCAACGCTGCGACGCTGATGCTGCTCAGTGCTGCCGAGCAGGAGATTACCATTTCCGGTGAATATTCCGACTATGTGCTGCCCTATGCCAAGCAGGCGGTTTCCATGGGCATGAACATCCAGACGGAGGGCTACACGGAGGAAATCGACGCAGAGACATTCTGTGATTTGATTTTGGAAATGTTGGACGCCAGCGGCTATGATCTGCATTATGTGGATGCGCCTCCGGAAGATGAGACCAGCAGCTTGGCGATTGCCTATGCCATGGGAATCGTGGACAGCGATCTGCAGGCCGGCACGCTGATCAGCCGGGAACAGGCAGCCGCCATTATGCAGCGGTTGGTCAACTACTTGGGCGTCACCGTCAGCTACGATTTGACGGAGGTGTCTGCATTTGTGGACTATGCAGACATCAGTGCCTGGGCTGTGGGCGCCATTGCACAGATGATGGAAATGGAAATTATGGACGGCAGCACATTGTACGGACAAAATACGTTCCAGCCCGCTGTGGTCATGACCTATGAGCAGGCGCTGACCATGGTCATGCGGCTGTACAATTACATTCCTGATGTGATTGTCAGTTCTTGTGGCTGCGGAAGCGGCGTCCCCTGTGCCGGAGAGTATCGACACGATCCTTCCAACTGAATAATTTTGCAGTGTATCACAGGCGCACCGCTGGACGTTTCCCCTCCGCGGCGCGTCTGTTCTTTATTACGTGCGATATTTTCAAGGAAATGGGAATCCAGCAGCGGCAGCCGGAACCGTTTCTGTGGGCTTCTACTCCCTTCGGGCGCGGAAACAACAAAAAAAATCTGCGCAGAAGCGGGAATTTTGGGGCTTTCACGGTTGACTTTTGGACAAAACAGGTATAAAATGCACTTCAACTATAGATACTGATGTAACAGGAGGAAGATCGAACATGGCTTACTTTTTCAGCGAACCGTCCCGTACCTTCAGCGAATATCTTCTGGTGCCCGGGTATTCCAGCGCCGAATGCACGCCGGCCAATGTCAGCCTAAAAACGCCTCTGATGAAATTCCGCAAGGGCGAGGAGCCGGCCCTGTCCATGAATATCCCCATGGTCAGCGCCATTATGCAGGCTGTCTCCGACGATAAGCTGGCCATTGCCCTGGCGAAGGAAGGCGGCGTTGCCTTCATTTATGGCTCCCAGAGCATTGAGAGTCAGGCCGCCATGGTGGCCCGCGTCAAGAGTCATAAGGCCGGCTTTGTGGTCAGTGATTCCAACATCTGCCCCGATGCCACGCTCAATGACATATTGGCCCTGAAGGAAAAGACCGGGCACTCTACCGTGGCTGTGACCGATGACGGCACCAACAACGGCAAATTGGTGGGCATCGTTGCCAGCCGGGACTACCGGGTCAGCCGCATGAGCGGAGAAGAATTGGTGCGGGACTTCATGACACCCATTGAAAAGCTGGTCACTGCACCGGCCAGCACGACGCTGAAAGAAGCCAATGACATCATCTGGGACAACAAGATCAACTCCCTGCCCATTCTGGACGACGAGGGCCGTCTGCTGTATATGGTCTTCCGTAAAGATTATGATGCCCACAAGGCCAGCCCTCTGGAGCTGCTGGATGCCAGCAAACGCTATGTGGTCGGCGCTGGCATCAATACCCGTGACTATGCCGAACGGGTGCCTGCGCTCATTGAGGCGGGCGTGGACGTGCTGTGCATTGATTCTTCCGAAGGATTTACAGAGTGGCAGAAGATCACCATTCAGTGGATCCGCGAGCATTACGGCGACAGCGTGAAGGTGGGCGCTGGCAATGTGGTGGACGGAGAGGGGTTCCGCTTCTTGGCCGAATGCGGCGCAGACTTCGTCAAGGTGGGCATTGGCGGCGGATCCATTTGCATCACCCGGGAGCAAAAGGGCATTGGCCGCGGTCAGGCCACGGCCCTCATTGATGTGTGCGCGGAGCGGAACAAGTACTTTGAAGAGACGGGCATCTATGTGCCGGTCTGTTCTGACGGCGGTACCGTCCACGATTATCATGTGACCCTGGCGCTGGCCATGGGCGCGGACTTTTTGATGCTGGGCCGCTACTTTGCCCGGTTTGACGAATCACCCTCCAACAAGGTTCGCATCAATGGCAGTTATATGAAGGAATATTGGGGCGAAGGCTCCGCCCGTGCCCGCAACTGGCAGCGGTACGACTTGGGCGGCGACAAGAAACTGTCCTTTGAAGAGGGCGTGGATTCTTATGTGCCCTACGCCGGCAGTCTGAAGGACAATGTGGCCATGACCCTCAATAAGGTTCGCTCCACGATGTGTAACTGCGGCGCGCTGACCATTCCGGAGCTGCAGCAGAAGGCCAAGCTGACATTGGTTTCCGCCACGTCTATCGTTGAAGGCGGCGCCCATGACGTGATCCCCAAAGAGAACTCCACCATGCAGTGAGGCATGCCTTTTGAATATCTGAGACGCTGAAGTACAAACCGCCCGCCCAGAATTTTCTGCGGCGGGCGGTATTGCTTGCTGAAATCTGCATGAGAGCCAGTCAGACGGGCGTGTCAGCGTGGGATGCGTGTAAAGAAGTGGTCTCCGCTTACATGGTGGATGTACGCGCCGTTGTGCAGCTGAACCCGTAAAGAGGGCAGATTCTCCCGCAGGACGGACAAATACAATTCCTCCTCGGGGACAAGCGCCCAAGCTTTTTCGATGGTCAGCCGCAGGCCCTCAGAGGCGTAACCATTGCCGCGGCAGTCTGGACGGATGCTGTAGCCAATGTGGCCTGCGCCGTTGGCCAGTGCCGGAGTGAGCCGGTGGCGCACCCGGAATAGACCGACGGCCTGGTTGTCCGCCCACAGAAAGAACGTTGTTTCCGGCACATAGCCCTCGGGCAGGGCAAGCCCTTGAGCGGCCTGTATATAGCCTGGCAGAATCTCCTGTTCAAATTCCGTCAGGGAGCACCCGGACGCGGGATTTATAAACCCGTTTTCCTCCTTGGGAAGACAGGTGACGAGGGCATATTGCGGAAGGAGGTCTTGAAAATTGGCTTCTTTCAGAGACAGCATGACGGGCCTCCTGAGGTGCATGGTATCACGATTCTTCTCGCCAACCCTTGCAGACGTCTACCCATTGGGCGTTGCCGGAGAAACGGGCCAGTTCGTCAAGGGTCAGAGCAATGGCGCTGTTGGCGCTGCCGCAGGCGGGATAAACCGTCTCAAATCGCCGCAGGGACTCGTCAAGATAGATCTGCACGCCGGGGTTGACCCCGAAGGGGCACACGCCGCCCACGGCGTGGCCGGTGAGCGCTTCCACCTGGTCGGCGGGGAGCATTTTCGCTTTGGTATGGAACTGCGCCTTGAATCGGGTGTTGTCCACCTTTGCGTCACCGGCAGCAACCACCAGAATGCAGTCTTCCCCCACCAGAAAAGACAGCGTTTTTGCAATGCGGGCCGGCTCGCAGCCGACGGCTGCCGCGGCCAATTCTACAGTGGCGCTGGAAACAGGGAACTCCAGAATGCGCGCATCGGCGTCAAATTGCTTTAAATAGGTACGAACCTTTTCAATGGACATGACAGAACTCCTACTCATCATAAATTTTGCACCCGTCCGCCGCAGCAGACGGGTGCGGATGTTTCGACTATTTTAGCACAGAGGCTGCGAAAGCGCAAGCTTTCTTACAGTTCCCGGCCCATGAGCTGTGCCAGGGGACGCAGCTTGTTCATAAGGGTGTCAAACTGGGCCGGGGTGATGGACTGCGCTCCGTCGCACAGGGCGTGGGCCGGGTCGTTGTGGACCTCGATGATCAGTCCATCCGCCCCGGCGGCCACGGCGGCCAGGGCCATGTTTTCCACCATCCAGGCCTTGCCGCAGGCGTGGGACGGATCCACTACCACCGGCAGATGGCTCAGTTGTTTGACAGCCAGCACGGCTGACAGATCCAGGGTGTTGCGGGTGAAGGTCTCGAAGGTGCGGATACCGCGCTCACAGAGAATCACGTTGTCATTGCCGCCGGCCATGATGTATTCGGCAGACATGAGCCACTCCTCAATGGTGGAACTGAGGCCCCGCTTGAGCAGGATGGGTTTGCGCAGCTTGCCCAGCTGCTTCAGAAGATCGAAGTTCTGCATATTCCGTGCGCCAACCTGGATGACATCGACGCACATTTCAAACATCTCGATATTGTCTGTGGACATGATCTCCGTCACAATGGGCAGCCCCGTGGCCTCCCGGGCTTTCTGGAGCAGCCGGATACCCTCATGGCCCATGCCCTGGAAGGAGTAGGGGGAAGTGCGGGGCTTGTACGCGCCGCCGCGCATGGCCGTAGCTCCGCTGGCAGCCACCTGTTGGGCGACGCCAATGATTTGGCTTTCGCTCTCCACAGAGCAGGGGCCGGCAATGATGCAGAGTTTTTTTCCGCCGGCTGTGCGGCCGCCGCCCAGGTCAATGACCGTGTCGTCGGGATGGTATTTCCGGTTGGCTTTTTTGAAGGGCTCCGAGACCCGCATGACCTTTTCTACGCCTTCCTGAAGGGCCAGTTTTTCTTCGTTGATCTTGGCGGGATTGCCCTCTGCGCCGAGGATGGTGGTTTCC
Organism: uncultured Oscillospiraceae bacterium; assembly: GCA_965120355.1. GTDB lineage: Bacteria > Bacillota > Clostridia > Oscillospirales > Oscillospiraceae > CBCPMX01. The sequence goes on from CBCPMX010000099.1 coordinate 38,879, forward strand.
GTACCTTTGGAAACCATGACTTTTACGCCGCCTTCTTCCATGGTTTTAATGGCAGCTTCCAGCTGCTCCGGGGTGTGATCCCGTTTCATGACAACAACCATTGTGTCAAACTCCTTTCAGATTACAAAAAAAGCCGCGTGCCGGCGGCACGCGGTACACAGTTTAGATGGGCTGCGTCGGGTCCGTCACGGCATGTCAAATGGCTTCTGCCAAGTATAGCAGAAGCTAAAATAGCAATACCCATTGTGACGGACAGTATGCAACATTGCGCATCCTTCTCTCTGAGAAACTACAGGTACTTTAACACACAAAGGCGTTAAAGTCAAGGGGGAAATTGCGGCATTCCCGATTTTTTTCTTTACCGATTTGCGCGGGTGTGCTACCATGGGACGGAAAGGTGGGAGGCGGTATGAAATTCGGCATGACGGTCCTGGGCGTGGGGGCGGCGTTCTTTTTCCTGTGGATACTGGCTCTGCGCTGCCGCCGGGGGCACCGGCTGTGGCCGGAGCTGCGCCGCTGGCGCTATGCCCACAGAGGGCTGCATGACGGTGCAGCGGGCATTCCGGAAAACTCTTTGGCTGCATTTCGCCGCGCTGTGGAAGGAGGCTACGGTGCGGAGCTGGACGTGCATCTGACAAAGGACGGCAGGCTGGCTGTGGTTCATGACGACAGTTTGCAGCGCATGTGCGGTGCAAATTTGCGGGTCAGCCAATCCACGGCGGCGGAGCTGGAAGCGCTTCGGCTGGCAGGGACCAGCGAGCGTATTCCATTTCTGGAAGAGGTGCTGCCTCTGTTTGCGGGCCGTGCCCCGCTGATTGTGGAGCTGAAGGTGGACGGGCACAACGCGGCGGCGTTGTGCCGAGCGGCCACAGAGCTGTTGGACCAATCTGCGGTGACGTATTGTGTGGAGTCCTTTCATCCGCTTGCGGTCCGGTGGCTGAAGCGCCACCGTCCAGACATCTGCCGGGGACAGTTGAGCCAGAATTTTCTGCGGGAGCGGAGCGGTCTCCACTGGGCAGCGGCTTGGGGGATCACCAACCTGCTGACCAATTTCCTGACCCAGCCTGACTTCGTTGCCTTCCGTTACGAGCACCGGGATACTCTGGCGGTTCGTCTCTGCCGCCGGGTCTGGGGGCCGGGGATGGCCTTCTGGACGCTGCGGAGCATGGAAGACGTGGCGCAGTGCGAACGGGAAGGGGCGATCCCCATTTTTGAAAAAGAAGCGGACCAGCAGTCCCGGACTGCCGTGGTAGGCGCGGTCCAATAAGCCTACCGTTCTATATTTCAATTTGAAAAAACTCTCGTTCGCAGTTTGTGCCGGGTTCACTGAGGGATGCCAATTGCCGGCCAAATAGATTGTGACGCACGGCTTACGAGAAAAACAGCCGTGCGGTCAGCGACGCCACAAAGAATCCGGTGAAATCTGCGAGGAGGGCGGCGGGGATGGTGTATCGGGTTTTCCGGATACCCGACGCGCCAAAATAGACAGAGATGGTGTAGAAGGTGGTCTCCGTAGAGCCCAGCATGATGGCAGCGGTGCGGCCAACCGGCGAGTCCGGTCCGTAGGAGGCAATGAGATCGGCGCCCACCGCCAGAGCGGCAGAGCCGCTGATGGGCCGGATCAACACCAGGGGCGCAGTCTCCACAGGAATGCCGAATAGAGAAAAGACCGGCGCCAGCAGGTTGGACAGCATGTCAATTGCCCCGGAGGCCCGCAGCATATGTACAGCGGTCAACAGGATCACCAGGGCCGGTACAATGGAAAGCAGGAGCCGCAGACCTTCTCCAGCGCCCTCCACCAGAAGACTGTAGACATCCTGATGCTTTCGCAGGGCTGCACAGGCGGTCGCGGCCAGGATCAACGGGACAATCGTTTCAGTCATGGCCAGAACCTCCGAAACAAAAATGCGGCGCCTAGGCCCACCGCCACAGAGCAGACGGAGGTGACCCACACTGCCGGCAGGATGTCGAAGGGAGCTGCCGCGCCGCAGGCTGCCCGGACAGCGGCGACAGTGGAGGGAATCAGCTGAATAGAAGCCGTGTTCATGACGATCAGGCGGCACATCTCGTCGCTGGCTGTGTCACCGGGATGGCGGACCTGCATTTTGTGGATGGCGTCAATGCCCATCGGTGTGGCGGCGTTGCCAAGACCCAGCAGGTTGGCGGAAAGATTGGCGCAGATACTGCCCAGACATCCGTCGTCACGGCAGCTGTCCGGATAGATGTGCCGCAGGAGCGGGCGGAGTTTTCTGGCCAATGCGGCTAAAATGCCGCTTTTTTCTAAAACGCGGCAGACGCCGCTCCACAAACACAGCGTACCGGCCATGGACAGCGCCAGTTGGATTCCGGCGGAGGCCCCTTCCAGGGCAGCGGCGGATAGGGCGCTTTGTCTGCCGCTGAAAATTCCACAACAGACGGACACTAAAATCAGGCCTGTCCAGATCAAACTCATAATCATAGGGTTGACCTCCTTTATTTACCAAACTATATGAAAACAATTATGGTTTTGATCACCAGAAAATAAGAAAATAAGAATTCACAAAAGTTTAAAAAACTGGTTTAAAAAACTTGCATTTTGGGCCAAAATGTCACACTTTGTCGTTGACAATTATTGTTTCTTTCCGTATAATGTGTATGAATTTCGTGAAATGTTTCCGATATTCAGAATTATCTTTGAAAGGGGTAGTATTTTATGAAGTCGACCGGAATCGTGAGAAAGGTAGACGAACTGGGCCGGATTGTCCTGCCCATCGAGCTGCGGCGTACTCTGGACATCGCAGAAAAGGATTCCCTTGAAATTTATGTGGAGGGTGCGACAATCATGCTGAAAAAGTATGAGCCTGCCTGCATTTTCTGCGGTGACGCAAAGAATGTCATCAACTACAAGGGCAAGAATATTTGTGTTGCCTGCATGGAAGAGCTGAAAAAGGGCTAATTCCTGTGCAGAAAAGATAGTGCCCGATGTTCTCGGAGGGGAACATCGGGCATTTCTTACTGTTTTTGTAGGCTTGTATTGTGAAGATTATGTGAAGAACAGATTAAAACAATACAGGATGATAAAATTAAAACCGTTAAATATTAACTTATGTATCTTGCTGAGAACCGATGCAGGCGTCGTACAACGCATTGCGGGACAGGCCCGTTTGGCGAGCCACCTGTCGGACGGCATCTTTTAGAGATTCACCGGAAGTCCGCAGCTGGCGGACATTTTCAACGGCAGTTTCCATGGAAACAGTTTCCTCAGGGACGGGCTGCGCGCCCTCCACTACCAGGACATATTCGCCGCGGGGCTGCTGCTGCGTGTATAGGACGATGGCTTCAGCCAGGGTCATCCGCAGAATCTCCTCGTGGAGTTTGGTCAGCTCCCGGCACAGTGCGATCCGCCGCTCTGCACCGAAAGCGGCGGACAGATCCTCCAGGGTTGCCCGGAGTTTGTGAGGAGCTTCGTAAAAGACCATGGTGCGCCGCTCTGTTAAAAGCGATTGCAGATGTGCCTGGCGGCTGCGTTTATTGGTGGACAGAAACCCTTCAAAGGTAAAACGCCCTGTGGGCAAGCCCGATACAGCCAGGGCAGTGATGACAGCACAGGGACCGGGAATGGCTGTCACATGCACGCCATTGGCGGCACAAAGGGCAACCAGATCTTCACCAGGGTCAGAAATGGCCGGTGTGCCGGCGTCGGTGACCAGAGCGCAGTGTTCGTCTGCCAGCAGGCGGGACAGAATGCGTTGGCCACTTTCGATGCGGTTGTGCTCGTAGTAGCTGACCAGCGGTTTTTTCAGCCCCAGGTGATTCAGCAGCTTCAGAGAGACACGGGTGTCCTCGGCGGCAATGAAATCGACCTCGGCCAAGATTTGACGGCAGCGGTCAGAAATGTCGCCCAGGTTTCCAATGGGCGTGGGAACAAGATAGAGGGTTCCAGCCATGTAAGGCGCTCCTTTCGGGGGGTGATTGTCCGGCTTGAAAAAGCCGAATGGTGCAATGCGTCCTGCGGGATTTGTAGGCACTGTTTCCGCCGCGCCATGGTAAGAATGCCCGGGGCCAGGGGAGACTGTCCAGGGACAGGCTGCCGGAAATCAGCTCGGAAACGCCCCGCCTTTATGTGCTGCAGCGGGACGGGGGTCCGTACAGACGGCGGAAATCTTCTGTAGGCTGTCCGTGGGCGTCGTAGAGGACCAGGTCCGGTTCCAGCCGCAGGCCGGGCCGGCCGCCTCGCCGGCTCTCCAGCAAAACCAAGCTTGCCGCTTTGCCGGGCCGATGGCAGACCAGCTGCATCCGTTTCGGTTCAAATCCGCTTTCCCGTAGTGTGCAAAACAGGTCTGTCAGCCGCTCCGGCTTATGCACCAGGGCAAAGCCGCCGCCATACTGCACCAGCCAGGCGGCGGCACGGCAGACGTCCTCCAGGGTACAGGACGCTTCGCTGCGGGCGGTGCGGCGATCTGCGTTCTGGGAAACGGCTCCTGCGCCTGCGGGGTAATAGGGGGGATTGGAGACGGCATATTGAAAGCTGCCCATGGGCAGCAATGTACGGGTTTGCCGCAGATCGCCTTCCACCACGGAAAAGCGCTGGGACATGCCGTTGCGGGCGGCGTTTTCCGCGGCCATCTTTGCTGCGGAGGGCTGCAGTTCCACGCCGGTAAACCGCGCGTCAGGCAAACGGCCTGCCAGCAGCAAGCCGATCACGCCGCAGCCGCAGCCCAGATCCGCAATGTGCCCGCCAGGCGGCGGCGCCGCAAATCCGGCCAGGGCAAAGGCGTCTGTATTAAGTGGAAATGCGCCAGGGGCGTGCCGGTAGCGAACGCCGGGCCAGATCCATTCTTCTTCCTGCATTGGCGCCTCCCTAGATAGAAACTAAAAAGGCGGGCAACGCCCGCCTTTTTGCTTTTCTGTCTGACTTAAGCCTCAGAAATTGCCTCCATAGGGCAGACATCCTGACAAGAGCCGCAATCAATGCAGGTATCAGGATCCACCATGTAGTGCTCATCACCCATGGCGATGGCCTCGACGGGGCAGGTGCTGGCGCAAGCGCCGCAGCTAATGCAATCATCGCTGATTTTCCGTGCCATATCAAACACCTCCAAAATCAATGTCAAATTTATTGTAGCACGTTTTTTCAAAAAAGCAATTATTAATTCCAAGAATATGAGGGAAATTGCACAGATCAGCCGAGACTGTAGAGCATCTTTGCCACCTGCGCTCTAGTGACGGTGCCGGTGGGGTTGAGCATGCCGTTTTCACCGGAAATAACGCCGCGGGTGACCATGACGGCAATGTGGCTCTCGGCCCATGCGGGAACGGCTTCGCTGTCAGCAAAGGAGGAGAGGCTGGCTTCCGCATATCCCTTGTCCTGCGTGCGGCCGATGAGAGTGATGGCCTCCTGCCGGGTGATGGTGCTGTTGGGATAACAGTACAGCTGGCCATTGTCGGCGGAACCGGTCATGAGCCCCAGGGAGTAGGCTGCCTTGACGGCATTCAGCGCCCAAGAGGAGATGGAACTGCTGTCAGCAAAGGGCAGCGTTACATCTGCATACTGGCTGGCATCCACACCCAGCCAATTGATCAGGGCCACGGCAAATTCCTGCCGGGTCATGGAGTCGTTGGGGCGGTATGTGAGCTGACCGGTGGTTTCATCAGTTGAACCGGAGAGGACGCCCCGGTGGTACAGAGAGACAATCGCTGTCTCCGCCCAGTGCCCGTCCGTATCAGAGAAGGGGGAGTTGACGGCGCCTTCCACCTCATAGGAGACGGAGGACAGGTTCCCGGCGCCATCCTTGGCTGTCACAACGATCAAATGAGCATCGCCGTCATTGGGCAGGGAGATCGAGGCAACATTGTTGCTCCAGGAGTAGGGGGTCTTCACGCCGTCCAGTGTGACGGTAATGGTGTCCACTCCGCTTTCGCTGTCGGTGACGCCTACGTTCAGTGTATCCGTACCCACGCTCAGGGAGAAGGTCGGTGCGGTGGTATCCGAGATAGAGGCAGTGGACAGTAGGAGCTGATCAATATAAATGGTACCGGAGGTGGAGACCGTCGTATCCTGCTCTGTGATGGCGAAGCCAACAATGGCCTCAGTGCCCAGAGGCAGCGTGGTGGTCAAATAACTCCAGCCAGTGAAGGTCAGCTGGCCAATCCACAGAGAGTAGGTTTCACCGTCCTGGAGATATTTCACCGACAGGGCGTTGCCGCTGCCGTCTCCATAGACCCAGACGCCCAGGGCCAGCCGGTCATCCCGCGTCGGAAGCGACGCAGTGGCCACGGCTTGCCGCCTGCCGCTGGTGGTTTCCAGCTGGTTCAGATCATAATCGAGCTGGAGACTGCCTTTCCCGTATTTGACATAGGACATATCGGTGTTCAGCGCTGCAGAAATGCCGATGCCGGAGCTGACCACTGACGATTCAAAGCCAAAAGTAGTCACACCGCTGGCGGAAGAGACGGCATCTGTGGAAGAATTGGACTGCGAGGGAGACTGGGACGTCGAATCGGATTGTGTGGGGATCTCTGTGGAGGACTCCGGCGTCTCCGATTCTGTGGGCGCTGCCGGTTCTTCCTCTATGACGAAGTCGTCTTCAGGCGCTACCAGGGAGCCGTCGTCTGTGGGCAGCTCTACGTTGGAGCCGGGCAGCTCTGGCAGATTCTCCACTGCAGTGACCAGGAAGATGCCGTTGGCCACTTTTCGCTGAGAACCACTGTCCGACGGAGAATTGATTGTGGAGTATGTACGGTAAATCGTAGCGCCCATGGTGGTAGAGCCGCCGCCGTCCAGATTGATGGCTGTGACGCAGCCCAACTCTACCATACGCTGCGCCAGCTCACTGAGGGTCAGACCGTCGCTGTAGCCTGTCTGTGCGCCGTCTACCGTGTACAGCAGAATGCTGCCGTCGGCTTTGATGCCCAGCGCAGTGCGGGCGGTGCGGGTGGCCGCTGTGGTGGCGGAGAAGGGGAAGCTGGTTTGGGCCTCGCCGCCCACCACCAGCATATCGCCAGCGCCGCAGGCGCTGACAGCGGTCTGCCATCCGGCATTGGCTGTGACGGTGAAAGTCAGCTGCATCCCCTGCGTCAACTGGTCAATGAAGCCGGAAATGGCTGTCTGATAGGTGGTATTGACGGCAATGGACAGAACCCAACAGCCTTCTGGAATGGAAAAGGAGGACTCGGCATAGGTGGAAGTTTGAATGACTTCCGCGGTGATTGTGTCGCCAATATGCATCTGATCGGAAGTGGGGCGAAGCACCACATTGTAGGTAGGCATGCCGGCTTTGGTGGCGGTGTCATAGTCCCGGGAATACAGGACGATTCCGCTGCTGGTGGTCATGGCCTTGTTGTAGTTGATGGAGGCATAACTGCCCGCAGAACAGGACAGAGAAATGGCCAGGCCCGGATCGCCGATGATGGCTGCACCGGTCTCGGTAAAGCCGACGGCGTTGGTACTGCCGCTGGTGCGGATCACACCGTTGGTGATTTCCATACCGTAGGGAATGCCGCTGCTGAATTCAAAAAAGCTGGCGTTAATGCCTGCGACCACAGCCAGTCCGGTGCTTTCGTGGACGTAGCTGGCAGTGGTGCTGAGGGTGGAACGGCCATAGAGCGTATCACCATAGGCAACGACCGGCATGACGGTACCAGGCTGAAATACCACCATGTTTTCCGACTGTGTGGTTTGGTTGCTGGAGCTATAATAGGTCGTTTGATACAGCGTGGTTCCATCTGCCAGATCGGTTGCGTTGGAACTGAGCTGAGTGCCCAGAATTGAAGTGGAATCTGCTACGACCACGACCGAAAGCAAAATTGCGACCATGATCCCCATAGCCAGCAACCTGCGTAGTGTATGTTTCATGGGTCCTCCTATGTAAACTGTCAAATTGGTAATTGCACGAAATGGTGTGATTATGTTAACATGTTTTTGCGAAAAAGGCAAGGGGCAGTTGGACAGCAATGCGTTGGTTTCGTTAAAATTCTGTTACAATCTGCTGAAATTTGCACTGCGGAAGGCGGATTGTCCGGGTTGCATACTGGGGATTGCGGACAAAAATAACCTCCCCCTCTCCCTGCCGGAGCAAAGAGAAGGGGAGCGCAGCAGCCAGATCAAAGTAGGGGAATGGTTCTTTTCCCTTCCGGCAGAGCCGGTACCGCCCGCAGCTGGGCCAGCCGGGGCAGCAGCAGCTGAAACACTGCCACCAGCGCAAGAACCTCAAAAGGTAGCAGGACGGTGTTTTTTACAATGCTGGAGGCAAAATAATAGTAATACCCTTTGCTGTAAAGCATGGCGCTCCAAACGCTGCCCAGCAGGACGTTGACCCCGTAGTTGACCACGGCTTTGCACAGCAGCAGCCGCAGGACGCTGATGTGTTGGCGGTAGAGCAGCAGCCCATAGCACAGCCCGCCCAGCATGGACGAGAGGGTGTAGCCCGGGAAAAACGCGCCGGAGGGGTGAATCACAAAGCCCAAAATGTCCGAGACAAACCCCACCAGTACTCCCAGCACCGGTCCGTAGACCGTGGCCCCCAAACTGGTGAACAGAAAGGTGAAATAAATCCGAAGATTGGATCCCACCGGAATAAACACGGTGGAAATGGCAATGGTCAGAGCGCAGATGACGGCAGCAAGGGCAATTTGGCGGACGCTGCGCACCTGCGCGCAGGCAGACCGCCAGTACCGTGAGGACGTCACTGGCAGGTATTCAATTGGACGCAATAAAAAACCTCCTCCTAGAATGGGCAGATGCCACATAGAGGAAGGTTCCAGTATGCGGCAGCGGGATGCGGACTATGTACGGCAAGCGCCTGCGCGCTTTTCGTTCCGGAGACAACTCCCCGTTCTCCGGACACGTGACCCACAGAGTCCTACTCTGCCTTTATGCGGGGCGTACGGCCCCTTTTACACCTCTATTATACACCGGATGTGGAAAAGTGCAATAGGCGGGTGAAGAAAAAACGTCTTTTTTTGCAGGCCGGACTTGCTATTTGCTGCAAAGTCGTATTATAGTATAGGCGGCAATATAGAATCTTATCGAAAACCCGGAGGAATACAAAGCCATGAAACCATCCATTGAATTCTGGGAGGAGCTGCAATGCAACGCCTTTCCTGCCCTGCAAACGATTCTGTACGACGGCTGGAGCATTCGCTTCGGCGGCGGCTTTACCTACCGCGTCAACTGTGCAAATCCCATGTATCCCGGGACGCTGCCGCTGGAGGAGAAGCTTCAGTATGCTGAGGATGCATACCGCCGCAGCGGCTTGGACAAGGCTATTGTCAAGCTCCACGACGGAATGGGGACTGACGCCGCCGCCTGTGACGAAATCTTGGACCGGTGGGGGTATGGTACCGAGCGCAGCGGGAACCTGTTCATTTGTGATCTCACAGCCCAACCGGCCGGCACCAGCGAAGGCGTACAGTTGGAGCAGACGCCCACAGATTTGTGGCTGGGCCAATTTCTGGATATGAACGGCACACGGGATTCACGACAGCGGGATGCCGCCTTCCATATGCTGAAGAACATCTGGCAGCCCACCATTGCTGCGTCCATTGTGCAGGATGGGAAGATGGTTGCCTGCGGTTTGGGCGTTGTGGAACGGGGCTGCGTAGGGCTGTACGATATTTTTGTAGATCCGGCCTGCCGCCGGCAGCATTTGGGCCAGCGGCTGTGTGCCGCCATCATGGAGCAGGGACGGCGGCAGGGCTGCCACACCGCTTATCTTCAGGTGCTCAGCGACAATGAGGCTGCCAGAAAACTCTACGCCGGGCTGGGGTATCAGGAAGGCTATCACTACTGGTTCCGCATCAAACGGTTTTAACATGAAGAAATGCAAATAAACACGGAAATTGCTTGCATGTTGAGAGAAAAGCGGGTATAATAAATTATCAACATAACCAATGCGCACATGACCTGCAGGTGCCGCGTGCACTGCAAGACGAACGGAGGAAACTCTATGAAAACTGCAAGATTTGTGCTGAAGATTGTCGGCGCTTCATTGACGCTGGCTGGCGCCATCTGCCTGTTTATCGGGTTTTGGGACAAGCTGTTTACAGAGCTTCCAAAACGCTGCATGCGTCCAAAGGAGTATGACGACTACGCGGATGTGGATTGAGCAAAACGCGGCTCAGGAGAGGGCAAACCTGTCTTGAGCTGCGTTTTTTCAACCCCGTATGACCTTTATCTGCATTTTATGTGAATTTATAATGAAAAAGAAAATGGTATGTATATAAAAGACTCCTATAACGAGAAATCAAGCATTTACCATTTTGAACAAATCACAGAGCGGTACGGCTTTTGGAAAAATCATCATCGCACCTGAATTTATATGCCTGAAGTATCTTATATTTGGCGCCCCAGTTAAAGATGATGTAAAACGATTTTATCAACCATTTTATCAAAATTAGAAGAACTCCAGAAAAATACTTGCGATTCGACAAAGAATAAGATACAATAAGATGACAAAATTCGTTAGCGGTATATAACTTTTAAGAATGCGAGGTTGGTAAGAAAAATGGAAGCCAAAGACATTTTCCATGGCGACGAATATACGCCGGAGTTGGGCCTTCTGGTTACAGAAAGCGCCAAGACCTGGGGAGCGGAGATTGACCGGTACCTGGTGGAATGGGCCAGAGGTACGGAGAAGGAAAAAGACACCTTTATCATCGACTGCGAATGTCCCCGGTTCTCCTCCGGCGACGCAAAGGGCCTGATCAAAGAGTCCATTCGGGGCAAGGATCTGTTCATCCTGACAGATGTGGGGAACTACAGCTGCACCTATAATCTGTTCGGAACCCAGAACCACATGAGCCCTGACGACCATTTCGCTGACGTTAAGCGCCTGATCCAGGCCACCAGCGGCAAGGCACACAGCCTGACGGTCATTATGCCCATTTTGTACGGCGGTCGCCAGCATCGCCGCAGCTACCGTGAGAGCCTGGACTGTGCCTACGCCCTGCAGGAACTGCAGGCTATGGGTGTAACCAATATTATTTCTTTTGACGCCCATGATCCTCGCGTGCAGAATGCCGTACCGCTGATGGGTTTTGACAGCATTATGCCGCATTATCAGGTGCTGAAAGCATTGCTGAGAGCTTACCCCAATCTGACTTTGGACCGGGATCACTTTATGCTGGTTTCTCCCGACGAGGGCGCGATGAACCGGAATATGTATTATGCCTCTGTGCTGTCCGTCAACCTGGGCATGTTCTATAAGCGCCGCGACTACTCCCGCATTGTAAATGGCCGCAATCCCATTGAGGCCCATGAGTACTTGGGGCAGAGCGTGGAAGGGAAGGATGTCTTTGTGGCAGACGACATCATCTCCTCCGGCGATTCCATGCTGGACTTGGCCTATAAGCTCAAGGAGAAAAAGGCCAATCGCGTGTTCGCCAACGCCACATATGCCATCTTCACCAACGGCCTGGCCGGGTTTGACAAAGCGTATCAGGAGGGCATCATTGATGGCGTTTTGGGGACCAACCTGACGTATCAGTCTCCGGAGTTGCTGTCCCGGCCCTGGTTCCACAGTGTGGATTGCAGTAAGTACTGCGCCTATATCATTGCCGCGCTGAATCATCAGACCAGTATTGGCAGCATCATCGACCCCCATGAGAAGATCATGAATTTGCTGGAGAAATATAACGCTGCTAGAGCATGCGTATAATCCCAATGCAGCACCACGCGCCGCAGAGCCTTGAGCCTGCGGCGCGTGGTTTTCGTTGTGATTTATAGGAAAAAGTCCGTCTGTATATCATGCCCTGCGGCGTGGAAGCCGGGCTCGGACAGGCGTATGTTGCGTTAGTAGAGGAAAACCCACGCCGGAGGGGGAGAAAATGCCTGAACCGGGGACAATAAAAGCGATGGGCATGCTTAAGCATGCCCATCGCCCTGCTTGCAGAGGCTGGCTACCAGCTGCCGCATTTCCTGCTTGGAGGTTACGCTGTGCGTACGCTGGATGACGGCCCTCTTGTCTGCTTCTGACAGAGATTCGAACTGTTTCATTGCGGCTTCATTTTGGGCGAGCGCCATGCCGAAACCCAGAGGAAGGTCTATATTCACTATGATCACCTCGATATTGTATCCATGAGCCCAATAGAGGCGCCCGATCCGGGCGTTACGGATTCTCCAGGTCAGCTGCCGGGATGTCGTTTTCCAGGTTGTCCCGAGCCAGATCGGTGTCGATCTCCGGGTAGAGGCTGGATGGAATGGGGCGTTCATGAAAGACCTTCATCTCCGGTCCGGAGGTCCCGGAAATGATAGGGTTTGCCTTGACCTTTCCGCACTTTGCTTTTCCTTGGATTTCCGGGACCGGCGGAGCGCTGTTGCGGGGCTGTGTGTGGGTCCGCTCAGGGCGGGCCATTCCTTGCTTTGCCATAAAACCACCTCAAAGATAGGATTTCTCAGGGCGATCAAAATATGCGTGAAACAAGCGGAACATTTAGGGCCAATACCATGCAAGGAGGGCTGACATGAGGCGGTGAAATAAAATGGCTTAAGCGGCGCTTTACCCAGGGCCGTCAAACGCTCCCGACAGCCGGTGTATTGGGGAAAGCATACGAGAATGTATGAGCAGTGGTATCATTGGTGTGGGATGGCAAAGCGATGATGCTGTGCATTTTTCAGAAAAAAGGGGCGGAGCGGTTTGGCGCGCCTGAACGAGGAATGCCTTGCCCGGTCAGTGGTGCGGAAAATCCATATGAGGCATGGCGGTTGAAGCTTCATTGCCCTGCCGGCAGCGGAAGCGGTGGAGGGGGGTCAAGAACTTTGGCCAGAGTGTTTTTCGAAACGTGCGCGCTGGGCAGAGATCGTGGCGAGCGTATCGCCCAATTGCGTGAACAGCGCGGCAAGAAGATTGAGGTCCTCATCAGATAAATGCTGCGCAAGGAGATTGGCCAGCGCCGTGACGCACATGGTTAATTCAAATGGGTCCATAGAATCACCCTCCATACTTAGCGTATGCGGATTTGCAAGGACAGAGAAGCGAGGAAAAGGAGGGGATACACGAAATTGACATCGCTGCGGAGAACCAGCGCTGATACGGCTTTATCAATGATATGAGGTTATAAAAGGCCATAGGCATAGAAACAGCCTGTAGTCATGGAAACTACAGGCTGTTTTATGGCAGGAGCGGAATAATAGGGCTTGAGGCGCACCGGCGCCCGGTACTGAACCGAAGCCCAGCGAAGCGGGGCTGGTTTAGAGGTTAAAAAGGCGGCGCAGCGGCGTGGGCGCGCTCTGATTTATAAAATTATAAAAAAAGTCGGAGCAAGCGACACATAGCTTGCTCCGACATGGTCGGAGTGCCGGGATTCGAACCCGGGGCCTCTTGAACCCGAACCAAGCGCGATACCAAACTTCGCCACACCCCGATTTAGCCCTATAAGTATACAGAAGTTTTTCGAAAATGTCAAGTCTCCATTGAAAAAATTCCTGCGTATTTTGCTGCTGCGTGGGCAGAGCCTGCGGCTTCTTTGAAAATGATCTTTAAAATCAGTCAATTTTCCTGTATAATGGGGATACTTTGTCAGGGGTGCCTGGATGGTGCGCAGGATTGGAGCGGGCGTGTTCAGACAGCCCCCCTCGGGGAGGGAGCACATATGCGGGTTCTGGCAACGGCGGCGCTGGGGTTCAGCGCTGGGGTGCTGCTTTCGGTTTGCGGTTTGCCGGCAGGCGTGGGGCTGATTTGCGGCGCCGTGCTGGCGCTGGCGGGGCTGTTGACCGTGCTGCTGCGGCGTATGACTCTGCGGCGTATGACTCTGCGGCGGATGACGCTGGTGTGCTTCGGCCTGGCGGCGGGACTGATCTGGACGCAGATCTATTCCTGGCTGTTTTTGGCTCCGGCGCAGACGCTGACCGGTGACGCCAGAACGCTTTGGGCTACGGTGATCGAGTATCCTTCGGAGACTGCTTACGGATGTGCCGTCACGGTGCGGCTGTCTGACGGCGAAACAGAGGCCAAGGCGGCATTGTATCTGGATGCAGAAGCAATGGAACTGGAACCTGGGGATATGCTGCGTGTGACGGCAAGGGTTCAGGCGGCGGATGCGGCGGAGAGTGACTACCAAAAGACCCAGGGTGTTTTTCTTGTGGCCTACGGCGATGGATATGAGATGGTGACGAAGTATGGTGCGGGCGGCTGGCGGTATTTTCCGGCCTATATTAACCACGCCGTGCAGGAACGCATTCGTGCAATTTTCCCGGAGGACACAGCGCCGTTGCTGCTGGCCCTGCTTACTGGGGAAAAGGGAGAGCTGTCCGATGCGGCTGTCAGCGATATGAAAACGGCTGGAGACTATCATGCTGTGGCCATTTCCGGCATGCATGTTTCCATCCTGGTGGGTTTCCTGAGCCTGCTGATCCGGAGAAAACGACGGCGTGCGCTGGTGGGCATTCCGGTGGTGCTGAGTTTTCTGCTGATCATCGGCAATGCGCCTGGCGTGACCCGCGCATCCATTATGCAGATTATTGTTCTGTCCGCGGCGCTGCTGCAGCGGGAGTATGACGCGCCCACTGCCCTGGGGGTTGCCGCGGTGGTCATGCTGCTGCAGAACCCCTGGGCTGCAGTCAACACCGGCGCGCAGCTCAGTTTTGCATCCACGGCGGGAATCCTGCTGTGTGCTTCCCGGATCTACAGCAGTCTGAGCAGCGAACCACTGCCCAGAAAATTGCTGGCGCATCAAAAACGCCTGGTCCGGGTGGGCAGATCCCTGCGGAATGCTGCGGCCGCGTCTTTGTCCACGTCTCTGGGCGCATTGGTCTTTTCTACGCCGCTGATGGCGTATTATTTTGGGACGGTTTCGCTGGTCAGCATCCTGACCAATCTGGTGGCGCTCTGGTCGATTACGGCCTGCTTTGCCCTTGGCCTGGCGGCGGTGGTGCTGTCTGTTGTGCTGCGGCCGCTGGGAACTGCGCTGGCGTGGGTTTGCGGGTGGCCGGCGCGATATTTCCTGTGGGTAACGGCGCTGATGGCGAAACTGCCATTTGCATCGGTCAGCGTCTCCTCGCCGTATATCCTGGCCTGGTTGGCGTTCCTCTATGTTCTGGCTTTGATCCTGCTGTTTGTGAAGGAGAAGCAGCGGGCGCGGAAACGGCCGCTGGTGCCATTGTGTGCGGCGGTACTGACGTTAGGTGTCTGCCTGCTGCTGTCCGCGGTCAGTTACACCTCTGCCGGCTTTTCTTTTTCCGTCCTGGATGTGGGACAGGGACAGTGCCTTGTGCTGTATACGGAGGGCGTCAATGTGATGATTGACTGCGGCGGTGACGGCAATGCCGGGGAGACTGCCGCTCAGTTCCTGACTGCCAATGGCCAGATGCAGTTGGATGTGCTGATGCTGACGCACTTTGACTCGGATCATTGCAATGGGGTGACAGAGCTTTTGCGCCGCATCCCCACGGCGGCGTTGTATGTGCCGCAGATTGAGGACGATTCCGGCAACCGGCAGAAGATTCTGGCTGCCGCTGCGGAATATCAGGTGCCGGTCTACGCTGTGACAGAGGATACAACTTTGATTTTTGGAGAAAGCGGGCTGCAGATTTTCGCGCCAGTGAGTACTGTGGGAGACAATGAGGCCTGTCTCAGCGCTCTGTTCACCTATGGCGAATTTGACGTCCTGGTGACCGGGGACATGGATCTGAGCGCGGAGGCCAGGCTGCTGCGGCTCCACTCGCTGCCGGATATTGAATTGTTGGTGGTGGGACACCATGGTTCCAAATACGCCACGGGGGAGACATTGCTGGAGACTGTCCGGCCGGAGCTGGCTGTAATTTCTGTCGGCGCAGACAACCACTATGGCCATCCCACGCAGGAGACTTTGGACCGGCTCACCGCTGCCGGCGCGCAGATCTACCGCACCGATGAGTGCGGTACCGTCACAATCAGGAGGTAACTGTCCATGGCAAAAAAGAATACAGATCATGCCGCCGGGTTGAGTGCCCTGAAATCGGCTTTGAAAACCGGGAGCTTTGCCCGCCTTTACCTGCTTTATGGGCAAGAGGCATATCTGCGGGAGTACTATCTGGGGCAGCTGCGGAAAAAGCTGGTGTCCGGCCCCGTGGAGGAATTCAACTACCACCGGTTCGATGGCAAGGGCATGGATCTGAATGAGCTGCAAAGCGCCGTGGAGATGCTGCCGATGATGGCGGACAAGACGCTGGTGGAAGTGGTGGACTACGACCTTTTCAAAGCGCCGGAGAGCGACCGGTCGCGGCTGGTGGAGATTTTTAGCGATCTGCCGGATTACTGCTGCCTGGTATTCGTATTTGACACTGTGGAATACCGGCCGGACGGGCGGCAGAGAAAGCTTACGGCTGCCATCCGGGAATATGGGCAGGTGGTGGAATTTGCGAAGCAGTCAGAGACGCTGCTGGCCGACTGGACCCGCCGCCGGTTTAAAGCCGCCGGCAAGGCCATTGATGACGATTTGTGCCGCTACCTGGTCTTTCTCACCGGGGGCTCCATGACTACCATGGGTTCGGAGATTGATAAGGTGGCTGCCTATGCTTCCGGGGTGCAAATCTCTCGCGCAGATATCGACGCTATGGTGGATCCGGTGCTGGACGCCCAGGTCTTTGATATTACCAACGCCATGGCCAACAAGAAATTCGACGTGGCGGTGCAGAAGCTGCGTGATATCTTTAAGCTGCAGCAGGAGCCTATCATGGTCTGTGCCGTCATCGGCAGCCAGCTGCGCCGCCTGCGCAGCGCCAGAGTGCTGATGGCGGCAGGCAAGGGAGCGGGAGAACTGATGAAGCTGTGTGGAATCGGCGACTACGCAGCCCGCCTGACCATGTCCGCAGCCCGCAAGTTTACCGACCAGTGGTGCAATATGGCCGTGGTGGCCGCTGCCGAGACGGATTACCGGCTGAAAACCTCCTATGATGACGGTGAACGGCTGGTGGAGCTGCTGCTCATGACGCTGGCTCTGGAGGCAGGCCGTGGTTAGAATCCGGCAGGCCATCGTCGTGGAGGGCCGCTATGACAAAAATACGCTGAAGCAGCTGGTGGATGCGCCGGTATTTGAGACCTCCGGCTTCGGCGTTATGCACGACAAAGAACTGCTGGCCCTACTGCGGCTGGCAGCGGAAAAACGGGGGCTCATTATCTTTACCGATTCCGACGGGGCTGGATTTGTGATTCGGAACTATCTCAAAGGGGCGCTGCCGAAGCAAGGCGTTCTGCACGCCTATATCCCGGATATTCCCGGCAAGGAGCGGCGGAAGCGGCAGCCCGGCAAGGAGGGCCTGCTGGGCGTGGAGGGCATGACGCCGGAGGTGATTCTCAAAGCATTGCGAGATGCCGGGGCGGATTTTGAAGGAGAGACCACGGCACATCGCACCCCGGAACTCACCAAGGCAGACCTGTATGCCCTGGGCCTGTCTGGAACGGCCAACAGCGCTGCCCGGCGGGCGCAGGTGATGCAGGCGTTGGGGCTGCCGCGCCACCTCAGTGCCAATGGGTTTCTCGATGCAGTGAACCTGATGTTTTGCAAAGAAGCGTTTGTGGAATTTGTGGAAACTTTGTGAAGTGTGAAAAAACGCTTGACGGATCGTAAAAAATAGCTTATACTGCCGTTGTTTCAGAATTCCGCTGTCTGGCGGCATCTGAGACTGTGCATTTGTTTGCAAAGCCCGGGCAATGCGGCCGAGTCAGCTGCCAGCATATGCTTGGCCCGAGCAGATTAAAATCCAGCTTCCCCGGCGCTTTTTGGCGCTTTCTGGGGGAAACTGTTTGGAGGAATTCCATGAAAGAAACGCATAAGCAGCGCAAGCTGCGCCGGGAGCAGGAACTGCAGCAGGTACTGGAACCCATCTGCGCCAACGCCCGTGTGCGGGAGATGCGCTGTTTTACCCAACACGGAGACACTTCGACGTATTTGCACTGCTATCGTGTGGCCTGGTACACTTACGGCTTCTGCCGCCGCTTTGGCCTCCACGCCGATGAGGCGGCTCGAGGCGCCATGCTTCATGATTTATTTTTGTACGATTGGCATCAGATGCAGATGCGGGGCATGGATCACGCCACGCAGCATCCTGCCATCGCCCTGCGCCATGCCAGCGCCGAGTTTCCGCTGACAGAAAAAGAGCAGGATATTATCCGCAACCACATGTGGCCGGTGACTCCGGAGATGCCTCGCTCCGCAGAGGGAAAGGTTGTCTGCATGATGGACAAATATGCCGCTGCTATGGAGGTCTTTTCCTACCTGTTCCGCCGGGTTCGTGACGCTCGGTACCGGTATTGGAATCTCCTGTTACAGTGCAGTACGCTGCGCCGTTGGGAACCATGGATGGCATAAGATCCGTCGAAAGCTAGAAAGAAACCAGAAAGAAACTGCCCGCCCCGCTTTGCAGATCTGCAAAGCGGGGCGGGCAGTTTTATTGTCAGCTGTGCTCTTCCACAAAGGCGGAAGCGACGGCCGTCAGGAACAGTACCGTCAATGCCGCGTAGTTTAATGACACTGCGTGGCGGAAGGCTGTGACCGTATGTACGCTGAAACCGCCGGACCGCCAGAGCAGCAGGACCGCCGCAAACAGCAGCGCCGCTGCAAGCTGCAGACCGGATTGCAGAATCCTGTAGGTCAGCGGTGTCATTTGCCGGAGTTTGTGCCAAACTCTGCGCATGGGGTCCCTCCTGGTATGTATGGATTGGGATTGCGAAGCGTCTTTGCTCTGCGCTTGGATCGTACCACAGCGGACGGGCGGTGCGCAAGCCACAGATTTTGGAGATCCCACAAATCTGGGTTGTCATAAGTTTTCGACAAATTTCGCAGCAAAATCGAGAGAAAATCCAACTTTCTTTCCATAAAACCAATGGAGTTCCTGTAATTTGGATGAAATATACAAATCGTGTTGTCTAATTTTGTCGAATATACATACTTGCGATGTCGAAAAATAGGGTGTACACTGGAACGCGCTTACATTGAAAAACAATGTAGGGAAGTAAAAATAAGGAGGAAAAGCGAAATGAATAAATTCCTGTTTGCAACGAAAGAACTTTCTAATCCAGCTGATGGACGGCTGGAATATTACTTGCTCAGCGAACCGATGGAGGCGATGGCAGCGGACAACTACGGCATCGAGGTAGTGCTGTTGCGGAACGGTGAGGAGGACCGGTGTCAGTGCCGGAATATTACGCCTGTGGGATCTCGGATCCTGGAATTGCTGACGGCGTTGATCCGGAACGCCGTGATGCCATGCCAGCTGCGGGACGTGGTCTGCGATCTGTTGGCATAAAGCGGTGCGCCGCCCCACAGAAGAGGATCTGTGAGGCGGCGCGGGAATTCCCTGAAAATAGACAAACTCCATTTGGAACGGAACTTCTGACACAGGCGGTGTATCCGCGGTATGACATGAAAAAGATTTGCAGACTTTGCAGCGATTCGGTGTCCACAGGACTGCAATGCCGCTGCAATACACCAAGTATTGCAGCGGCATTGGGATTTGTGTGACAAAGGCAAGTTCCTGCCAGCAGTGCCAATACGCAAGCAGGGCTTAGAGGAGCCCAAACAGGATACAGATCGCACGCAGGAAAAAAGCGGCCAACCATGCAATGATACACTGCCCCACAATGACGCCCAGGGCCCATTTGCCGCCCAGTTCCCGCCGGATGGAAGTCACAGCTGCCACACAGGGCGTGTACAGCAGGCAGAACACCAGCAATCCCGCTGCTGACGCCGGAGACAGGGCCGCCGTCAACACCTCTACAGAACCATAGAGGATGGAGAGGGTGGACACGACGCTTTCCTTGGCCATAAAGCCTGTGATCAGAGCGGTTGAGATCCGCCAGTCGCCAAAGCCAAGCGGTTTGAAAATGGGGGCGATCCAACCGGCAACCACAGCCAGAATGCTGTTTTGGGAGTCCGTGACCAGATGCAGTTGTGGGTCAAAGGTCTGTAGGAACCAGATCACAATCGTGGCCAGGAAAATAACGGTGAAGGCCCGCTGTAAGAAGTCCTTGGACTTTTCCCACAATAGCTGCAGAACGTTTTTGGCTCCTGGCATCCGATAATTGGGGAGCTCCATGACAAAAGGTGCAGCCTCCCCCTGAAACGCTGTGTGCTTCATCAGCAGCGCCATGGCAATACCTATCAGAATGCCCAGGACATACAGGCCAACGATGACCAGCGCGCTGTAGTCCGGGAAGAAGGCCGCTGTGAAAAAGGCATAGATGGGCAGTTTGGCGGAGCAGCTCATGAAGGGTGTCAGCAGGATCGTCATTTTTCGATCCCGTTCCGACGCCAGTGTCCGCGTGGCCATGACGCCGGGCACCGTGCAGCCAAAGCCCACCAGCATGGGGACGATGCTCCTGCCGGACAGGCCCAGTTTGCGCAGGGGCCTGTCCAGCACAAAGGCCACTCGTGCCATATAACCACTGTCCTCCAGCAGCGATAGGAAAAAGAATAACGTCACAATGATGGGCAAAAAACTGAGAACAGTTCCGACGCCGTTGAAAATGCCGTCGATGACCAGCGATTGGAGAACTGCATTGACATGGCCTGCTTCCATCAGGGCTGTGACGGCCTGACACAATCCGTCGATGGCCAGCTCCAGCACGCTGGACAACCCAGCGCCGATAACGTGGAAGGTGAGCCAAAACACTGCTGCCATGATGAGAATGAAGGCTGGGATTGCGGTGAAGCGGCCTGTCAGGATGCGGTCGATTTTGGCGCTGCGGTCGTGGGATTTGCTATGTTGCGGCTTGACCGTGGAGGCCTGGCAGATCCGTTCAATGAGGTCAAAGCGCGTCTCTGCCATGACAGCGGCCCGATCCATCCCCTGCGCTTCTTCCATCTGACGGATGGCGCCGTCCAATTTTGCCTGTTGGAGCGGATCCAGATGCAGCTGCTCCAGCACCAGCGGATCCCCCTCTGCCAGCTTGCCGGCGGCAAAGCGGATGGGGATGCCGGCGGTTTTGGCAGGGGCCTCAATCAGGCGCAGAATTTCAGACAGACAGCGGCAGATCGTGTCGTTGCCTTCGCCATAGCCGCACAGTTCCCGCCGCCCGGGCCGCTGGCGGGTTTTTGCGGTGTGGAGTGCGCGGCGGACCAGCTCGTCCACCCCTTCGTTTTTGGCGGCGGAAATGGGAACAACCGGTACGCCCAGCAGAGATTCCATCTCCCGGACATCGATGGCGCCCCCGTTGTCCCGCACTTCGTCCATCATGTTCAGCGCCACGACCATGGGCACATCCAGCGCCATGAGCTGTATGGTCAGGCCCAGGTTCCGCTCCAGATTGGTGGCATCAACGATGTTGATAATGCCGTCTGGATGCTCGTCCAGGACGAAACGTCGGGTAACCAGTTCTTCGCTGGAATAGGGAGACAGGGAATAGATTCCAGGCAAATCGGTGACGATGGCCTCGTTGTGGCCGCGGATGGTACCGTCCTTACGCTCTACGGTCACGCCGGGGAAATTGCCTACATGTTGGCTGGCGCCGGTGAGCTGGTTGAATAGAGTGGTCTTGCCGCTGTTCTGATTGCCCACCAGAGCAAAGGACAGGGGCGCATCGTCCGGAAGTGGGTCGCCTGACGGCGCAATGGGGCAGCGTTGAAGGGGGCGGAGATCGGAACGGCTGCCGCTGGCCGGGGAGCCGGGGCGAATTAGAATTCTTTCAGCCTCTTCCCGGCGGAGGGTCAGTTCATAGCTGTGGATACGGACCTCAATGGGGTCGCCCATGGGCGCGGCTTTGACCATGGTTACTGCCGCATTGGGAATCAGACCCATGTCCAGAAAGTGCTGCCGCAGCGCCCCTTCTCCGCCCACAGAACGGATGATGGCCGTCTTGCCAATGGGCAGTTCATTCAATGTCACAGGGAATCGCCTCTTGCAATCTGAAATATGATATGGTATAAACGGTATGTTATGAATTGGAAATATATTCCGGAACCGCGGGATGCGGCAGACGGAAGTGGAACGGCATATGCGCCGCACCGGCGCGGGAGAAACAGCCATGCGGGACAATGGAATGCCGGTTTTGCTGGAAACGACGCAGCCCATCCAGGCTGAGCAACTTTGCAGTACGTTGGGGCTGCAGTTTCTGGAGTTGAATATGAACCTGCCGGAATACCAGGCGGGCCGCATTGACGTGCCATATTTTCGATCCCTTGCGGAGCGGTATGGCATTTATTGCACGCTCCATCTGGATGAAATTTGGATATCAGTGATTTTAACCCACATGCTGCCGCAGCCTATCGTCAAACAGTCCGCGAGGGCTGGACTTGTCCAACTGCCTCGCTCTGGCAGAAGCACACCGCTGCCGCATTGTGTCGGAGACCAAAACGGTAGCGGGGCTGCGGCAATCCGTCCGATGGCTCCGGGACGCCATCCCGGAAGACTGCACAGGCCGCCCTGTCGGCAAATAACCGGCAGGGCGCACCGTTTATCGAATCTGCCCGTTGCCGCGCACAATGTATTTATAGGTACACAGCTCCCGCAATCCCATGGGGCCTCTGGCATGGAGCTTCTGGGTGGAGATCCCCATTTCACAGCCCAGACCGAATTCTCCGCCGTCAGTGAAGCGGGTAGAGGCGTTCCAATAGACGGCTGCGCTGTCCACGGTGCGGATGAAGGTTTCTGCCGCCGCGGCGTCGCCGGTGACGATGCAGTCGCTGTGGCCGGTGGAGTGGGCGGCAATGTGCGCCACAGCCGCTTCCAGATGATCTACCACCCGGACGGCCAGAATGTAATCCAGAAATTCTGTGTCGAAATCTTCCGGCCCGGCAGGCGTGCCGTCAATGACGGCGGCGGCTTGCGGGTCCAGCCGCAGTTCTACGGGCTGCAGGCCCGCCGCCTGCCTGCCGTCCACCAGCAGTGCTTTGAGCCGTGGAAGAAACGTTCCGGCGATTTCCCGGTGCACCAGGCAGACCTCCTCGGCATTGCAGACGGAGGGACGGCTGGTTTTCGCGTTTTCAATGATGCGCAGGGCCATGTCCAGGTCTGCTGCCTGATCCACATAGACGTGGCAGATGCCGGTGCCGGTCTGGATGCAATTGACCGTCGCGTTCTCCACGCAGGCCCGGATCAGACCGGCGCCGCCCCGGGGTATCAGCAGATCCACCAGACCGTTTGCGGTCATCAGCTCTGTGGCGCTGCGGCGGGAGGTGTCAGTGACCAGGCAAACGGCGTCCGCCGGCAGGCCGGCATCCGTCAGGCCCTGCCGCAAGGCGGCCACAATGGCCGCGGCACTGCGGTTGGCCTCTTTTCCGCCCCGGAGTACGCAGACGTTGCCGCTTTTCAGTGCCAGCGCCGCCGCGTCTGAGGTGACATTGGGGCGGCTCTCATAGATGATCGCCACCACGCCCATGGGTACGGCAGTCTTTTCGATGACCAGACCGTTGGGCCGCTCTACCCGTTCCAGCACCTGACCGACCGGGTCCGGCAACGCCGCCACTTGGCGGATGCCCTCGGCCATGTCGTGGATCCGGGCTTCGGACAGGGCCAACCGGTCCAGCATGACCGGAGAAATGACGTCTCTGGCGGCATCCAGATCCTGTTTGTTGGCGGCCAGAATGGCAGGCATGGCCGACTCCAGCCGGCTGGCCATGGCCAGCAGCGCTACATTTTTCTGATGTGTGCCGGCAGTGCCGACTGCCGTTTTGGCGATCCCTGCCGCCTGTAAAAGTTCCTGTGTCGTCATGGCGTTTCCTCCTGAAGAGATGGATTGACCCGGCTCCGTGGCGCCCGGAAGCGGGTGCCGATGGGTTCGCCTTCGGCGATACCATACAAATCCATGGGACGGGTCCCGTTGGCGATGATCATGTCGCAGCCTGCGTCCATGCAGATCTGTGCGGCTTTCAGCTTGGTGATCATGCCGCCGGTGCCCAGGGCGGAGCCTTTGCCGCCGGCCAGAGCCAGAATTTCCGGCGTGATAGTCTCAACCGTGGGGATTAGGCGGGCGTCTGGATCGGAGCGGGGATCGGCGGTGTATAAGCCGTTGATGTCGCTGAGCAGAATCAGGAGATCTGCCTCCACCAGCTGCGCCACAATGGCGGACAGCGTGTCATTCTCACCGATGGTAGTGGCTACGCCAATTTCTTCGGTAGACACTGCATCATTTTCGTTGATAATGGGCAGAACTCGCAGGGACAGCAGCCGCGTCAGCGTGTTCTGGACATTGGCGGAACGTTGCGTATCCAG
The DNA here is from genome assembly GCA_965120355.1 of uncultured Oscillospiraceae bacterium. Lineage (GTDB taxonomy): Bacteria > Bacillota > Clostridia > Oscillospirales > Oscillospiraceae > CBCPMX01. Next base: position 62,982 of record CBCPMX010000099.1, read on the forward strand.
AATGTCGTCCGCTGACAGCAGAACCTGGGCCACTACGTGGTGGAACTCGGAAAACAGCTTGTCATAGACGTACATGAGTTCACACTGGCCTACGGCGGCAGCTGCCTGTTTGGTGGGCATATCCTCGGGCCGCTGCGACAGCCCCAGCTTGCCGCAGCCCATGCCAATGGCCCCGGAGGACACCAGAAGCAGCTGATGTCCAGCGTTTTTCAAGTCGCTGAGGACTTTGCAAAGCTGCTCTACTCGCCGGATATTCAGCTGCCCGGTGGCGTGGGCCAGGGTAGAGGTCCCGATTTTAATCACAATGCGCATAGCTTCCTCCAACCGGCGGATGCCGGCTCTTTTTCTCTTTTTCATCAGAAAATCACTGAATGGATCAGTGTTTCATAAGGTAGTAAAATAAAGTGATTTTATTATAGTAGTCAGATAGGAGAATGTCAATGCAGGATATGCGCTGGGGTGGGGTTCTGTGAGGGGTTCCCGGAGCCGGACAGGAGGAAGCGGCTGGCGTTGGAACAGAGGGAAAAAGCGCTCAGAACGCATTTGCGCCGCAGAACCCAGGTTCTGCGGCGCATTGATTTTAAAAGTATAAGCGGCCTGAATTATTTTTCGGACGCCGGCTCTTCTTCCGGCGCCTGTATGGTTACCCGAATTTCAAGCACACGCTGAAAATCGGTGGACGTAACGGTGATAGACAAGTTCTGATACGTAAAGCTGTCACCCTCATTGGGGACCTTGCCCATCTGCTCCATTACCCAGCCGCTGACGGAAGCGGAATCGGTCTCTGAATCTTCCGGCAGGCCAAAAAATTCGAAAAATTCATCCAGATCGGTGCTGCACAGCACTTTGTATGTATGTTCATCCAGCTGTGTAAACTCTTCCACCACTTCATCATGCTCGTCCCAGATCTCGCCCACCAATTCCTCCAGGATGTCTTCCATGGTGATGATGCCTAAAGTGCCGCCATATTCGTCAGAGACCACGGCAATATGGGATTTGGTCTTCTGCAGCATCCGCAGAAGATCGTCGATTTTGGTGCTTGGCGGAACGAACAGCGGTGTGGTCATAATCGCTTCCAGGGGTTTTTCGGTAATATGCGGACCTTCAAAGAAGTCCTTCATGTGGATAAAGCCCACAATACGGTCGATGGTGCCGTCGTAGACGGGAAGCCGGGAATATCCGCTTTGGGTGAAAGCGTTGGCAATTTCCTCTTTGGTGGCGTCCAGAGGGATGCCCTCTACATCGACGCGGGGTGTCAAAATGTCCACTGCCTCCATGTCGTTAAACTCAATGGCACTGCGCAGCAATTCACTCTCCATCTCGTCAATGCCGCCCTCCTGCTCGACCTCTTCCACCAGGGTCAGCAGCTCTTCGTGGCTGGGGGTCCGGTCGTCGCTGACTTTGATGACTTTGGACAGCAGCGATTTCCAGGCGGAAAAGAGGAAATTAACAGGGGTCAGAATGACGATGAGCACTCGGAGAATGGGCGCGGAAAACATGGCAAACTTTTCCGGCGTCTCTTTGGCCATGCTCTTTGGGGAGATTTCACCGAAAATCAGCACGACAACAGTAATGACCACGGTAGAAACTGTGGCGCCGATGTCGCCCAGGATCCGGGTGAACAGGACAGTGCCAATAGAAGCGGCAGAGATATTGACAATATTATTGCCTACCAGAATGGTAGACAGCAGCTGGTCATACCGGTCAGATAGCTGCAATACTAATGCGGCGCGGTGGTTGCCTTGCTCGGCCATGGCCTTGATTCGTGTGCGGTTCAGAGAGGAGAAGGCAGTCTCCGTTGCCGAAAAATAGGCGGACAGGATGACCAGCAGAACGATCATAAGAATGGATGGTATGTGATTTGACATAGAACTTTAGATTCCCTCCTAAAAAATAGAAAAAACGGCGCACACCAATTCAGCATCGCAGCTGAAACAGCGGCGATAGCCAAACAGGCAAAACAGCTTGGAGCTGCACGGCAGGCGGCCAAACATATCCTGCCCCAGGCGGGGCCGGAATAGAGGGAAAAAACAGTTCACTGCGCACACGAGTGCGGCTGAGATTGATGCCGGGCGATGCCGGCACAGGGGGGACAATGCAGACGGCTATCCGGGCCGATCGGGGGATGCTGGATTGCATAACCCGTCGCGGGGGTTCGTCCATGTCGGGATTCAACTCCTTTGTACTGCGGCCGAAGGATTTGGATGCTTGTATCGTTTTGCGAAAAAAGAAAAAAGAACGACAAATTCCATTACGCCGCTGCAATGATTATAACATGTTCCCTATGGGAATGCAAGAGGATGCAATTTATAAGCGTGGAATGTGGGAGCGTTTGGACGGAAACGGCTGGAAAAAGTCAGGGCACAGCCTGCCGCACCGGGACATTCAAATTATAACATGGGATTCAATATTTGATATTTCGTATCCAAACTATTGTGAGCCGGACTGGAATATGTTAAAATGCAGGTACTATTTGCAGCAGAAAGGAGCAATGACATGGCGAACTTTACCGCACAAGAGCTTCTGTGCCGTCTGGAGTGGCGGCGGGAGCTGCGCAACATCATGGGCCGGATCTCCCATGACTATGCGGTCAAGCAGGAGGGCGAAGTCTATGACCGGTATTTCAGCCGCCGGGAAGATGTGTGCCTGGGCCTGAACAACGGCTGGTATCAGGGAGCGGAGGCCGTTCGGGGCTACTACGCAGCGCTGAAGGAGGAAATCAGGTTGTCCTCCCGGCTGATCCAGCAGATGTTCCCGGCAGAGCTGGGAGATAAGAGCGAGGAAGAAGTGTTTGGTGTCGGCATGATGACCTATCTGCCCTTTGAGTCCCAGGTGATTGAAATCGCCGATGACGGCCAGACGGCCAAGGGCATTTGGAATATCCGTGGCTCCGAGTCCAAGCTGGAGGGTTGTGGACCCGTGGCCTACTGGACGTTTGGCTGGGCCGCTGTGGACTTCCTCATGGAGGACGGTCAGTGGAAGATCTGGCACATGCAGCTGCTGTATAACATCTACTGCCAGTGCGGCGTGGGATTCTGTGAAGAGCCGAAGGTGTTTGAACCTGTGGCCGGGTTTGCGCCCATGGAGGATTTCCGGCTGCCGGAACCCAATGTGCCGGCGGTGCTGATGCAGACTTTCCGGGCAGACCGGCCCAAAACGCAGTCTCCGCCCTGCCCGGTGCCCTATGCCACCTTTGGCGAGACCTTCAGCTACGGAATTTGAGGGGAGGCGAAAGTATGGAAACCTTTAAGGAATACAAGCGGGAATTCACAGACGAAGAGATGGTGTTCCACGCCTGGGACAAGGAAGTCATCCAGGACATGATTGGCCGGTTTGTCCTGTATTGGGGCAACGGCGAGACCCGCCGGGCCATTGACGAGTTGTGGGTCAAGGAACCCGCGCACACCAAAGACGCTTCCTTTGCCACGAACATCGGCTTTTTTGTGGGCATTGACGAAGTGCGCCGCCATCTGGTGGACGAATACGAGGCCAGAGAGCAGGCAACGCTGGAGGAGTTTCAGAAAGCCCGGCCTGAGGCGGGGTATACCCAGGCGGATCTGGGCATGGGCATGACGCGGATGCACTCGTGCACCACGCCGCTGCTCTACATCTCCGTAGACGATCAAACTGCCCGGTATTTGTGTTATGACCTGGGCATGAGCGGGAAGGGCCATCCCGACGGCTCTGGCGACTGCTTCACGGAATACGCCATTTTGCTGATCGAGCTGGTGCGGGAAAACGGCCAGTGGAAGATTTGGCATTTGGTTCAGCAGCATGACTTTTCGATTGAGAGCGGCAAGAATTACAATGACGTGCCCACGGTGATTACGGATCCCAACGATCCCAGCACGAAGGACTTCGGTGAACCCACCATTCGCAAAGAGGTCTACGACAATCAGTACGGCTGGGAATATCTGTTCTACGACATGCCCAAGCCCTTCAAGTTCTATGACGAAGACGAGGGCTATGGTCCCAACGGCAAGGTCGGCAAGAAGTTTTACGAGCGCATCTGGTAAGGGGAGGCATTGTTATGAATCAGAATCTTTCGTTCCATCAGCGGGTGGCCAACGTGGTGGCCGGCCAAAAGGTGGAGGAATTCAAGGCCCGCCACGCATATCTGCATGGCATGAATTACGGCCGCGAGGAATACGGCACATTCTGGCTCCGCTCAGACAACTCCACCTTTGGCCATACGTTTGGCCGGATGATGGGCTTTCAGGAATTGGTGCCGGCGCATTTTGGCAAGCCCTTGTCCGCATCCCCCTTTGGCGGCGGCGCCCCCGACGGCGGTATGGACCCCGGAGACGGCGGAATGCCCTTTGACAAGGGCAGCGCCGAGCGGCACGACCGGCCTCAGACTATGGAGGAGAAATTCGGCAAGCTGAATCTCTACGGACACAACGACCACGGCACTTTTGGCCAGTCATGTCATGTGCTGGCTTCTCCCGTCATTGAGGTGGCAGACGATGGAAAATCTGCCCGCAGCTATTATATGACGCCTGGAACCATGATGGGCGTCAATGGCCGCAACGGCGGCCGGTCCGGCGGTTGGCTCTGGGAGCGGTACGGTTCCGACTTTGTCTACCGCGATGGGCGCTGGTGGTGGTTCCATGAGCAGGTCTGTCCCGATCTGGCGGATGCCTACGATGCCACCAACTGGGCGCAGGATCGGTTCCGTGGCTATCTGGACGGCACGCTGCAGGTGGGCAACTGCTCCGGGCCACCCCGCAGCGGCATTTCCGATCTGCGCGCGGCGCATAACGATGTGAGCATTGTGCAGACAGTCCAGGACACGGTCCCGGCCCCGGAACCGTATGAAAAACTGGATGAGGAACACACCTATTCTCCCGGCTGCAGCGAATTTGAAGATATTTATATCTACCCGTCCAGCAAGGGGTTTGGCGATTATCTGTATTAACACCCAGCCGCCGCGCGGAAGCGAATGCTTCCGTGCGGCGGATTTTTTACGGGAAAGGCGCAGTTTTTGATAAGATAACTGCAATTATGGGCGTTGCCGGCAGCGCGGGGCAGTGATAGGATAGGAGCAGACAAAAAGGCCTACACGCACCGTCTTCGCCGTGGACGGAGGGTTACCCCAATCATTGTGGATGCCGCGGAACCTTTGTCCCACGGCGCTTGCCGGTGTTTTGTTTGCCTGTTCAAAACGGATTTGGATTGCGTAAAAGGAGAGTTTCAAATGGCATATCAGATTGAACAGAGTCTTTGCAGCTGCTGCCACCGGTGCCGGGTGGAGTGCCCCGTGGGCGCCATTCGCTTCAAGGGCAGCAAGTATTGGATCGACCCGGACAAGTGTATCGGCTGCGGCCACTGCGCCGAGGTCTGCCACAACGATGTAATTTCTGACCCGGATGTGCCGGCGGTCCCTGTGCCTCACGGGACGATTCACAAGCGGTGCCAGGTGCTGGTCATTGGCGGCGGCGCCTCCGGCATGGCGGCGGCAGCGCGGGCTGCATCTCTGGGTAAGCAGGTGCTGGTGCTGGAGAAAAACAAAGAGGCCGGCGGCTCCGCCTGGTACGCCCATGTATTCCGCAGCCATTGGTCCAGATGGCACGAGGCGGCCGGCATGACTGACCCCAGAGACGATGTCTACACCGAATTTATGCGCCAGACCGAGGGGCATGTCAATGGCAAGCTGGTTCGCCGGATGCTGGACGCGGACGCGGACTTCATCAACTGGCTCATTGACGAGCACGACCTGGGCAAGGATTTTACCTTCGGCCCGCAGCCCTTCGGCGGCTATGGCCTGGTCTGCAATTACGACTGGCCTTACAACCATAAGCGCATCGATACCACCATCGGCCCCGGCGGCACCGGTTGGTACATGGTGAGTAAGCTGCTGGAGATTTTGCTGAAAAACGGCGGCGAGGTGCTCTATCGGACACAGGCGGTCAAACTGGTGACCGACAGCACGGGGCGGGTTACCAAGGTTCTGGCCAGAGATCCCGGCGGAGATGTGGAGATCAGCTGCGAGGCATGTATTGTGGCAGCTGGCGCTTTCTCCCGGAACAAGGACTTGATGAAAAAGTTCAATCCCGCATTCTATTCCGACGACCCGAATGACGAGGATGTGCACGTCTTCACCTGCGCCACCTGCACCGGCGACGGTATCACCATGTGTGAGGAGCTGGGGGCAGACATCGACTATGTCAACGCCCGGGCCGGTATGTTCGGCCCCATGCGCCACCCCTTCGGTACGGCGTCTATCGCCGCCGGGGCCAACCGCTACGGTGTGGATGTGGACCGCAACGGAGACCGGTTCAGCGACGGCGGCGTGCCCTCGGTGGTCAGTCCTCTGGCAAACACACCGGGCCGGATGGTCTGGCATGTGGTGGACGAAGCCGCTGTGGAGCGGGCCGAAAAGGAGTCCATGGGCCGCGCCCCCGATGTAATTGGCATTGACATGGACGCCATCTATGCCAATTGGCGGGAGGAATTGGAGACGGAAATCCAATGGGGCACCATGTGCAAGGCTAGTACCCTGGAGGCACTGGCGGAGGCCATGGGCATTCCCGCCCAGAAGCTCCAGGCCGCCGTAGACGCCTATAACAGCGATCCCAACAAGCGCTGTCCCATTGGCGAGGGTCCCTACTACGCCGTGAAGCTGAAGATGTTCCACGAAAACGCCATTGGCGGCATTGTCATTGACGAGAATATGAATGTCCTGCGGGGCGGCCGCCCGGTGCCCGGCCTGTACGCCGTGGGCGATAACACCAGAGGCGACATGGTGGCCGGCCCGGTGGGGATGATCTACATCGAGGGCACCATTTCCGCGCTGACCTTTGCCCTGTGCAGCGGATATTTGGCCGGTGTGGAGGCCGCTGGGTATCTGGACGCGCAATAACGGGTTTTGGGCCGTGAAACGGAGGGATTCCTCCGTTTCACGGCCCCTTTTGTCTGTGGGGAAGCATCCGCAGCGCAGCCGCTTCCCCGGATCGGGAGCAGGCCCCGGTCATCCACACCGACGGGCTGACAGCGCAGCAGGCAGAGACCCTGGTGCGCCTGGTGGACGCCATGCGGGAGGCATGAAAAAA